>NZ_JAUFQG010000004.1:1552500-1852500 GCF_030409605.1 Simiduia curdlanivorans
AGTGAACCAGTACCGTGAGGGAAAGGCGAAAAGAACCCCTGTGAGGGGAGTGAAATAGATCCTGAAACCGTATGCGTACAAGCAGTAGGAGCACCTTCGTGGTGTGACTGCGTACCTTTTGTATAATGGGTCAGCGACTTATTGTATGTGGCAAGGTTAACCGTTTAGGGGAGCCGTAGGGAAACCGAGTCTTAATAGGGCGTTTTAGTCGCATGCAATAGACCCGAAACCGGGCGATCTATCCATGAGCAGGTTGAAGGTTGGGTAACACTAACTGGAGGACCGAACCCACTAATGTTGAAAAATTAGGGGATGACTTGTGGATCGGAGTGAAAGGCTAATCAAGCTCGGAGATATCTGGTTCTCCCCGAAATCTATTTAGGTAGAGCCTCGGACGAATACCACTGGGGGTAGAGCACTGTTTGGGCTAGGGGGTCATCCCGACTTACCAACCCCATGCAAACTCCGAATACCAGTGAGTACTATCCGGGAGACAGACAGCGGGTGCTAACGTCCGTTGTCAAGAGGGAAACAACCCAGACCACCAGCTAAGGTCCCAAATGTTAATTAAGTGGGAAACGATGTGGGAAGGCTTAGACAGCTAGGAGGTTGGCTTAGAAGCAGCCACCCTTTAAAGAAAGCGTAATAGCTCACTAGTCGAGTCGGCCTGCGCGGAAGATGTAACGGGGCTAAATTAGCAACCGAAGCTGTGGCTACAGACTTTGTCTGTGGGGTAGGGGAGCGTTCTGTAAGCTGTTGAAGGTGTGTTGAGAAGCATGCTGGAGGTATCAGAAGTGCGAATGCTGACATGAGTAACGACAAGGGGAGTGAAAAACTCCCCCGCCGGAAGATCAAGGTTTCCTGTCCAACGTTAATCGGGACAGGGTTAGTCGGCCCCTAAGGCGAGGCGGAAACGCGTAGTCGATGGGAAGTAGGTTAATATTCCTACACTTTTTGTTACTGCGATGGAGGGACGGAGAAGGCTAGGCCATCACGGCGTTGGTTGTCCGTGTTTAAGGTTGTAGGCTGGGGGATTAGGCAAATCCGGTCCCCTAAGGCTGAGAACTGATGACGAGCTCAATTTATTGAGCGAAGTGGTTGATGCCATGCTTCCAAGAAAAGCTTCTAAGCTTCAGGTAACAAAGAACCGTACTGTAAACCGACACAGGTGATCAGGTAGAGAATACCAAGGCGCTTGAGAGAACTCGGGTGAAGGAACTAGGCAAAATAGTACCGTAACTTCGGGAGAAGGTACGCCACTGACGGTGAAGGATTTACTCCGTAAGCTGTCGGTGGTCGAAGTAACCAGTCCGCTGCAACTGTTTATTAAAAACACAGCACTCTGCAAACACGTAAGTGGACGTATAGGGTGTGACGCCTGCCCGGTGCTGGAAGGTTAATTGATGGGGTTAGCGTAAGCGAAGCTCTTGATCGAAGCCCCAGTAAACGGCGGCCGTAACTATAACGGTCCTAAGGTAGCGAAATTCCTTGTCGGGTAAGTTCCGACCTGCACGAATGGCGTAATGATGGCGGAGCTGTCTCCACCCGAGACTCAGTGAAATTGAAATCGCTGTTAAGATGCAGTGTACCCGCGGCTAGACGGAAAGACCCCGTGAACCTTTACTGTAGCTTTGCACTGAACTTTGAACCTATTTGTGTAGGATAGGTGGGAGGCTTTGAAGTCGAGACGCTAGTTTCGATGGAGCCGTCCTTGAAATACCACCCTGGTATGTTTGAGGTTCTAACGTAGGTCCCTTATCGGGATTGCGGACAGTGCATGGTGGGCAGTTTGACTGGGGCGGTCTCCTCCCAAAGAGTAACGGAGGAGCACGAAGGTTGGCTAATCCTGGTCGGAAATCAGGAGGTTAGTGTAATGGCACAAGCCAGCTTGACTGCGAGACTGACACGTCGAGCAGGTACGAAAGTAGGTCATAGTGATCCGGTGGTTCTGTATGGAAGGGCCATCGCTCAACGGATAAAAGGTACTCCGGGGATAACAGGCTGATACCGCCCAAGAGTTCACATCGACGGCGGTGTTTGGCACCTCGATGTCGGCTCATCACATCCTGGGGCTGAAGCCGGTCCCAAGGGTATGGCTGTTCGCCATTTAAAGTGGTACGCGAGCTGGGTTTAGAACGTCGTGAGACAGTTCGGTCCCTATCTGCCGTGGGCGTTGGAGATTTGAGAAGAGTTGTTCCTAGTACGAGAGGACCGGAATGAACGAACCTCTGGTGTTCGGGTTGTCATGCCAATGGCATTGCCCGGTAGCTACGTTCGGACGGGATAACCGCTGAAAGCATCTAAGCGGGAAGCCTCCTTCAAGATTAGATCTCCCTGGGACTTTAAGTCCCCTAAAGAGCCGTTGAAGACTACGACGTTGATAGGTTGGGTGTGGAAGCGCTGTGAGGCGTTGAGCTAACCAATACTAATTGCTCGTGAGGCTTGACCATATAACAGAAACGATTGTGTTGACGTTGTACTTTTTAGAAATAGAAAATGATTTGAGAACGATCTGAAGTATTGCGTGAGAGATCACACAACAAATTAATCAGATTTATGTAACACGAGACTCAGCATCGACAGAATTATTACGACGACTTTGTTATCGAAAGACAACAGAGCACATTTACCGCCCTATTTGGATAACGCATGCCGTTGCTTATTGAAAGTGACATAAGACACAGCGATCCATACCAGTTTGCTTGACGACCATAGCGATTTGGAACCACCTGATCCCATCCCGAACTCAGTAGTGAAACGAATTAGCGCCGATGGTAGTGTGGGGTTTCCCCATGTGAGAGTAGGACATTGTCAAGCATCTAAATTAAAATACCCCGAATCAGCAATGGTTCGGGGTATTTTTTTATGTGGCCCACATACCACTGAGGTGCTTGCCAATATCCTACGCTCGCATGGGGCAAGTCGGAGTGCCGCACCACCCTCTCTTTATTTGTGGGGCCGCTCACGCGGTCCGGCCGACAAGCGTAGCTTGCCGGCGCTCCGCGATGCAGGTTGCTGATCGCAACCTAAGCGCATCGCGGAGCCCCCATGTGAGAGCGTGCGAATAGCGAGTTATACTCGTACTTGATGACGTCCAGTTTGCGAAGATTGAGCGTAAGTAAGCGGATGGCCGTGCCGAACTTCGTTAAGTCGCAGCCGGAATGAATGCCGACCAACTGAACCGACGGATGGCGGGTGGCCGCCCCTCCGCCCCGTATCACTGGCCGCGCTATTCTGCGTAGGTTGCTGGTCGCAACCACAACGCGCAGACTAGCCCCATGTAAGAGCTTGCCACTAGCTGCTTTGTAACGAAAATAGCGCATTGCGGCCGTGCCGCTTGCTGTTAAAAGAAGATCCACAAAAAGCCCAATCGATTGCTCGGTTGGGCTTTTTTATTTGTGATTGGGTGTTAGCAAACGCACAATTTTGGCTTGCAGCTTGCAGCTTGCAGCTTGCAGCTTGCAGCTTGCAGCTTGCAGCCATCCGTCTTGCAGCTTGCAGGGGCCCGAGCTATCGGGCTAGGCGCTCCGCCGTTTGCCCTCCCGCCCGTCCTGTAAACTGTACCCTGTCAACTCAATCCTTCTTCAAACCCATCAATCACCCTAATAGCAATATCTTGCTGGCAATTATATTGTGCACAATGTAAATTCGACTTTTCTTTAAAGAGAGAGTGATTGCCGTGAGTGATATCTACCAATTTAGTGCACCCCGTTTGTCGGCTGAGCCAGAGGATTTTAGCGCCTATAAGGGCAAGGTTTTGTTAATAGTGAATACCGCCAGTAAGTGTGGTTTCACGCCCCAGTACAAAGGTCTCGAAGCACTTTATAAAAAGTATAAAGATCAGGGGTTTGAGGTTTTGGGTTTTCCCTGTAACCAATTCGGCAAGCAGGAGCCTGGCGATAGCGCTGAAATTAGCGAGTTCTGCGAGCTCAATTTTGGCGTCACTTTTCCGCTCTATGCGAAAGTCGATGTGAACGGTGAGACTGCCCATCCTCTGTTTAATTGGTTGAAAGCTGAGGCGCCTGGCGTTTTTGGTACCGAAGGTATTAAGTGGAATTTCACTAAGTTTCTTATTGGGCGCGATGGCAAAGTCATTAAGCGATTCGCCCCAAAAGATAAGCCGGAGGCCTTGGAGTCCGAGCTTAAGGCAGCGCTTGGCTAATGGGTAATGCAATTGATGATGCCAAGCTTGTGCATCTGGATCAGCAGCTGTGTTTTAAGTTGTACGCTGCTAGCCGCTTGGTCATTCGGGCCTATAAGCCACTGTTAGATAGCATGGGGGTTACTTACCCCCAGTACCTAGTACTCATGGTGCTTTGGCAGAGTGAATCGGCTGTCACGGTGGGGCACTTGGGCGACAAGCTGATGCTTGATTCTGGCACCTTAACGCCGTTGATTAAGCGTATGGAGGCGCTGGGCTTGGTCGCGCGCCAACGGGGATTAGAGGATGAGCGGCAGGTATGGGTACAGCTTACTGACGCGGGAAAAGCCTTGCAGCCTATGGCTATTAACTGGGTTAAGCAGGTAGCAACTGCTACGACTGAAGTCGATCTGGTCGCGCTGCGTAAGCAACTTGACTCGCTCTTGGAGAAAATAGGATAAATCATTCGTCTTAGGTTGTTTTTACGTAATTATACTTCTTTAGCTTTGGCTTAATGATCAAAGTTAGGATGGGTGTTCTTTTTCTGCTTGCTAAATGGAGGAGTAATGTTCTAAACTTCGCCCATTAGTAATGTAGAGTAGAGATTGTGTCTTACACGTCCTCCAAGTGCCTCCGACTTATCACCACACTTACAGGCTATTAGCCCTGTAAGTGTCTTTGGCTTGTCCAAGCCAGCCCGTTATTTCCCTATAAAATTTTGCTGCAAGGATTCCCATGAGTACTGATCGTTTGGTCATATTTGATACAACGTTGCGCGATGGCGAACAAAGCCCAGGCGCGTCCATGACAAAAGCCGAAAAAATTCGCATCGCCAAAATGCTCGAAAAAATGCGGGTTGACGTGATTGAGGCTGGTTTCGCTATTGCCAGCCAAGGCGATTTTGAATCTGTTAAAGCTGTTGCTGAAGCAGTAAAAGACTCCACTGTCTGTAGCCTCGCACGTGCTGCCGATGCAGACATCGACCGCGCTGGTGAAGCATTGGCGCCAGCGGCTGCAGGTCGCATTCACACCTTTATCGCTACCTCGCCAATCCACATGAAATACAAGTTGCAAATGCAGCCGGATCAGGTGATTGAGCGCGCGGTTCGGTCGGTGAAGCGGGCGCGTAATTTGGTTGCGGATGTGGAGTTCTCGTTGGAGGATGCGAGCCGCTCAGAACATGAGTTCATGTGCCGAATTATTGAGGCGGTGATTGATGCCGGCGCCAGCACCATCAACTTACCCGACACCGTTGGCTATGGTGAGCCGCTGGAATACGGTTTGATGTTTTCGCGTTTAATCGCCGCGGTACCAAACGCCGATAAAGCGATTTTTTCAACCCATTGCCACAATGATTTGGGCTTGGCGGTTGCTAACTCGTTAAGCGCCGTAAGGCATGGCGCTCGCCAAGTGGAGTGTACGATTAATGGCTTGGGCGAGCGCGCAGGCAACGCGTCACTGGAAGAAATCGTCATGGCCATGCGAACCCGCAAAGATGTGTTGAATCTAGACACCCGTATCGATGCCACCCATATCGTGCCAACCTCTCGCTTGGTGGCTAGTGTTACCGGCTTCCCGGTACAGCCAAACAAGGCCATCGTTGGCGCTAACGCCTTTGCACACGAGTCCGGTATTCATCAAGACGGTGTGTTGAAGCATCGCGAAACCTACGAAATTATGCGCGCCGAAGATGTGGGTTGGCACTCCAACAAGTTGGTGTTGGGCAAGCACTCGGGTCGCGCAGCGGTTAAATCCCGCTTTGAAGAGTTGGGTATTAGCTTTGAAACTCAAGAGGTTTTTAATGAAGCCTTCGTGCGTTTTAAAACGCTGGCCGACAAAAAGCACGAAATATTCGACGAAGACTTACAGGCCTTGGTGTCCGATGTGCGCGAGAGTCTGTCGAGCCATCAGTTTCAGTTCGAGACCTTAGAGGTGCTGTGTAAAACCGGTCAAGTGCCCAACGCAAAAGTGAGTGTCACGGTAGACGGTGAGTTAAAGCATGCCGAGGCCGAAGGCAGTGGTGCGGTGGACGCCACATTCAAAGCGATAGAGAAAATTGCCTGTAGTGATACCGAATTACAGCTTTATTCGGTGAACGCTATTACCCAAGGCACCGAAGCGCAGGGGGAGGTGACGGTTCGTCTGAGCAAGCAGGGTTTAATCGTCAATGGTACCGGCGCCGATACCGATATTGTCATCGCCTCTGCTAAAGCCTACATAGATGCGTTAAACTTGTTGGCTGAAGATAAGCACAAAGAGCACCCGCAGCGCGAGGGTGTCTAAGAGACGGTGAGCTAAACAATGCAGGAAATGGCCAGGCAGCAATATTTAGAGGCAATGGGTATACAAACCTACATGCCCAAGTGGGTATTGCCGTCTGCGCCCGTGCCGCTGCAGTGTGACTTAGCCAGCTTAAGTGTCGAGCTGACTGCAGCCGCGCCTAGTGAGTCTCCAGCGACTAGTTCCGTGCGTCAAGATCGCGCGCAAGAAGCGGCAGCGCCAGAGGCAGTGGGTAATATACTGCAATCGATGTTGGCGAACGCCAAAGTGACAGAGCCTGCTCGGTCGCCGAGTAAAGTCGCTAACTTATCCTTGCTGGCGAAGCAGCAGTCGGCCATCAGTGATGCCTTTGCGGTGAACTTGTGGCAGTTTGCTGGCTTAATCGTGGTTGCGGATCGGCAGGTACAGAAGGCGTTGCCGGTTAATGTTTTGCTAAAAAATATTCTCATTGCCTTGGGTCGCGCTGTGGTTGAAACGCAAAAACCGGAGGTTATTAAATGGCCTTTGGAGGGATTGAGCGCGGCGCAGAGTGGCCCGGCTGATACCTATTTAAAGTCAATTTTGCTGGCGCGCAGATTTGCTGGTCAAGCCACAAGCTTGTTGTGTTTTGGCGAGATGAGCTCGCGCAATTTGCTCGAGCAAGATACCGCGCTCTACGCCCAAACTCAGATAACCTTAGCGGAGGCAGATGTCATGCCTGCCGTTTGTCTGCCCAGTCTTGAGGCACTTATTGAAGCGCCGGCCATGAAAGCACCCGTTTGGGCCGCTATTTCGCACCTGCGTATTGCCTAAGAACCGCGTCGCCATGAATACTACTGAATCGCCTCTGCGTCTCCTGTTTCCGGCCGATATCGATCGAGTGATGGATATTGAGTCGATTGCGCATTCGCATCCTTGGAAGCGTAAAAATATGGACGATAGTTTGGCGGGCCATCATCGCTGTGTCGGTTATTTTGACGATGAAAAATTGCTCGGGTTTTATATCGCCTCGGCCGCAGGCGGCGATGCCGAGTTGTTGGACATCGCCGTAAGCCCAAAGAGTCAGCGCAAGGGGGTGGCGTCTGCCCTGATGGATGACTTGCTGCACTGGGCCGAGAAAAAAGCCGAAACCGTATTTTTAGAGGTGCGCGTTAGCAATAAAAAGGCGATACGCCTCTATCAACGCTACGACTTTATGGAAGTGGGCGAGCGGCCCAATTATTACCCAACCCTTAATGGCAAAGAGCATGCGCTGATCATGGCGCGGTATATGGCTTAAGCTGATTTATCTAAACCAAACTCATTCGAGTGTTAGCATTTTGCTGGGTTTTTCGAGAGTTTCCTTTGCAGAGTACGTCTATGCATATTGAGTGCGCGCGCCGTGGCAGAAATGTTGCCGTCCTGCTCGTGTAAGATCCGTTGAATATGTTCCCATTCCAATCTTTCCACCGACGGTGGCGCAATATCAATTTTTTCTGCTGTTAGCTTGTCGCCAAAGGCATTTATGATTTCGTCCGTATCGGCAGGCTTTGGTAAATATTGCACGGCGCCACGTTTAATGGCTTCCACCGCTGTCACAATACTGGCATAGCCGGTTAACATCACAATGGCGCAGTCTGGCTGGCGTTGTTGGATGCGCTGGATGGCATCTAGTCCGCTCTCGTGGGCCATTTTTAAATCGACGATCGCACGATCAAATTGCGCCTCAGACAGCCGCGAGTCTAGCTCGGCTAGGTTGTGACATTGGCTCACAGTCTGGCCGCGTCTTATTAGCGATCGGCTTAAGGTTTCCGTGAGGGCAGTATCGTCATCGAGTAAAAGATAATGCAATGCTTGGCGTCCTATTGGCTGGGTTCAATAATAATCGGTAAATCGATGCGGGTAATCTTACGCGCTTGTTCTTCGAGTAAAATTAACTTGCCCTGATGTCGCTCTATGGTGCTATTGGAAAGGTAAACGCCCAAGCCTAATCCCTCGGCTTTATTGCTGTTAAACGGTTGGCCCCACTGCTGTTTAACCTGCTCGGCAATGCGCCCGCCGAAATCGATGATATCGAGCTGTAACCTTGGGCTTGAGGTGTCGATGTGTAGCAACTCAATCTGCAGTGTAATTGCTTGTTCAGATTGTTCCGCCGCATTGTTCATCAGGTTGATTAGTGATTGGGTGAGTGTGGTGTCTGCATTTAGAAATGCATTGTCGGCGAGCGAGCTGAGGTCGTGCGCCAGGCATTTTTGCGGATTGATCAGCTGCCACTGGTCGATAGTGTGTTCGAGCCAGATTTTCAATTGTTGGCGCTTAAGTTGTATGTGCATGCCGGCTTCGGCTTGATCGCGTAGCTTTCTAAGGGAGTTTTGGCAGGCGTCTATTTGCGCGCTAATAACCGCTGCGTCTTCAGCGATATCTGCGCTGGGAGCTGCCGCCATAATATCTTTGGCGGCAATTTTTATAGTGGTCAGCGGTGTGCCTAATTCATGCGCTGCACCGGCGGCGAGTGTCGCTATGGCGGTGAGTTGTTCTGAGCGCAACACATGTTCTCGCTGGTTTTGAATAATTTGATCTTGTTCGCGCAATTCCCTCGCCATGCGGCTGAGAAAGGTTGCGATAATGCCGGCGCTGAACACAAAATTTAACCACATGCCATAAATATGCAGCGAAGAATCTTGCGTGGGCGCATGATGCATAGGGTGGGTGGGCGCTAAGTTCTGCACCGGAATATAACTACTGAGTAGCCACCAATAACAGCCGATGCACAGCGCCGCAATGACAAAGGTGAGGCGCGCGGGTAAGGCGATGGCGGCAATGCACAGTGGAATCAGTAGATAACTGACAAAGGGGTTGGTGGCGCCGCCGGTAAAATACAGCAGGGTTGATAAGCCAATAATGTCTACGGTCAGCTGCGCCATAAATTCGGCGTTGCTGGCGCGCACTTGAGATTGGATTCGCCAATGGGTGAGTAGGTTTAATGCGAAAAATACGCCAATGAGCCACAACAGTGTTTGGTATTCCAGCACCAAGTTTAGTTTGAAGTAGGCGGCACTTAGCGATAGGAGCAGTGCGGTCAGTAGCATCCAGCGCAGCAATACCAAGGTGCGTAGGTTTTGCGTCACTTGCCGTCTGGGTGAGTATTCAGGTTGGGCTATTTTCATGGGCGCATTATAAAGCTAAATCGCTGAATGTTACCGGGCTGCGACAATAAGCCGCAGCAATCCGATGGATGCCTAGTTGGCGCAGCCGCAAGCGGCTCCTGTTCGGGCGCCTTGGTGTATAATTGCGCTTTTCCAAGACCTTGAAGGCTCATGAATCCAGCTAGTCGGCCAGTCCTCACTGAAGGCGCGGTAGGTCCGCATTTGCGCGACATGGCAATGCCCATGGTGTGGGGCTTATTGGCCACCATGTCATTTAATGCTGTCGATACCCTTTTTGTGGCTCAGCTCGGCCATACCGAACTGGCGGCAATGAGTTTTACCTTTCCCGTTGTTATGGTGCTGACCAGTATTGCCATCGGTTTGGGCGCCGGCACCTCGTCTGCGGTTGCGCGCGCCATTGGCAGCAATAACCACCATCTCGCTCAGCGTATGGCAACCGACTCCATGACCTTAACCACTGTCATCAGCGTGGTGATGTGCGCCATTGGTATCTTTACCATCAACCCCTTGTTCACTTTGTTGGGTGCCGAGCCAGAACTGCTGCCGCTGATTCACGACTATATGTGGATTTGGTATTTCAGTGCGCCCTGTTTAATGGTGCCCATGGTGGGTTTGGCCTCATTGCGCGCCATGGGCTTGGCGCGTATTCAAGGCACGCTGATGATGGCGGCGGCGGTGTTAAACTTAATACTCGATCCGATCTTGATTTTCGGGCTATTCGGTTTTCCCCGTTTAGAGCTTGAAGGTGCGGCACTAGCAACCTTAATTACCCGCGCGATGAGCCTTGTAGTGGTGATATTCGTGTTAGACAAACGCCTATCGATGCTGGTAAATCCGTTTGCCAAGTGGGATGAGGTGATGGTGTCTTGGCGGGCGATAGTGCACGTCGGTGTGCCGGCCATGGTGAATAATATTATTATCCCGCTGGCTAGTGGGGTGGTGGTTTACTTAGTGGCTGCCTACGGCACAGTGGCTGTGGCAGGGCTTGGCATTGCCATGCGCGTCGAGCCCATTGTGCTCATTGTTTTCTATGCGTTGTCCGGTGTCGTCGGGCCATTTTGTGGGCAGAATTTAGGTGCTAAAAAGTTTGATCGCTTAGATGAAACCTTGAAAGTGATGACAAAGTTTTGCTTGAGTTTTGGCTTGGTGTTGGCCTTGTTCCTGTGGCTAGCAGGAGAGTATCTGGTCCGGTTATTTTCCGATGCCGATGCTGTTGTCGCTATCGCAATGAGCTATTTATTGATCGTGCCGATCAGCTATGGCGCCTATGGTTTAGTGATGTCGGTCAATGCTGCCTTCAATGGCATAGGTCAGCCAATGCCCGGTGTGGCGATTTCTTTTTTGCGGGTTATGGGGTTGTATTTGCCTTTAGCCTGGTTGTTTCAGTGGCAGTGGGGTGTTACAGGATTATTTGTTGCCACGGCGCTTTGTAACGCATTGGTTGGCTTTATTGCGTGGTATTGGCTTAAGCGACGCTTTCAACGGGTCGCCGCTTAAGCCTTTTATCGTTCAGGTTTTAGAGCGTAGATAGGCAGAAAATTAGATAGCCGATACACCGCCATCCACGGCAATCGCTAAACCGGTCATGTAGGTATTGCCCGGCGACAGCAACAATATCATCGCATTAACAATCTCTATGGGTTCCGCGCACCGACGTATAGGAGCGTTGCGGCTAAGTGTGGCTTTCGCCTGCTCTACGCCTGCGGCCGATAAGGCCGATTCCGTGACCAAGGGCGTTAAAGCAAAAAACGGGCAGATCGCATTGACGCGAATATTCAGCGCGGCGTTTTCAACGGCGGCGGTTTTCGATAAGCCAATCACAGCATGCTTTGCCGCACTATAAGCGGCGAGGCGTGGTGCGGCACCAAGGCCCGCCATTGAGCTAACATTGAGAATGACACCACTACCTTTGGTTTTCATTGCCTTGAGTTGGTGCCGCATACCGTATTGCACGCCCATCACATTGACGCGCCATTGCGATTCGAAGTCTTTGTCGGAAACCTCTTCTGTCAACTCTAATGCTTGGCCAATGCCGGCATTGTTGACGGCGATATCGAGTTGTCCGAACTGATCCATCGCGGCATCAACCATCGCCTTGCCGTCCGCTTCCACGGCAACGTTACAATTTTGCGCAATTACTTTTGCGCCGTTGGCCTTTAGCTTTTTTGCCAGCGCCTGCAGTGGCTCGGTTTTAATATCGCCGAGTACTAAATTGGCGCCGCGGGCGGCAAGCTCTTCGGCCAAAAGCGCGCCGAAGCCTTGCGCAGCGCCGGTGATTAAAACAGTTTTACCGGTGAAATCGAGTAATTTATCCATTTGAAATTCCTTAAGCGTTTAGGCCGCCATCGACCACAATACATTGCCCAGTGGTGTAGCTGCTGGCCGCAGAAACTAAGTACAACACAGCGCCGGCCATCTCGTCGGGCTCGGCGTGGCGCTTCATGGGGATATTGGCAATGGCGTGGTTGTAGATGCCGTCATCGGTAAACAGAGCGCCGGCAAATTTTGTTTTGGTGAAACCAGGCAGCAGTGCGTTGCAGCGAATATTAAACTCGGCACACTCGCGCGCGAAGGCTTGAGTCATATTTACTACAGCGGCTTTGGTGATCGAATAAATACCTTGAAAGTGGCCTGGGCTAAGTGCGTTGACGGATGCTGTATTCACGATATTGCCACCGCCGTTTTCGCGCATCAACTTGCCGCCTTCGACAGACATGAAAAAGTAGCCGCGAATATTTACATCCACGGTTTTTTGAAAGGCACCGAGATCGGTGTCGAGGATATGACCGAAATAGGGATTGGCAGCGCCATTGTTGACGAGAATATCGAGTTTGCCTTTGTGCTTGTCGCGAACAAATTGGAAGGTATTGGCAATGCTTTCCATATCCCCTACATGGCAGGCCCAGGCTTCGGCGCTACCGCCATCGGCGATAATCTCGTCGGCGACGCGTTGGCAGTCCGCCACTTTTCGGCTGGATACAATAACGTGCGCACCATAGGTGGCTAAGGTTTTAGCGATGGACTCGCCGATGCCTCGGCTAGCACCGCTAACGAGGGCTATTTTTCCTGTGAGGTCAAACAGATCTTTTTTCATTGCTGGTTTTCCGATAATAAATAAGTTTGAGGTTAGATTTTCTAATTAGGGCTTTAAAATTACTTTGCCAATGACCTTGCGGCTCATCACTTTTTCTAGGGCTTTTACGGTATCTTCAAGCGCAAACACTTGGTCGACCACAACTTTGACCTTGCCTGCCAAATACCATTGCAATAATTCCTGCATATTGGCGCCGAAGTCCTTAGGTTGCTTTTGGGTAAAGGTGCCCCAGAATACGCCCACTAAGCTAAAACCTTTCACCAAGGCGAGATTGACAGCCAGCTCGGGAATTTTCCCACTGGCAAAGCCAACCACTAACAACCGACCATTCCAGGCCATGTTGCGTGCGCAGGCGTCAAAGGTATCGCCGCCAACACATTCATACACAACATCCACACCTTGGCCATTAGTTATTGTTTTTAGTTCAGTTTTTAAATCTTTTTCTGAATAGTTAATTAAAATATCGGCGCCGTTGAGGCGCGCTTGTTCCAGTTTTTCAACGCTTGATGCCGCCGCGATAACCCGCGCACCCATCGCCTTGCCAATTTGTACTGCTGCTAGCCCAGTACCACCGGCAGCGCCGGTAACGAGTAGGGTTTCACCGGGTTGGATATTGGCGCGCTGTTTGAGTGCGTGATGCGCGGTGGCATGGGCGGTGATTAAACCCGCCGCTTCCTCAAAGGGAATCTGATTCGGCAGCGGCAGCACCATTTTGGCATTAATGGCCAATTTTTCTGCGTAGCAATTGAGCAGGTTGCAGCAAACTACGCGCTGTCCTGCTTTTAAATGCTTTACCTCTGCGCCAACGCTTTCGATAGTGCCGGCGGCTTCTGTTCCGGGAACGAAAGGTGTCGGGGGCTTCATTTGGTAGAGGCCCTGCACCAAGAGACCATCGGGGAAGTTAACGCCGCAGGCTTCAACGCGAATCACAACTTCATCGGGCTTTGCTACCGGGTCGGGCAGGTCACCGTAGTGAAGTTGGTCGAGCGGGCCAAAGTTTTTACAGATAACGGCTTTCATCTTGCTTATCCCTTTATTGAATTATTTTTCGTGTAAACACTGCAGCCCAAATTGCGCGAGTGGCGCAACCATGGCACCCACGGCGGCGGCCTTTTTATTCGAGGCGTTGCCTTGGCTGGCGCGCTTGGCCACGCCTTGGGCGATGGCGGCAAGACGGAAAAAGCTAAAGGCGAGATAAAATTCCCAATGCTCTATGCCACTGATGCCACGGTTTTCGCAGTAACGCGCGACATATTCTGCCTCGCTTGGAATGCCCAAGGCTTTTCGATCGACGCCCATTAAACCAGACATGGCCGTTCTATCAGTCGAATGGGGCAAGCGCATTTGCATGCATTGGTAGGCGAGATCGGCATAGGGGTGGCCGAGGGTGGATAGTTCCCAGTCCAACACGGCGATAATTCGACTGTTATCTTTGCTGAACATTAAATTATCTAAGCGATAATCGCCGTGCGCGAGCGCGACCATGCCGTCGGCGGCGGGCATGGCTTGTGGTAACTGCTCAATGAGTTGGTTCATGGCGCTGATTGGCTGCAATTCTGATGCGATATATTGACCGCTCCAGCGCTCAAATTGACGCGCAAAATAGTTGCCGGGTTTGCCGTAGTCACTGAGGCCCGCCGCGTCTATGTCGACATCGTGCAGCGCCGCCAGTACACGATTCATTTCGTAGTACATGGCGGTACGCTGGCGGTTGTCTTGCGCCTCCGGCAGTGCTGCGCCCCAATAAATATTCCCGTCGCAGAAATCCATGATGTAAAACATGGAACCCAGCACACTGGTGTCTTCGCACAGGTGGTGTACCTTTGCCACCGGAACCTCGGTGTTTGCTAAGGCTTTGAGCACGCGGTATTCGCGATCTACTGCATGGGCAGATTTCAACAGTGTTCCCGGCGGTTGACGCCTTAGCACATAAACGCCGGAACTGGCGGTGAGTTTGAAGGTGGGGTTGGATTGCCCGCCGGAAAACTTTTCTGCGCTAAACGGCCCGCGAAAGCCGGGCACATGTTGTTGTAGGTAAGGCCTGAGCTTGTCCGTGTCTAGATGTTGTACGGCATCTTTGTTAGACATGTTATTTTCCTGTCGCTATTTTTCGCTGCTGGTTTGGATCAGCTCGCACATAAAATGTTAAATCAGTGCTCAAGACATTTATGGTTCTCAAGACGCTTCTAGTTCTCAAGTCGATTTTAGTCTTCCAAGCGTTTCGCTAAATTTCTACCCAGTTGCATCATGTGCACTTGATCCGGGCCGTCGGCTAAGCGTAGCGTGCGCTGGCCGGCAAATTGCTGCGCGAGGAAAGTATCTTGGCTAACGCCAACGGCGCCGTGAATTTGAATGGCGCGGTCGAGTACGTCGAGCGCTACATTCGGCGCGACAATTTTAATCATTGCAATTAAATCTTGGGCTTCTTTATTGCCGGCTTGATCCATCTTTGCAGCGGCTTTTAAGGTAAGCAAACGCGCTTGCTCGATTTGGCAGGCCGAGCGGGCGATATCTTCGCGTACCGATTGATTCTTTATCATCGGCTGCCCAAATACCACGCGGGTATTGGCGCGCTTGCACATCAATTCAAGCGCCCGCTGAGCAACACCCACGGAGCGCATACAGTGGTGAATACGGCCCGGGCCTAAGCGCCCCTGCGCAATTTCAAAACCGCGGCCCTCGCCCAAAATTAGATTGCTCGTTGGCACGCGCACATTGTCGAAAATAACTTCGGCGTGGCCTTCGGGCGCGTCGTTGTAGCCGAACACGGTCATTGGGCGAGTGACCTTAACCCCCGGTGTATTCATGGGCACCAATACTTGCGATTGTTGCAAGTGGCGGCTCGGGTTGGTGGGGTCGGTTTTACCCATCACAATCATAATGGCGCACTGCTTGCGGCAGGCGCCGGAAATATAAAACTTCTTGCCATTGATAACGTATTCGTCGCCGTCGCGTTCGATGCGGGTTTCGATATTGGTGGCATCACTAGAGGCAACATCTGGCTCAGTCATGGCGAAAGCCGAGCGAATTTCACCTGCTAGTAGAGGCTCCAACCATTGTTTTTTCTGCGCGTCATTGCCGTATTTGGCCAAGACCTCCATGTTGCCGGTATCGGGAGCTGCGCAGTTAAAAACCTCTGGTGCCCAATGCACTTTGCCCATTTGTTCAGCCAGTGGTGCATACTCAAGGTTGGTAAGTCCGGCGCTGTATTTGCCATAGCTAAGGGGTAAAAATAGATTCCACAGGCCAGCTGCTTTCGCTTTCGCTTTTAATTCCTGCATCAAGACTGGGGTGTTCCATTGATCGGCTGCCACTTGCGCGTGCATTTCGGCTTCATTGGGATAGACGTGCTCATCCATAAACGCACATAGCTGTTTAAGGAGTTGTGACACTTTTTCAGAGTATTCGAAATTCATTGCTCATTCCTCAGTTATTTTCGGCATTTCATTTTTAGAAAAACGATATGTGTTGGCTTTTCTCTATCTCGTGCAAATGGGGTAGGTGATTAAAGCTGTGCAAACTGAAGCCCTGCGGATTGAAGTGACAGCGACTCACCGCGGTGTTGGCGGTTTGTAAATTTAGCGCAATCATCGTTTCTGCGTCGGCGCGTAAAATTTGCCGCAAGGCCATGGAAATGGCGCCACCAGAGCTTACGATGAGCACTTTGTTTTTATCGGGTTGGGCGATGATATGGCTGAGTGACGCGCTTACCCGTGTTTCAAATGTCACCCAGCTTTCATCTAGCGTCTGTTCAGGTAGTTCGCCCTTAGACCAGGCTTGCAGGCTCTTTTTCAATACTTCAAGAAATGCCCGCTTCGGCGCATCGGGCGCAGGTTGCATGTGTGGGTTGAGTGCGAGGTAGGCGGCCGCCAGTTGCTGAAACTGAAATTCATTCCAGCCCAGGTCTTGCTCTGCTTCGCAGCAAAAACCCCCTATGCCTTCACCAATAGCTGTTAGGGTTTGCCGATGCCGTTGCATGCCACCGCAAATGATTCTGTCGAAGGTGATCTCGCGCTCGCGAAAATATTGCCCAAGTAGGCGACTCTGCTCAAACCCTAAGGGTGACAGCTGATCGTAATTCGCAGCGCCAAATGATGCTTGACCATGGCGCACGAGATATAGCTCGGACATCTGTATTCACCCTTAACTGCGTTGAGTATAGATACTAGCTGAGTCATACAGATCAATATAATTTATTATAGTTATTCAGTGATATTCATCATGATGATTTTGCTTGATTGTGAGTCCAAACTATAGACGGCTGTGGCGTGCTTGAATTGGGCGGGTTGGTGCCTCGCTTTGCCGATATGGCGATGGGTGTCAGTGGTGGTCGGCGATCTGCCAAGGGCGGGCGATGCGATCTAGCGTTCGTTAGGTTGCAGCGATGATAAAATTGTTTGCTGGTATGAAAGCACAGGGCGTTTTAACCCGCCCTGTGCTTTTCTGGTTCTTAGTGCAGCGGGTAAATGTAGTTCATCCATGCTGCCATGCGCAGCAGTATCCTGCGGATAATGCCAAAGTGATGGGCGTGTTCAGAATAGACCGCGGCTTGGCCAAAGCTACCTAGAGGCAATTGGCTGGCGTACTTTGCATAGGCGGGGTCGGTAATATTTATCACTACGGCCACCCGGCCGGCCGGGATGCCGGCGTTAAAGGCAACCAGGTCGCCGGTTGGCTGCAGTTGACCTTCGCGCAGTGCCGGCACGACTTGCACCACTTCACCGCTGAAGACTTCACCAGGGATGCCATCTAGGGCAATTTCCGCCTCGTAGCCCGGTTTCAGACGCAGGGCGGAGTTCTGCCGAAAAAAGGCGGTGTAGTAATAGTTTTCCTTGTGCACAAACACCATCACTGGTCGCAGCGGCATAGCCACGGCGCGCATGCCTGGGCGCAGGAATAGTTGGGTCACATAGCCATCCGTAGGTGCCAGCACCTGAGTGGACTTCAGGTCAAACTCTGCTGAGACTAACTGCGCCTGGAGGTCTTCAAAGTTAGCCTGAGCCCGGTCCAAGTCGGCCTGACTTGCCACCTTGCGTTGCACCAGGGTTTTCTGTCGTTCGAAATCCGCTCTGGCCGACACAATCCGAGCCTGCAGTGACGCAACCTTGGCTTCAAAAGGCGTCGGATCAATAGTGAATAGCAGGTCACCGGCTTTCAGGGGTTGGTTGGGCTTTACGTCCACGCTCACTACCGTGCCACTGACATTTGGAATCACCGGTGTGGTGACAAAGTACTCGCGGGAATTCTCGGAATAGGGGTGGTTGTAGTTCATGATGAGCATGATGGCGCCCACCAGCACAATGCCGCCCAACACCGCTGTCGGTACTGTCCACTTGTTTAGTGGCACCTTGAATACCTTGAAGACGACGATGCATAAACCGGTGTATGTGAGTATTAACAGTAGATCCATGGCTTATTGCTCCTTCGCCGTGAATTGCTTTTCCAGCGCAGCGAGACGCGTCTGTAGTTCGGCCAATTGGGCTCCAGGTGAGTCTTGCCCGGAAAATCCCCAGCCGCGGTCATCGCGATACAGGCTGGCCCAGATCCAGAGGAACGGCCAGATCACGTGCAGGGTCATCAGGCTGACCCATCCGGCGATGTGGATAGCGTCTTGGTGGGGGTGGTTGCGGTGCTTGGCGATCTCGTAGGGTATGTCGTGAATGACAATGACACCGTAAAACACGGCCAGAACGGCAAAAATCAATATGAAAAGTGCCACGTAATCCAGCATGGGTAATTCCTTTTTTGTGGTGGGTGACTTGGTTTTGATTGTTGGCAGCTGAGTTTAGGTTAATTGGCATGGTTTGGGTATATTCCATGGCCATGTGCGACCGCCTCTCGATAGGCGTCAGGCGGAATTTCGGCTACCGGCATCTGGCCTTGGGCGCTATAATGGCGAGCTTTATGCCTCCATTTGAGTAACGCCATGAGCCAGCATCAGGCTGCAATCGCCAAACGCCGCACCTTCGCCATTATTTCTCACCCGGATGCGGGTAAGACCACCGTCACCGAAAAACTTTTGTTGTTAGGCCAGTTAATTCAGCTGGCTGGTTCAGTTAAGGGCAAGCGCGGGCCACATGCGCGCTCAGATTGGATGGCGATGGAGCAAGAGCGAGGCATTTCGGTGACCTCCTCGGTGATGCAGTTTCCCTACCATGATCGCGTGGTTAATTTACTGGATACGCCCGGCCACGAAGATTTCTCTGAAGATACCTACCGCGTATTAACCGCGGTGGATTCCGCGCTGATGGTAATTGATGGCGCCAAAGGTGTAGAAGATCGCACCGTTAAATTGATGAATGTGTGTCGCCTGCGCGATACCCCCATTCTGTCTTTCATTAATAAACTGGATCGCGATATTCGCGACCCCGTTGAAGTAATGGATGAGATTGAGGAAGTATTGAACATCGCCGCAGCGCCAATTAACTGGCCGCTGGGCTCTGGCTCCTTATTTCGGGGTATCTATAATTTGTATACCGATACCATCACCGTGTTTGAAAACGGCTTTGGTCACACCTTGCACGACTTTCGCGAAATCAAAGGCTTGGCCAGCGATGAGGCAACGGCTTTGCTGGGGGACGAAGCCGATGCTATACGCGATGAAATTGAGCTAGTGCGCGGCGCTACCCACGTGTTTGATCGGGACGCCTATCTTGCCGGCAAACAAACACCGGTATTTTTTGGCACCGCCTTATCTAACTTCGGCGTGAAAGAAATGTTAGATGGCTTCGTGGAGTATGCACCAGCACCCCAGTCGCGCGAAGCCGAGCCGCGCACTGTTGAAGCCAGTGAAGAAACGTTTTCAGGCTTTGTTTTTAAAATTCAAGCTAATATGGACCCGAAGCACCGAGACCGTATTGCGTTCATGCGCGTGTGTTCTGGTGCTTACAGCAAAGGCATGAAAATGCGCCATGTGCGCATCGGTAAAGATGTGAAAATTGCCGATGCGGTAACCTTCTTGGCCGGTGACCGCGAACAGGTGGTCGAGGCCCTAGCGGGAGACATTATCGGCCTGCACAACCACGGCACGATTCAGATTGGCGATGCTTTCACCGAAGGCGAAGAGCTAAAGTTTACCGGTATCCCCAACTTTGCGCCGGAATTATTCCGCCGTATTCGTTTAAAGGACCCACTGAAAACCAAACAATTGCAAAAGGGGTTGCAGCAGCTATCGGAAGAGGGCTCGACCCAGGTGTTTTTCCCCATGGCCAATAACGACTTAATCGTTGGCGCCGTGGGGGTGTTGCAGTTTGAAGTGGTCGCCTACCGACTCAAAGACGAGTATAAAGTGGACGCGATTTACGAACCCATTAGTGTGAACAGCGCGCGCTGGGTTGATTGTAAAGACGCTAAAAAATTCGAAGAGTTTAAGCGCAAATGCCACGATAATTTAGCCTTAGACGGTAGCGGCCACTTAACCTATTTGGCACCCACGCGGGTTAATTTATCGCTAGCTGAAGAGCGCCACCCAGACGTGCGCTTTAGAGCAACGCGGGAACACTAATCTTTTCCTTCTTTTCGTTGGTTATCGCTATTAGTGGGTTAGTGGTGTTGGTTAACGATGACGAGATCGCGAAGTTTAGCAGTTGAAAAGGCGGGCTTGGCTCGCCTTAGCTGCTGTGCAAAGGCCACGGAAAATGTGCCGCTGGCTTTGCTTGTAAGGCAGGTATTCCGGATGCCACTGAACGCCCAGTACGAATTGATCATTTTCGCCCTTGGCCTCCACCGCCTGCACTAGTTGGTCCTTGTCTCGCGCAACGACGGTTAAATTTTTCCCTGGTCTATTAATCGCTTGCTTGTGCAGGCTATTTACCTTGAGCTTGTTACGCTGGGTTAACTTTTCTAGGCGCGAGTCTGTAGCAATCGTAATGAGTTTCGAGGGCGTGATGTAATTTCTGTTGCTGCTGTGTTGTCGCAGCGGTCGAACATCGGCAATTAAATTCCCACCTTTAGCCACGTTTAACAGTTGCGCACCGCGGCAAATGCCGAGTATGGGTAGCTTGTGCGCCAGCGCTTGTTTGATTATGTCTAATTCAAAGCTGTCGCGCGCAGGGTCGTAGGGGTAACCGATAATCGGATCGCCCTGATAGTGGCTCGGTTGGATATCGCTGCCGCCGCCGATGATGACGCCGCTAATCGGAACTTTCGGCGGTTTATTTGACGGGCTCATATAGTGCGCCTGCGCTTCTAGCCCGCGCAGAATACAGTAACTTGCCCACCAACCTAATTTTAGCCCGCGATCTGGACCAGTGACCGCAATGTGTATCGGCTCTGTGTTCATCGGGCTAATTCCGCGCTGGCCCTTTTCTGCCATTGGTTGTCGACGTGATGGCCAAACCGATTTAATTCTTTACGGTAGGCGCTGCACATCTGTGTTAGGCGCTTTTCATCCTGCGCCAACCACTCTACCGCTAGCCATTCGTGCCAGGCGATGTGGATGCCCCAGTTAGGATTGTCAATGTCTGAGTTGGGTAGGCGAAAATGAAATGTAGGCCGCGACTTAATGCGTGGATCGTTTAGCGACTGCTTAATAAAGTCTTCGTTTAAAAATTGAAATAGAGGCAGTAAATCCAAGCTTCGATTGCGTGTGGGGTTATGTTCCACATAATCCGCCATCAGCGTTTGAAGGTCCGGCGCATAACTCGCAGCGATTATTTTTAAAATATAATCCTTATCAAAGTGGCGAATGTGCGGTGTTAGTTGACGGGCAAAATTCGGTCGCTCGCGCGCAACTATTCCGTCGTAGAGGCAACAATAGGCTTGTAGGTACTGTAAAATAGTCGCGGCGGTTAAATCGGGGAGGTCGGGATTTAAGTGCATGCCAAAAGCATACTGCGCGGCTTTGCGTGTACCCAAGGCTCCTTGATGGCGTAGGTCAATAACCAAATCATTGATTTGATCTAGCTGGGATACAGGTATTGGCGGGCTAACGAGTTCCCAAGGTACCCAGTTTTCGGCTAAATCTTTAACAATAGTATTGGCGTCTTCGAGCGGCCAAGGTAAGTCTGCATCATCAGCTAGTTTGTAGGCCTTTTTAACGGTTCTGGAATCCAGCTCAACTTTAAAATTACCCAGTTGAGAGTCTAATAATGCGTATTCTAGCGGCCCGTTCAACGCCTCATCGCCACCGAAGTGGCGCTTAATGGCTGCAATGATTTGTTTTGGCGCGAGGCCCGCCATTTCAATTTCTATACCGACTTGCCGCTCTTGGCTGCAGTGGTTTAATCGTTTGGGTGGAATTTCACAGTGCTTGTTTAAGGTGTTCATAGCTATTCCTGAAACTGATCGGTCGGTAGAGTATTCGTAAACGGTGGCTGGGTGAGTAGCTCGATACTTTTTAGCTAGATACTTTTTAGCTAGATACAATGGCTCTTAACATCCAGGCATTTTCTTCGTGCTGGCCAATGCGATCGGTTAATAAATCGGCGGTTTTGACATCTTCTATTTCTTCGGCGGCAGCCACTGCAACGCGTAGGCTTCGTGCGCAGCGCTCGTTGTCATCAGCCAATTGATTAATCATATTTTCCGCGCTGGGTGTTCCCGACTCCTCAATAATATCGGTCAGCTCGGCAAACTTGGTTAAGCTACCTGGTGCGACAAATCCCAGTGCGCGAATCCGCTCGGCGATCACGTCGATGGCGTCGGTTAGATCCCGGTATTGTTCCTCAGTTAGTTTGTGCAAACTGTAAAAAAGTGGGCCCATTACATTCCAGTGAAAATTTAATGTTTTCACGTTGAGTAAAAATGTATCGGCCAACGCTTTGGAAAGAAATGTCGCTAACTCACTTCTGTCGGCGCGATTTATGCCGTTCTCTGTAAGTTGCTCTTTGGGTTTGCTGCTTAATACTGTTGCGGTATTCATACCTACTCCTTGAACGTTGAAACTGGTTTGTCATTAATGGCTATTCGGGGTAACTAGCACCGCCGTATTTAGGCGGTGCTAGTTAGGTCTTAACTTGCTATTTGTAAGTTGTTGATGACCTTTTCCACATCTGATGTGTTTTCTGCAATGGCTTGTGCAAGTTCTCGCTCTGCGCTAGACGACACGGTGCCAGATAAAATGACGGCACCTTGATTCACTTCTACTTCAATGCTAGTTCCTGACACCTCTGTGTCCATTAACAGTCGCGCTTTCACGAGCGACTCGGTTTTGGTGTTCTGCATTTCATCCAAAATGGCATCGGTAGCATAGGTGTCTGGCGCCACCTTGAGTTGGTTGTTAACACTCGTAACGCCTTCAACACTGAGTACTAGTTCTTCGGCTAAGTGTTTATGAATTTCGCTATCGACATTACCGCGCAGGGTGACTTCACCATTTTTTACCAGTGTGTCGATAGTGAAATTATTGAGATTGGGGCTTAGCAATAATGTGGCTTCGGATTTTCCGTCGAGCCAGGCATCGTTAATCGACTGGTTTTTCCAATCTGATTCGTTGTCAGCCAGTGTATGGGCGCTCGCCGCCAATAAAAATGCTGAAGCGAGAAATTTTGCCTTTGGATAGTTCATAGGATGACTCCTTGTGTATAAGGTTCGACGTTTATGCTTTGCGTTCAATTACTTAAGTAGCAAGCGATGTGCCAGTGCTTTAATTGCCTGGTTTGTGGGCTGAATCAGTGGTTTTTGCGCGGAGTAGGGAGTGATAGTTGAAAAATTTTCATTGCTTTTTGTAAGTTTTACCAAGCCACTGGCAGCTCATTTTGGCGTCACCTAGTTCGATCGTCGCGAATTTTTCTAATAGTAGATGGTCGAAAATCTTTTATACGGGTGCTAACTGGCGCAGTTGGCGCCAATTGTAATTTTTGGCTGATTAAAATCTTAAGCGCAAAAATGCAGCGCCTGTCTCTGCGGCTTCTCAATGTCTAGAATTGAAAAATTGAATCGCGCTTCGGCGCTTTGGGTGCGAATTGTGGGTATTTATCACTGGTGCGAGACTAGTGCGTGCTAAGGGGTAGGCTAAGGTTGCGGTTATTTGGCCATACTAAAGGCGCCTTTTAGGGGCGAATCTAGGGGCGCATCGAGCCTATGGCAATTGAGATTACCCGAGCTGGAAACAGAGCTAACGCGCGGTGCAGCTGTGGGTTAGCGTTAAAACCCCCGGTGGCAGGTTAGAGATGCGCCGATTGGATGACTGATACTTAGGTAGGCACTGGCCGAACAGGCAGGTGCTAAACACCCTCAAAAGTACTAAAATCTCGAGCTGACTGTTAATAGACTAAAATAACACTATGTCCGTCGTTCCCCATCTTCCAGAAAATGCACCTGCATTAGGTAATTCCCTCTCCAAGGCTCTCGGGCGTTTCATACTCCGTGTGTTGGGCTGGAGGCTAGAGGGCGACTTGCCCAATGAGAAGAAGTTGATGGTGGCGCTCGCGCCGCACACGTCCAACTGGGATTTTGTGGTGGCTATGCCGATCATTATGGCGCTGGGGATTAAGGTTTCTTACTTGATGAAAAAAGAGGCCTTCATTTGGCCTTTCAGCATTCTTTTTCGTTGGTGGGGCGGTATCCCGCTAGACCGCGGTGCCTCGGGAGAGGTGGTTAACCAAGTGGCGCAATGGTATGCCGATCACGATGCGGTATGGGTCGCCATCACCCCGGAGGGCACCCGTAAAAAAGTCGGCCAGTATAAAACCGGTTTCGTGCGCATTGCGCACGCGGCCGGCGTTCCGATTGTGACCATCGCTTGGGACTTTCCCTCGAAATCCATGGTGGTCGATCGCGTCTGGACGACCACAGGCAATCATGAAGCTGATGCTGCCCTGATTCGCGCGCATATTAATAGTCACTATCGTGGCGCAGCGCCACAATTGCAGTAGGCCAACGCCATGACACAAGTGCCCGTTGTCCCCAAAACCCCAGCTGCATGGCCAAAACTTGGTAATGCTTTCACCCGGTGGCTTGGCCGCAATGGTCTGCGGGTGATGGGTTGGCGTTGTATCGGCCATATTCCGGAAACCGGTAAGTTGGTGGTGGTTGGCGGCCCGCACACGTCCAACTGGGACTTCGTTATTGCGATGTTTACGATTATGGCCTTGGGCGTGAAGGTGTCTTGGCTGGCAAAAGATTCTATATTTCGTTGGCCGGTAAAAGGCCTGTGGTTGAAGCTCGGCGGTATTCCGGTTGATCGCGCTTCTGCCAGCGGCATGGTGGGGCAGGCCATCGAAAGTTTACAGCAAAATAGCGCGCAAATTGTCTGTTTGATGCCGGAGGGCACACGCTCGAAAGTCGATAAATGGCGCACCGGTTTTTTGCATATTGCCAAGGGCGCACAGGTGCCCATTTTCATGGTGGGAATGGACTACCCTTCTAAGACAGTCACCTTTGGTAATATTTTTACTGTGGGTGATGATCTCGATGCCGACCTTGAAAAGGTAAAGCTGTTCGTACGCAGCTTTCGCGCTAAGAGACCTGCATTCCAATCATAAGGCGTAGGCACAGGAGTTAAGTTTGGATTGGCCCCTGTGGATCTACCTGCTACTTTCTTGTACCGCTTTCGTGGCTGGATTCGTCTCTTCCATCGCCGGTGCCGGCGGCATGATCGTTTTGCCCGTGTTGCTATGGGCGGGTGTGCCGCCGTTGAACGCTTTGGCGGTCAACAAGTTTCAGAGTGTGTTTGGCACCCTTAGCTCGACCATTAATTTTTTTAGTAAAGGCCATCTGGATTTCAAATCCAACAAACTGGGTTTGCTCTGCGCTTTCGTCGCGGCGTTGCTTGGAACTTGGTTGATTCAACGAATATCGAACAATGTGTTGATGTCTCTGCTACCGTGGATGCTGCTTCTTCTCGCGGTTTACTTTGCCTTTTCACCGGATATTTCCGATGAGCCTAAGCCGGCGCGTTTATCGAATGAGGTTTTTAATCTAACGGTGGGCAGCGGTTTGGGTTTGTACGGCGGTTTTTTTGGCCCAGGCATGGGGTCCTTTTATGCGGCCGCGTTTGTTCGCCTGCGCGGTCTTCCCATGAGGATGGCGACGGCGCAAACAAAACCTTTCGTGCTGGTCGTCAACACCACCTCTATGTTGGTGTTCATCGTAGCCGGCTATCAATGGTGGGATCTAGCGGTGCTAATGGCGGTTATGCAGTTTATTGGCGCCAGAATAGGCTCAAACATGGTGATTCAACGCGGTGTAAAACTTATTAAGCCGCTGCTCATCATCGTCACTTTTTTGCTTGCCATTAAGTTGCTGTGGGCGGCATAAATGTTGTTAACTTTTTTTATCAGTCTGCTTCTCTTTGGCCTAGTGATTGTTGCTTCACTGACCTATTTACGGCCAACTTATCGGGTGAACGCCAGTCAACTTATTGTGTTGTTCGATCAGGTGTTGGCCGGGCGCGCTAGCACGCAGGATTGGTTGGTGTTTACTGCAATGCCGATTAGATATGATCCTGATTTGGAGGCTATTCGGCTCCAATGCTTGGTGCTCGAGCAGGCGCATTTTCTTGGCGATGCATCGCGCTTTTTGTTTGATAGTACGGGCCTTGAGGCAATAGCGCACATACGGCAAGGGTTGATGGAGCGACAAGGCGGCGGGCACTTGTGACCTGTGGTATAAGGTGGTTCAATCACCGAATTAAAATTGCTCAAAGGAATGCGCTATGAATGACTCCCAATCTCGCCCGGTACTCCTTTTTATGATGGGGCTTGCGGCCTTCGTTGTGGTGGTTGCCGGAATGCGGGCTGCAGAAACCCTGCTGGTACCTTTCCTCTTGTCGCTGTTTATCGCGGTAATTTGCTCGCCGCCGCTACTTTGGATGAAAAAACGCGGTGTTCCGAATGCTATCGCGGTGCTGTTAATCATCGCGATTATTGTCTTGCTGGGCGCACTCATTGGTGCGGTTGTAGGCGCATCTATTACCTCTTTCAAAGCGGATTTGCCGCAATATCAGCAGCGCCTGCAAGAAATGAGTGGCGGTTTTCGCACTTGGTTGGAGCACCGAGGCGTGGTCATCGATCGCGCCTTTTGGGCCGATAATGTTAAGCCCTCCGTTGCCCTGGCGTTTGCTGGCAATACCCTGACGCAGTTGGGCAACCTCATGGCCAACGCGTTTTTAATTTTGCTCACGGTAATTTTCATTCTGGGCGAAGAGATGCGTTTTTCCGAGCGTCTGGGCCGGTCCAATCAAAATTTAAAAGCCACTATCGAAGGTATTCACCGCTTCACAAAGAGTGTGAATCACTACATGGCGCTGAAAAGTGGCCTCAGTTTTGTCACCGGCATTGTGGTGAGCCTGTGGTTGTGGTTTCTTGGGGTTGATTACCCGCTGCTGTGGGGCACCATGGCTTTCATTTTAAACTTCGTTCCCAATTTAGGTTCCCTGTTGGCTGCGGTACCGGCGGTCTTGCTGGCACTGGTTCAATTGGGTGTGCCTGAGGCCGTTTACACGGGCTTGGGTTACTTAGTGATAAATTTGGTTATCGGCAATGTGGTAGAGCCGCGCATGATGGGTAAAGGCCTGAACCTGTCGACCTTAGTGGTGTTTCTATCTTTGGTGTTTTGGGGCTGGGTGTTGGGTCCCGTGGGTATGTTGTTGTCGGTGCCCTTGACGATGACCGTGAAAATCGCCTTAGAAAGCTACCCAGGCACCAGTTGGATGGGTATTTTGCTGGGTGATGGTGCCGAGCCCGCTAATGGCGGGGCTGACGTTAAAAGCGATACGCCGCACTAAGTTCCATGCCATCGTCGGTGGACAATGTTTGTATTTGAAAGCCTCGGCTATAGGTGGGGCGCTCTAGCTGTGAAGTCGATACCGCTTTGTTGAGCAGTGATTGTATGCCTGAGGATGTTGGCGCGACTTTCTTGGCCTTGGCAAGTTGGGCGTAGTGCTGGAAGTGTATGGCTTGGGTTGTAGCTTGTTCAAGCGCGCTGTCTTCGCCGGTATAGAAAGTCTGGGAGAAGGTTTCACCAGCAAGGCAAGCGGGGCAAAGCGCGACGGCGGTGAGGGTTAATAGTGCTGCCAATGTTGTTTTCATGGTGACTACTCGCTACGGGGTAATATTCGCGCATCCCTTCCCGTGAATCCATGGCTTAACTATGCCTAACTAATCGCCTAGTTTCTGCTAACTGGTTCCGTTACTCATGCTAAATGACTATAGATGGGTTAAAAGCTATTCCAGAATCGCGTGTGCGGCGTCTTTTGGTTATAAAAAATGGCAATCCAGACAATTTCGATCCCATTGGGGCCGGACTGACTGAGGTGATGATCTTGACTTGCGGCTTGCGGCTTGCGGATCAGGCTCATCAGAGCCTGATCCGCGCGATTAATCGGCCTCGCGCAAGCTCCGTTGACCAATTACGGCCAGCGCGGCGACTCGGTAGGCTTCTGCTAGGGTTGGGAAGTTAAAAATGCTCTCAACGAAGATATCGACGTCTGCCTCGGCCAGTAGTGCCATTTGACCTATATGAATCAGCTCGGTGGCGCCTTCGCAGACAATGCTGACCCCCAGCAGCTTTCTCCCCTTGGCATCGCATATCAATTTCAGTAAGCCATCTTGTATGCCGGAAATTTGCCCGCGCGCAATCTCTTCAAAATTGGCTTTGCCAACGACAACATCGCCGTGTTCTTGTTGCGCCTGTTGCTCAGTTAACCCTACGGCGGACAGCTCGGGAATGGCATAGATACCTGAGGGAATGGTGCTGGCGATACGACCCAAGCTCATGCCCAAGGCATTACAGGTGGCGCGCCGCCCTTGCTCCATAGACGCTGAGGCCAAGCTCGGCGGGCCTATCACATCGCCGGCGGCATAAATATTCGGCGTTGCTGTTCGAAGGTTGTTGTCAACTGAGATTAATCCGCGCTCGTTGAGTGCCAAGCCCGCATTTTCAATTTGTAGATCTTTGACGTTGGCCAACCTGCCGGCAGCGCAAAGTAATTTTTCACTTCGAACTTCGACGCCGTTATCGCACTTAGTAATGACACCCGCGAGACCATCAAACTCAACCGAGGTGACATTGTGTTCGCCCAGCCAAGTACCGCCCATATTGGCAAAGGCGTGAACAAATTTTCCCGTGAGATCGGCATCTAAAAAACCGAGTGGACGCGGGTATTTATCGATCATCGTGACCTTGACGCCAAGCGCTTGAAAAATGGATGCATACTCGCTGGCAATTACACCACCACCGAGCACCACCAAACTCTTGGGAAGGTACAGCATGGAGAGTATTGAGTCGCTGTCGAAGATGTACTCATGATCTACGGGAATGTTATCCGGCTTACGCGGATAGGAACCGCTGGCAATAATGATATTTTGGGCGCTAATGGTTTCTGCTTCGCCGCGCACTTTAGAAATCTGTAGTTGATGGGGATCAACAAATTTAGCGCGGCCGTGGATAGTTGTAATGTTGTTGCGAAGAATTTGCCGACGCATGTATTCATCGTGCGCGCTCAGCACTTGATCTAAGCGATTGATGAGCGTCGCCATTTCGGTGTCTTCGGCCAGCTTAAAATTAGACAGCGCAGCGTTGGCGCGCATGTTTTTTACTCTTAGCGCATTTTCCCGCAAGGTTTTTGATGGAATGGTACCTCTGTGAACGCAGGCGCCGCCGAGCACTTTATCGCGTTCAACTAAGGCAACTTTTTTGCCGGCTTTTGCACCTTGTACAGCCGCCTTTTGCCCCGCAGGACCACTGCCGATGACAATGAGATCGAAGTCGTAATTCATCGCCCTAACATCGCCTCCATAGTGCTTTTTATATCGTCTTTTTTATCCATCAAGGTTTCGATTTCATCTTCGTACAAATTAAGATCGGCGAGAACGGGTAGTTCAATCAAGTTGGCTGCCGAAAGTAGATCTGGCGAGAGCTGGTGGGTGGCAAATACGGCGCCACCATTAATCATGGTGGTTTGCTCTTTGGCCAAATTTGCGTCTTCGTACTGGTGGAAAAACTCAATCGACTCGCAAACAATTTTCGGCATAGCCCAGCGCTGTGCCACCGCCATACCGACCTGTGTGTGATACTGTTCTTCTAGTTGCTGCACATCTTCTTCGCTGAGCTCTAGTTTCGCTTTGTGCGCCAGTTCGAGCACAGATTGCAAGGTGACAGGCCTACCAATGGAGTGAAGAAGGCCGCACAAAAAAGTAGCCTCCACATTGCGTCGACATACTCTAGCAATTTCTTTGCCCCAGAGTGCAGTAGCCAGGGCGTGTCGCCAAATCCCGGTTATGTGTTTTTCGTAGCCTGGTGCTTTAAACATCTTGGCGGAAATGGATGCTGCGAGTGCTATATCGCTAATGAGATTCATACCTAAGCGGGTGATGGCTTGTTGCAAGGAGATCAAGGACCCATTGGGCGAATAGGCGGCGGAATTGGCGATATGCATCACGTGACCCGCTAAGGCCTGATCACTTTGGATAAGCTGAGCAAGTTTATTCGCATCTGACTCTGGGTTTTGAGACAGGGTGACGACTTTACTGGCAACTTCCGGCAGCATGGGAACATCAAGTTGACTTTGCGCTATGCGGGTTTGGAGCATGCTAGCGACTTGGTTTGCCGCTTCTGAGAGGGCGGGGGTTTGGTTCATGGTCTATCTCAATTGGGTTGGTCTAAGCAAATTGGATAGACTGAGTGTAGATCAACTTGAGCAACTTACGGCGAGATGCTTGTCTTTATCTGCGGGGGGCTGGGCAAGATGGTCTAGCGCAGGATGTTCCTCAAAGGGTGAGGCCAGTACGCTGAGAAGCTGGTCAAGTCTACTTAAATCGCCGTTGTTTGTGCTTTCGATCACCTGTTGTGCCAGATAATTTCGCAAAATGTATTTTGGGTTGACCGCTAGCATTTGTGTAGTGCGTTGTGATTCCGGTATGTGGGCGCTGCAGGCTCGGTATTTTTCGAGCCATGCTTGTCCTGCTGCGCGGTCTATCAATAAGTCTAGGGCGTTGTCTGGGGCGCGACTAAGCGTGCGAAAAAAATAAGTGTAATCGGTGCGATCTTGCGCAAGTAATTTCAGCAGTTGTTGCAATAGCTGTTGGTTGTCTTCACTGAGTGTTGAGCTCAGGCCAAGCTTGGTCATCATTAATTGGTAATAGTGGCTGGATAGCACTTTTTCATAGGCGGCTAGGGTATTTTTAATATCGGCAATGTCAATGAAATTCGATAGCGCGTGTGCGAGCGCATTCAAGTTCCATAGCCCAATGTTAGCTTGGCGATCGAAGGCATAGCGGCCTTGATCGTCGGAGTGATTACAAATGTGCCCAGGCTCAAAGTCGTCGAGGAAAGCGAAGGGGCCAAAGTCAAAGGTTTCACCTATTAGCGACATGTTATCGGTGTTGAGTACCCCGTGTGCGAAGCCAATGGCCTGCCACTGAGCGATAAGTTTTGCCGTGTTCTGTGTTGCCATGTCGAGTAGGGCAAGTGCATTGTCACGGGTGTTCGGCGTATTCAAATTTAGATAGCGTTGAGCGCAGTAGTTGATAAGTTGCGCCTGTTCTTCTTGCATATTTTGGTAATAAAAATATTCGAAGTGACCAAAGCGGATATGACATTGGCTTACGCGCAGCAGAACTGCACCAGGCTCTAAGCTTTCGCGCCGGACCTGCTCCGATGTTGTGGCAATCGCTAACGCCTGGGTGGTTGGAATCTGCAAGCCCTGCATTGCGTTGGAGCCGAGATATTCTCTCAGCGAAGAGCGCAAGACGGCTCGACCGTCGCCGAAGCGAGAATAGGGCGTTTTCCCTACACCTTTTAAATGTAAATCCCAAAGCTGTTGGTTGCATCCTAGTTCGCCCAGTAACACGCCGCGGCCGTCGCCCATCTGTGGGCTGTAGCCGCCGAACTGGTGCCCAGCATAAACCATGGCGAATGGCTTACAGTTTGCCGGAAGATCGCTGGCTGTGGTCAGCGCCTTGATGCTGGGTAAATCGAGACCTAAATTTGCGGCGAGAGCGCTATTGTAGTGCAATAATTGCGCGTCCTTTAACGCCGTTGGCGCGACGTAGGAGCCAAAGCTTGAGCCAAGGTTTGCAAAGGTAGTTTCGAATTGGGCTGTCATTCATCTATACTCGATTAAAACTGCAGGCTATGATGCCATAGATGGCTTTCATTAGTGGCGAACAAGTATTTGGGGCGACGCTTTCATGGAACAGAATAAGGATCTCGTTTGGGATCTCGATAGTTTTGCCCACCGAGCTAGAGCTCATGAATTTGTAATGGGGTTTGAAAATAAACTGTGTGTATTCTCTCACTCGGTTAATCAGCTCTATACCAACTACAACATTTTCGTGCCGCGTGAAGAAAACCGTAAATTAGTTATATTGCCTAACCCTTACGCGCACCACGATACCTTTAACAACGTAGACCCTGCCGCTCTGGTTCCTACAGGATTACATATTGTTCCCGGTCATTCAGCGCAAGCGCCGCTGTTGTTGAGCATCCCGTTTAAGAGTGGCAAAACAAAACATCGCTTAGTGCCCTTACAGATGGGGGTACGTTTAGTTAATCAGAAGCGCACACCGGAAAATCCGTTTTTGCCCGTGTTGATGAAAGGCGATTTGCGAGAGATGAATGCGAGCACGCCCTGTTTGCATTTGCACGCATTAAGCCTGGCGAAGATGGGCGATCTGTCGGCGCTGGATCGGGGCGCTATTGCGCGGGTTATTCAACAGCGCTTGGCGGCATTGGGTTAAGTGCTTTGTTTTAAGTAAAAAGGCCTCATGAGAGGCCTTTTTTTGTTTTACCGGGTTATTCTTTTGGAATACTGAAGGTAATGGGCAGGGTGAATTCAAATTTCTCGCCCAGTACATCTTGCGGCATGGGGGGGAATGGGTCTGACCGCTCCACGGCCTTTATCGCTTCGGTATTAAGCAAAGAGTATTTTGTGCCCTCTAGTTCCATACTGTTCAGCACCTTGCCATTGCGGTCGATAGTGACGGCGATGCGAACACTGCCCTCCTGTTCCCGCTGAAGTGCACGCTTGGGATAGCGAATGTTTTTGTAGGTCCAGCGCAGCAGCTTGGAGTGGTAGAGCTGGCGGCTTACCAGTGATGCCGCTGTCAGCAATGGCTCTTCTTCTTCGTCGAGCTCGTCGTCATCTAGAAAGGCGTTGTTAGCGGTTTTAACGGTGGCCACTTGGGTGGGCTTCGGTGTTGGCTTGGCCGGTGCAGGTTTGGCGGCCGCTGGCTCGGGTTTGGCTACCTCAGGCTCTGGTTTGTCTATTTTTGGTGCGGCGGCAATGCTCGGTGCTTGAATGGTTGGCGCACTCACGGATGGTTTTGGTGCTGAGGGCGTAGGTGCCGCGGCGACCACTGTCGCTGCGGCGGCAATTGCGGCTGGTTTGGGTGCTGCCCATTCTTTCACGTCAGCAACGCGGTCTGTGGTGGGTTGTGTGGCTCTGAACCGAGACAGTAAGTTGGCATCGATGTTACCGGACGCCATGATGCGGTCGCGGAAATCGGATGACAGGGGCACCGAGCCAATCCAAGTCGATAACAACATGTTAAAAAGGTCGGGCGCACGGCGAATTTTCGCGACATTGACCCCGTTAATGGCCACGCTAATGCCTTCATTGGGCATGTCATCAACGGTTATGGTATCGCCAGCCTGTAGCCGCCCTTTGACGATCTTGGTGAATTCGACCATGCCGTCGGCGTTGTTCTGTAAGGTGTCTCCGGCGATGTTAATGGCCATGCCTTCGATCCACATACGGCTTAAGCCGCGGGAGGAGACGTCGCTGGCGGTAATGCGCAGTTCGATTCGGCGCTCGCCGGACTTGGTCATGGCTGCGGCCACATCAGCCGTAGTAGCGGGTAGGTAGAGGCCGGCTAAGAACTGCTCTTGACCTAATTTGGAGTAGGGCGCAATACCGTTCAATGTGGGCTCAGCCTGTGCCAAGCTGAAGATTAAGCTGGCTGTAACAGCGATGAGCCAGCGGTTTAAGCAGATTGTCATGGCGGGAAGTCACTCTAGTTAGTCAGCAAAATCGCTATCTTTATAGCGTATTGTTATGTGAATACATGTTTTTTGTAATCATGCCAAAGGCTTACTGTACAGCGTTTGGTTTTTACTTCAATAGGCAAATGGCCCCCTTAAGGTGCTCGAGGGCCGCGCTGCGGGTTTAGAGGTGGGCTGGGTGAAGAGGGTTATTCCAAGTGCTGCCGGAGCCAGCTGCTACCGCATCCGGGTGGTGTGCCATGAGACTTTCGACGGCTGTGCGCCTCTCCGTTGGCGTATCTACCATGACTAGGATGCTGCCAGCGTCTAATTCGTCCTTGAACATGCCTAATTTGTAATGTCGCAGGCCTATACCGATAAAGCCGCCTAACCAGGTAAAAAAACTTGTACATAGTACCATCAGCCCGACGTAGGCCATCCAGTAGGTTTTGATATCTAGCCCATAAGCGTATAGCCCTAGGCAGGCACAGGCGCCGACAACCAACCCGATCACAAGGCCTCCCTCACCGGCAGGCAAGATATCCGTTGTTTCCAGCGGTGAGGCGGTGGGTAAATGGTGTTGTTCTAGCTCGCCGTCATTTTTGGCGATGAGATGAAGTTGATGTTTGAATAGGCCGTGGTTGAGTAAATCCGATGTTACGTGCTCAGCCGCTTGTAGGGTTTTGGTGAGATAGTAGAGGCGTTGCATGGGTGTGCCCTCACTGAAGTTGAATTTTAGCTCGGATGTTAGTGACTTTTGGTGGCTCCAAAATGTTAACAGCACCATGAACTATAGTGGATTGATAGGCTAAAATGATGCCTTGCTCAGATTGACTGGTGCTAACTTTACGTCCTTTTGTTATAGCCACTCGACATCAATTTTGATTCCACATAGGTTTGCGTTTTATGGAAGTTAAGCCACTGGCGCGTTTCCCTCGTGCAACCATAGAGGCTCTCCTCGCACCTATCCCGTTTTATAAAACCGTAAAGACGGAAGACGCCCAGCAGTTTGAGATGCTGTTAAGGCACTCGCAGATTGTCGAGTTCAAACCCGGCGAGGTTGTGTTGCGGCGGGGAGAAAAGGACCCGTGGCTTTATTTCCTGTTAAAGGGCCAGCTCGCAGTGTTTGCGAATGATAATCAAGGCCAGCAAATCATCAACTACATAACACCCGGTGAAGTATTTGGTGATATTGCCGCGCTGGTCGAGCAAGAGCGCTCGGCTACGGTGATTGCCGACCACAACTGCAAACAGGTGCTGGTATTCGGCACTGACTTTAAAGCCTTCGGTGCGCTGGAAAATTTTGGCGTCATTAATTTACAGACTAAATTGACCTACTTCAGAAATTGCACCCACAGCTTGCGGTGGAAGTTAGAAGTGTATCGGATGCGCTACCCAGAAAGTGCCTTAGCCTCAAAACACCGCTCGGTGAAGCTGTACACGGGAGCCAAAGGCGGCATTGAGGAGTTGCGCGCCGTGCATGCACAAGCGCGTGAACTCGCGTGCTTATTGTTGAAGTGGAATCAGGAGTTCGGCGCGCCGTTTATGGGCGCGGGCGGAAAGTCCGCTCCTTTACCGGAGCTGGTCGACAAGGTTCGCTAGTGTGCTTACACGGTCAGCAAGCTTTTTAACGAATCTCGCTGTGCTTTGGTCAGACCTTTAACGGCATCTAATTGGGTTAGGTCGGTATAGGGTCTCGCATCGATAACCCGTTGCGCCGCCGTAGCACCAATACTGGGAATACGCTGCAAGCCGGTTTTAGAAATGGTGTTGATATTTATCCGGTCTGTGGCCTTGATGATCTCGTCCGCCGAAATGCCTTTTTTCACCGGTGTTGGCAATGGCTCTTGAACCGGCGCAGGTTTCGGTTTTGCTTGCCGAAGTGCCGCCACCTCTTTGCGAAGATCTGCTAAGTCATCGCCGTAGGCCGTAAGCAAGAACCGAATGCGACTGAGTAAATACGCAATAACGGCGAGAAGCACTAGTATCAGCAAGCTCATTGCTTAATCCTCTTTATTGACAATATTCTGGAAATTGCAGCTGCCACTGCTGAAAGCCGCCATCTAGGCTGTACACCTGAGTGAAAGCCTGGGACGCTAAATACTGCGCGGCACTTTGGCTAGAGTTGCCATGGTAGCAACATACTATAGTGGCAAGGTCTTTGTCAGCAGCAGCGATAAAAGCGGCCGCAGATTCGTTACTCAGGTGGATAGCCTGCTTTATATGACTCGTCTTGTAGCTTAGCTCATCCCGAATATCGACAATCACGACTTCGGTTTCACGCATGAGTTGCCATGCGCTCTCGCAACTTAGGTGTTTGAACTCGGTCATAAAATAATGCACTCCAAAGGGGTTGGGTTTAGTGGCTGGGCTGCTAGCCATATTGCCATGAGAGTGGCTAGGCTGCGGTATTAAAATTTCAATTTAGTCTTTTTAAAGGCTAGAATGCCGAATCACACTGGTCAGTACAATTTGCTGGCGATCAGCGTGTCGATTACTTCAAATTCATTTAAACGAGTGGGTCTCCATGAATCGCGTGCAAGAAATTTGGTCACACAAAAACTACCGTATGGCCATTATCTTTAGTCTTGTGGTGTTGGTCTGGATGGCTAGCGGGCTGCTCGGTAGCGAACCAGAGCAACCCAGCTTAAGCGCTGCGCCGGAAGTGACTGTACCTAGCGTACAAGCGCAAATAATACACGCGCAACAATACAGCCCTAGCCTCGTTATTCGCGCGCGCACTGAGCCCAATCGAGCGGTGCATCTGAAGGCAGAGGTGAGTGGTCGCGTTGAAGCATTACCCATCAAAGAGGGCGCGCCCGTGAAGCAGGGTGACGTTATCTGCCAGTTGGCGGAGGAGGATCGGGCACTGAAGGTTCAGGAGGCGGAAGTTAATTTACGCAAGGCGCAAATAGATTTCGACGGCTCGCAGCGGTTAAAAGTGCAAGGTTATCAATCTCAGTCGGCCATTGCTGCAGCCGAAGCCCAATTAGCGCAGGCGCGCTCCTTATTAAAGCGACAAGAGTTGGAGCTAGCCTACACCAAAATCCGCGCGCCCTTTGATGGCATATTGAATAGCCGGCAAGTGGAAATCGGTACTTTTATGCAGCGTGGCGATATCTGCGCCAGCGTGATTGATCTCGATCCTTTGGTGGTGGCCGGGCAGGTGTCTGAAAATGAAATTGCCGGCTTGCGGGTTGGCAGTTTAACGCAAGTGCAATTGGCTGATGTGAGTCGCGATGGGGAAATTCGCTATATAAGCCGCGATGCGTTAGAGCACACCCGCTCCTTTTTAGTCGAAGCGTCGGTCGCCAACCCTGGCATGAAAATTCCGGGCGGTTTAACCACCACCTTGACCGCGCAACTCGCGAGCTTTAATGCGCAATCCCTATCGCCAGCGTTATTGACCCTCGATGACGCGGGCAAATTGGGTGTGCGTATTATCGATGAGCAGTCGCGGGTGCAGTTCGTCAACGTTCACATCGTAGGCGACAGTGCGGAAGGCGTTTGGGTGACAGGTTTGCCTGAGACAGTATTGCTGATTACCGTTGGCCAGGAATACGTGGCGGTGGGCGAGCAGGTGACTTATCAGCTGGTGGCTGCAGAAGCGTCGAGCGTAGTGGCTGCTGGAGCTGCAGAATGAATGTCTTAAAGTCTGCGGTGAGTCGCTCGCGCGCGACGCTGTCAATTTTGGCGTTGATATTGCTGGTGGGTATTTTCGCTCGCGTCACCATGACCGTGGAGGCCAATCCAAATATCCAAGTGCCCTATATTTTTGTGCAGGTCTATCTCGATGGCGTATCGCCCGAAGACGGCGCTCGATTACTGGTGCGACCGTTAGAAAAGGAGTTGAGAATCGTAGAGGGTGTGGATGAAATTATTGCCACCTCGCGCGAGTCTATTTCCTATTTGTTGGTCAAGTTTGAAGCGGATGAAGACCCGCATAGAGCACTGCGTGAAACCCGTGTGGCGGTAGATAGGGCCAAGGCAGAGTTGCCGCCGGCTGCCGAGGAACCGGTGGTGAAAGAGCTGGCAGCAACACCCATGCCGGCCATTGTTTTGACTTTGGCCGGCGACGGTGCATCTGAGCGATCCATTTACCGCACGGCGAAAACGTTACAGCGCCAAATTGAAAATATGCCCACGGTGCTTAACGCCAATTTAGTAGGCTATCGCGAGGAGATGGTCGAGGTTATTGTCGACCCGGCACAACTGGAACACTACCGTATTACTGCCACCGAGCTCGCCAACGCGGTGGTTAACAACAATCGCCTAGTGCCCGCCGGCGAAATGGATACCGGTAAGGGTCGCTTCTCAATTAAGGTGCCTGGCTTAATTGAGACCGCAAGTGATGTTCGCTCCCTGCCAATAAAATCAACCGCCCAAGGGGTTGTGACCTTGGGTGATGTCACAGATATTCGCCGAACCTTTAAAGATGCGGACCGCTTCACCACGGTCAATGGTAAGCGCGCGATGACCATCGAAGTGGAAAAACGCAATGGGGCAAACTCCACCGATGTCGCCGAAGGCGTGCGCGCTTTGGCTGAATCTATGCGCTCAGACTTGCCGCCCGGTGTGAGCTTGGGCTTTGTTTTGGATCAGTCTGAGTTTACGCGCAGCATGGTGAGTGAAATGGAGGGTAATATTGTCACCGCCATGGCCTTGGTGATGATTATTGTGGTGGCAGCCTTGGGCTTTCGATCTGGCGCCTTGGTGGGCTTTGGCATTCCCTTCTCGCTGCTGTTTGCCACCATCGTGGTAAGCATGATCGGCTTTTCCTTCAATTTCATGGTGATGTTCGGCATGTTGCTGGCATTGGGAATGTTGATTGATGGCGCCATTGTTATCACCGAGTTTGCCGACAGGAAAATGGCAGAGGGTTTAACTAGCCGCGTGGCTTATGAAATCGCCGTTAAGCGCATGTTTTGGCCCGTGGTTGCTTCTACCGCAACAACCTTGGCGGCTTTTTTACCGATTATGTTTTGGCCTGGGGTAGCCGGCCAGTTCATGCGCTATTTACCGGTGACCGTATTCGCCGTGTTGGTGGGTTCGTTGATCTACGCATTATTTTTTGCGCCGGTGTTGGGCTCGCTCATGGGGCGAACCAAAATGTCACAAAAAGTGCAGGATTATTTAAAGAGTTTAGAGCGCGAATCGCCCTTAACCTTATCGGGCATTACCGGTGCCTACGCGCGCTTGTTGCATCGGGTCATGCGCTGGCCGGTGTTGGTAGCCATCGGTACTTTTATGGTGCTCTACCTCATTTTTACAGTCTATGGCGCCTTCAACGCCGGGGTCGAATTTTTTACCGAGACAGAGGAAAAGTACGGCACCGTGGCGGTGCGGGCGCAGGGCAACTTTTCCGTTTATGAAATGGATGCATTGGTCTCCGAGGTCGAACAGCGGGTGATGAAAATTGATGGGGTGCATGTGGTTTACACTGCCACGGGCGCTGGGTCTAGTAGCCAAGCCGGCAACCGCGAGTCGTCTAAAGATCAAATTGGAACCATGTTGGTGGAGCTGCGGGACCCCGCAACGCTCGGTCGTTCTAGCCACGATGTATTTCGTGAAATTCGAGAAAAAACCGCCGATATTCCCGGTGTTAAAGTGGCTGCGGATGCCTTTGAGGGTGGCCCCACCCAAGGCAAGCCGATTCAAATTCAATTGGAATCGATTAACAGCGAAAAGTTGATGGCAGCAACGCGATTATTGCGCGACCGACTGGAACAAGAATTTCCAGGCTTGCGCGATGTGGTTGATACCAGCCCACTGCCTGGCATCGAGTGGGAAATGAAAGTGGATAGAGCAGTCGCCGCGCAGCTAGGCGTTAATATGACTGACGTTGGCCACGCTGTTTCTTTGGTAACTAGCGGTGTAAAAGTAAGCGAATACCGACCCGACGATGCCGATGACGAGGTGGATATTCGCGTGCGCTTTCCTCTCGATGCCCGCGGCGTTGGCGTGCTCAATACCCTGCGGGTGAATTCGGCTAATGGCCCTGTGCCAATGAGCAGTTTCGTCACCCCCGTCGCCAAGCCCAAGGTCGATAAAGTCCAGCGCAATAACGGCATAGAGTTTATGACCGTAAAAGCCGATGTACAGGTGGGCGAAAACGTCGATCAGCAAGTAAGCTTAATTCAAGAGTGGTTAAAGAATAACCCGTTAGACCCTGACGTACAGGCGGCCTTCCGTGGCACCAATGAAGAGCAGGCCAAGTCGTTACAGTTTTTGGGTGTGGCCTTTTCGCTCGCGTTGTTTTTAATGTTTATTATTTTAGTGACGCAGTTTAATAGTTTTTATCAAGCCTTCTTAATCTTGTCGGCCGTGGTCATGTCTACCGCTGGTGTCTTGCTTGGCTTGTTGATTACCCAATCGACCTTTAGCGTTATTCTCACTGGCGTTGGTATCGTTGCTTTGGCCGGTATCGTGGTGAATAACAACATTGTGCTCATTGATACTTACAATTATGTGCGCGCGAAGAATCCCGATATGTTGCCGATCGATGCCATTGTCTCTGCCTGCGCACAGCGTTTGCGCCCAGTATTTTTAACCACGGCAACCACGGTGTTAGGGTTGCTGCCTATTGCGATTAATATGTCTGTGGATCTCATCGGTCGACATGTGGTTATGGGCGGAGTTATCGCCTCTTTTTGGGTGCCGTTGGCGAGTGCCATCGTGTATGGCTTGGTGTTTTCAACCTTGCTGACACTGCTGGTGACCCCCGCCATGTTGCTAGTGCCGGCGCGCTTGAAGTACTTTTTTGTCGCCTTGAGCGGGCGATTACGCAGGCATTCCAGTGCTGCAGCCGTGGAATCGCACCAATAGCAGCCTGTTTGGCGCTACCCTTGAACTGGCTGCGGCAAACCTCGTGGTTTGAGTCTAATATAGCTAGGGGCTTGGCGTTAATGAACGGCCCCTTGTTGATATGAAAAATGGCTCTCAATGAAATTTGAAGATTATAAATTACCTTTCGGTTATCCCTTGTCGCTAGAAGGTGCTAGCGCTGGTGGTGTGCCTTTTAAGTTCGCGAGTAAAGTTATTGGCTGCATCCCTGGCGACGTATTGATTCTGTCTCACCCCCGCGCTGCTAAGGCGTCGACATTGCGCCCGGGGCAGAAAATTCTTGTCACCATTATGGCGGGTAATGGCGTCTTGGCCTTTGCCTCTGTGATTGATCAAATTATCGCTCAACCGCGGCCATTGGTGTTTTTAACATACCCGACGAAATTAAGTTTTAAGGAAATTCGCGGTGCTACCCGGGTCGAAATTCGAGTGCCTATCGAAGCGGTTTGTTTATCGGGATTAGTCGCGACAAAAACTACCGGTGTTATTACCGACATTAGTACATCGGGTGCCAGAATCGAATTAACTGAATCCATCGGCGATATCGGTGGCAGCATGGAAGTGTCTGGTGCAATTACTATCGCTCGCATGGAAGAAAAGTTTAACTTTCCGGCCGTTATTCGCTCGCGCGTTGAAAGAAGTACACGCGAAAGCGAGGCAGAATTTCCGGCTATTTATGGCATAGAGTTTGTTGAGGTTCCACATTCACAGCGGCTGCTACTCTATGCGTTCGTTTACTCATTGCTGGCGACCAAATGAAATTATTAGCACAAGGTTTACTGTTTTTTACTTGGCTCTGTTCGAGCACCTTAATGGCTCAGGAACCTGAACAAACGCTTGATATGAAGCGGTTATGGTTGCCCAAAAGCTATAGTCAATATTGGGCGAATTTACGGCAAGTGGCAGAGTATCAGCTCGCGCAAGAGCGCTGCGCCGAGGTTATAAGGGCGGAATTGGATCGCGGCCAAAGCAGCTTAGAGGCTCCCGTTTTTGCCGTTATTTGCCGCGACGCGAATAGACGAACCTTCGTAGAAAAGTTTGACGGGGTGAGCCTAGTTTCGCTCGCGCCGGTGGCCGATGAAGCCCCAGAGGCAGTGTTAGAGGAGGTTGCCGTTGATTTACAGCCGGTTATCTACCAGCGTTGTCAGGAGTTGTGGCGCACTGACGTCGCTCTGATGGCGGGCCTGCAATGGCTCGATGACATTGAAAACCCGGCTGTTACCGAGCGCTCAGAAGTCGACACCGACGACAATCCAGAAACCACCACAACAGTGACGCAATTTACCTTTGTGCGTCGTTTTAATGCCAATGATGCTGCTGGCAATGAACTCAAATATTTGGCCAGCTGTACCGGCAATAGTTTAGAAACCACGCTGACAGAGGTGTCTATTCGGCGAGACTAGGCCTCAACGGACAATCTTTTTCAAGGTCAGCTGATCTATCTCATCAGCGCCGAGGCCGAGTAGATCGCGCAGAACTGTCTCTGTATCTTCACCTAATAGCGGCGGCGCTTTCGTTTGGTTTAATTGGCTTCTGCTGTAGCGAATAGGGTTGCCGGCGAGCTCCACGGAGCCGGCCAAAGGGTGCTCCACTTGGATGCGCATATCTCGACTTAACAGTTGCGGATCATTGAATACCTTGTCGATGGTGTTGATGGGGCCGCAGGGCACACCTTTCTGTTCTAGTGCTGCTAACCAATCTTCACTGTTTCGTTGTTTGATAAGCGTGGCGATGTGTTCGCATAGCACCAGTCTATTGGCCACCCGGCTAGGATTGGTTGCAAAGCGAGCGTCGAGTGCTAATTCTGGGCAACCGGCTAGGTCACAAAACTTTTTAAACTGACCGTCGTTGCCAACGGCCAAAATAATATGGCCGTCTTTACTGGCAAAGGCTTGGTAGGGCACGATGTTCGGGTGCGCATTGCCCATCCGCTGCGGTGTAATGCCGCCGACCAAATAATTAGATGCCTGATTAGCTAAAACGGCGGCCTGAACATCAAATAAAGCCATGTCGATATGTTGGCCGAGGCCGGATGCTTGGCGTTCGATGAGCGCGCCTTGTATGGCAATGGTAGCGTAAAGCCCGGTGAACACATCGGTAACTGCAACGCCTACTTTTTGTGGCCCGGCTCCTGGGTTACCATCGGCTTCGCCGGTAATGCTCATCAGCCCACCCATACCCTGAATCATAAAATCGTAACCCGCGCGCGCGCGGTAGGGCCCGGTTTGACCGAAGCCGGTAATGGAGCAGTAGATCAATTTTGGGTTTAACGCGCTCAGGCTTGCGTAGTCGAGGCCGTATTTTTTCAGGCCATCGACTTTATAATTCTCGATCACGATATCCACATGAGCCGCTAATTTTTGAATCAGTGCTTGGCCTTCGGCCTGAGTGATATCCACCGCGATCGAACGCTTACCCCGGTTGGCCGATAAAAAATACGCGGCCTCCGAGGTATCTTGGTTGTCTGAATTTTTTAAGTAAGGCGGGCCCCATTGCCGAGTATCGTCGCCGGCTTTGGGATTTTCCACTTTGATGACATCGGCGCCCAAATCCGCTAATAATTGTCCCGCCCAAGGCCCAGCTAAAATGCGGGAGAGGTCAAGTACGCGAATTCCATTGAGTGGCGTATTCATGCTTAGGCTCGATGTTGTAGTAGAAAAGTTTGCTCGCCACCCATAGGGTGGCGAGCAGTGCGGATCAATAGAAGGCTTGAATACCGGTTTGCGCCCGGCCGAGAATTAACGCATGCACATCCTGAGTACCTTCGTAGGTGTTAACCACCTCAAGGTTGACCATGTGGCGCATAACGCTGTACTCGTCGGAAATGCCATTACCACCGTGCATGTCGCGCGCCTCACGGGCGATTTCGAGAGCTTTCACACACGAGTTGCGCTTGAGCAATGAAATAAGTTCAGGCGCGAGTTGGCCTGCATCTTTTAATTGCGCTGCGCGTAAGCAACCTTGTAGTGCCAGGCTAATGTCAGTTTGCATAATCGCGAGTTTCTTTTGAATCAGCTGGTTCGCAGCCAGTGGGCGGTTAAATTGCTTGCGCTCCATGGTGTACTCTCGAGCCGAGTGCCAGCAAGCTTCCGCGGCGCCGAGTGCGCCCCAAGAAATGCCTAAGCGGGCGCTGTTTAGGCAGCCGAAGGGGCCTTTAAGGCCGGTCACATTCGGCAGTAGATTTTCCTCGGGCACGAAAACATCTTCCATCACGATTTCGCCAGTTACCGACGCGCGCAATGCCAGCTTGCCTTCAATCTTGGGCGCACTTAAACCTTTCATGCCCTTGTCGAGAATGAAACCGCGAATAACACCTTCGTCATCTTTGGCCCACACCACAAAGACATCGGCAATGGGGGAATTGGTGATCCACATTTTGGCGCCGCTGAGTTTGTAACCACCGTCGGCTTTACGCGCGCGGGTTATCATGCCGCCAGGATCAGAGCCGTGATCTGGCTCTGTCAATCCAAAGCACCCTATCCATTCGCCGCTGGCGAGTTTAGGTAAATATTTTTCCTTCTGTGCTTCAGATCCATAGGCATAAATGGGATACATGACCAAGCTCGACTGCACGCTCATCATCGAGCGGAAGCCAGAGTCGACGCGCTCGACTTCGCGGGCAATCAAACCATAACTGACATAGCTAACACCAGGGCAGCCATAACCTTCCAGCGGTGAGCCCAATAAACCCAGCTCGCCCATTTCTCTAAAAATAGCGGGGTCGGTATATTCGTTGCGAAACGCTTCCCGGACCCGCGGTTGTAATTTTTCCTGTGCGTACTGGCGCGCTGTATCCCGCACCATCCGCTCTTCTTCGCTGAGTTGCAGATCCATAAGAAAAGGATCTGTCCAATCGAAATGCTTTGACCAGTGATTTTGCGCGCTCATTAGGCAGGTTCCGTCGTGAGGTTTGTGGGAAATATCTGTGCAGGTGAGTATAGCAACGAGAAAACCATACATAAAATATATAATTTGTATGATAATGATCTGTTTAAGTGATTTAAGGGGCGGTGATGGATCTCAGGCAACTCAAGGTTTTTATCCAGGTGGTCGAAACTGGCAGCTTTACCCGCGCCGCAGAAAAACTGCATATTGCGCAATCGGCCATCAGTGTTTCAGTGCAAAAATTGGAGCTTGAGTTAGGTCTCACCTTGTTCGATCGCGCCGAGCGCAGACCGCGCTTAACAGCGGAGGGCGAGGTGCTATTTAGTCGCGCGCGGAAATTAGTTGAAGAATTCCAGAAAACACAACAGGAAATGCGCGAGTTAAGCGGCGGTGCAAGCGGTACGGTGCGCTTGGGCACCTCGGCAATGCTGGGCTCCTATTATTTACCCGAACAAATTGTGGCCTTTCGCCAGCGCTACCCGAAGATTAATTTCCAGGTTGTGGGCGAGGGCACAAGTCGTGCGCAAACTCAGCTCATTGCCGGCGACATTGATATGGCGATGGTGAATCTGGTGAACCTTCCCGCCGAATTGGAGGCTTTTCCGCTCGTGACGGAACCCGTGGTGGCCTGTGTGGCCAGTTCACACCCATTGGCTAAGCGAAAGACCATCACATTTGAGCAATTTGCTCGCGAGCCTCTCGCGCTCTATGGCGCTGGCTACTATTTACGAGAATTGGTTGACCAGCAGTGTAAGCAGGTACAGGTAAAGCCCAATATCGTACTGGAAACAAATATTCTTCGCTTGATGACGAGTCTGGTAATAGCAAAAGGTGCCATTGGTTTTGTATTGGAGCGGGTAGTCAATGAAGAGGCAAAGTTAAAAGCGATACGCTTTGATAAGCCATTGACACTGAGTTTGGGGATTGCGTGGCGAAAAGATAGCTATCTTTCGGTGGCGAACAAGCGATTTGCGGATTTTTTAGTGGCGCAGATGCAGGGACAGAGGTTGGAGAGTTAGGTCAGGCGCAAGGCACCTGACCTACATCAGGGCTTAAGCAGCCTTTGGCTTGCGACCGCGCTTAGCGCCGGCTTTTTTTGGTGCTTTAGCTTTCTTGGCTTTAGGAGCCTTTGGCGCTTTAGCAGCTTTCGGTGCCTTTGGCGCTTTAGCAGCCTTTGGAGCTTTGGCTGCTTTTGGTGCTTTGGCTTTTTTAGCTTTAGCAGCGGCTTTCTTAGCTTTTGCTTTTTCTTTAGCAGCGGCTTTCTTAGCGGCTAATTTGGCTTTAGCAGCGGCTTTCTTAGCTTTTGCTTTTTCTTTAGCGGCGGCTTTCTTAGCAGCAACTTTAGCTTTGGCAGCAGCTTTCTTGGCTTTTGCCTTCTCTTTCGCTTTCTGAGCTTTGGCTTTAGCCTTGGCTTTTACCGCAGCGGCTTTAGCAGCAACTTTGGCTTTAGCGCCAGACTTCTTGGCTTTAGCTTTGGCTTTAGCAGCGGCTTTCTTCTCGGCAGCGGCTTTCTTCTTAGCGATAGCAGCTTGCTGCTTGGCGTAGGCCTTGTCTAACTGAGCGGCAACTTTGTTGTCTGCTTTGATGGCTTTCAGCGCGGCTTTGGCATCGGCAACAGCGGCTTTGGCGGCAGCGGCGGCATCTTTAGCAGCGGCGGCAGTGGCAGCGGCTTTAGCTACGGCTTTAACAGTAGCGGCAGACTTCTTCTTCTTTTTGGCAGCAGCCAAAGCGGTTGCTGCTTTTTTGGCATCGGCAGATGCTTTAGAGGCAGCTTTGGTCAATGCAGCGATTTCTTTGGAAGCATCGGCTTCTTGTTTAACGCGTGCTTTGCTCAATTCGGCCTGAACTTTGGCCAGTTGTTGTTGCAGTTCTGCAACGGGGTTAGCAGCTTTGGTTTTACGTGCAGCCATGGTGTATTTCCTTGGTTGTTTTTGTTGAATAGATGCCAGCTGTTAGCTAAAAAATATTAGGCGTGTATAAGTTAAGCAATTGTGGTGAAAATTCAAGCAAATTACAAAAAAAATCTGACGAAAAACGATTTTTTTTGCATAAAAATCAAAAAAAAATCCAAATTAGGGGGGTTCTGGGTGTCGAGCCGTATTTTTTTTCGTTTTTTTGTAAAAAGTGATGTTTTTTGGAGCCGGCCAAAGGTCTTGAAAACGGGCCTCCAAAAATTCGTTTTCGAGTGGGTAAAGGTTGCTACTACCGACACCGGTTCGACCTGTTTTTGGGTTTGCAATCGAACCTTAAAAGAGTCTTTTTTTGAATCTTTGGGGTTTTGCGGTTTTTGTACTTCGGCGAATTAGAAATAATTCTCAAAATTGGTTTTGTTGGTTGTTGCGGAGGCAAAAATTTTATCTTTGGCCGTTGCTCCCGTAGGTGTACTGTATATAATTACAGTTGGTGTAAGGGGGCTCATGCAGCGAAAAATAATTCATATTGATGCAGATTGTTTTTATGCGGCCGTCGAGGTGCGAGATAATCCTGCATTGCAAAATAAGGCCGTGGCTGTTGGCGGTGATCCTGGCCGGCGGGGGGTTATTTCTACTTGCAATTATGCCGCTCGCGCTTTTGGGGTACACTCGGCCATGGCAACAAAAACTGCGCTGAGACTTTGCCCCCATTTGACCTTGTTGCCACACAGATTTGATGTATATCGCCAAGCCTCCCTGCAGATGCGGCAGGTATTTGCAAAATTTACAGACTTAATTGAGCCCTTATCCCTCGATGAAGCTTTTCTCGATGTAAGTCAGTGCGATCAATACCAAGGTAGTGCCACCAGAATTGCACAAGCAATTCGCGCCGAGATTCAACGCGAAGTTGGTATCACTGTCTCCGCCGGTGTAGCACCAAACAAGTTTTTGGCCAAAGTGGCCAGCGATTGGCGCAAGCCCGATGGGCTGTTTGTGATTCGACCTGATCAGATAGATCAATTTGTCGTGCAGCTACCGGTGAAACGCATTTTTGGCGTCGGCAAGGTGACGGCTGCGAAGATGCTTAGCTTAGGCGTAGAAACCTGTGCGGACCTGCAGCAATGGAGTGAATTGGAATTAACGGTTCAGTTCGGTAGCTTTGGCTCGCGCCTTTATCAGCTAGCACGAGGTATCGATAACCGCTTGGTAAGTTCTGAGCGGGTGAGAAAGTCTTTGAGTGTCGAAAATACTTACGCTACCGATTTAAAAAGCTTTCTCCAGTGTCGCGCCCAGCTACCCAGTTTGGTTGAGGATCTGCTCGGTCGCTTAGCTAAGTTAGACCAAGCCTATGTGCCGGTTAAGTGCTTGGTTAAGGTTAAATTTGCCGATTTCACCAGTACCACATTGGAGCGCACCGGCCTTGCGCCCAACCTAGAAACCTATGCGGCCCTGCTAAAAGAGGCGCTGGAACGCAAATCTTTACCCATTCGCTTATTGGGTGTGGGCGTTAGATTTAACGAGATGGATTCCGAGTTAGCGCACCAGTTAGATTTGTTCGAGTCCAACATTTAACAGTATTTCTTCAGCTGGATTTACCCTGTAAGTTCATGCTTCTATATATAGGTGCTATAGCGCAGCAAATGTTTTGTCCGTTCAGCCCGGGAAACTCTCCATGTCTCGATATGCGTTTCAGGATCACAGCAAGCTGTTATCGATGGGGTTGCACAAACTCGATTTGGCCGACTGGCTGATAGAGGACGATCTTTTAATCGAGCAAATTGCCTTAAAGCGAGCGCTATATGATGCCGACGTAAAACAGGTCTACCAAGCCCTGCCTCAATCTGTTCCGGCGCAGCGCGAAATTGCACAAGCGCTCGCGCTTTATTTAGTCAATAAATACCCAAACCTCTACCGCGCCTCAAAAACGGGTATCTACTGCAAGTTCAACGAGACTGAGCTGGATTTGTTGGAGGATGAAAACACGCTATTGCGCGCATCTTGGGCAGTGCAGGAGGATCTTTGTCTGCTTGAAAGCCCAGATGGCTTAGAATATTTTCTGACTGCAGCGAGTTTATGTGCGCCTAGCTATTGGCGCCTAATGGAAAAAATCGGTAAAAGCCTCGACCTCATACATGCCCCTATTCCCGAATATCAGGATAAGCTCGGCGCTAGCGTCAATCGATTCTTTCAGAAGCTGAAAGTCGATGCGCCCGTCTGGCGGGGTAATTGGTCGGTGGTCACCAGTTCCCGGCTCTATCAACCCGGCGATAGCGAGGCCATGTACATCTCCGACCCCGAGGTTATTGCCAATAATTGCTATCTCCGCGCCGAGCGGCAAACCTTGCGCCGCTTACCTCGGTCAAATGCCATAGTCTTCACCATTCGCGTATCGGTTGAGCCAATTGCGGCGATTGCGTCTGATTTGGCTGCGTTGCAAAGCTTGCATTTGGCGTTAAAGAGTATGTCGACAGAGGAAAAGATCTATAAATCGCTCGACCACCTAGAGCCAGCATTATCTATTTGGTTATTGCAACGGATAAATTCACTCTGAATTTGTAAAATCACCGGCTTTTCTGCTTTGTCAATCTAGTGCTTTTTTTAACGATCTCTATAATTTCCTGCCTTTGTCAGTAAGCTATTAACCGAGGTATTTGCGTGATCGTTTTTTCCGCCACACACAACCCCACTGGACGGGCATTTGTGGGCAGCTGCCGTATCGAATTGGACTTTCATTGGGCTCTTTTAGAAACTCAGGCTGAAGAGGGGGTTGAAGGTTCATTTTTTGACCTGATTCGGGCGGATGGTGGCCGCGCTTTTTCAGTGGCTGAATACGGTGAGGCGGAGTCGGCTAAAGAGTTGGCTGAGTTGAGTCGCGACGCCCTAGACGACTTGGATGCAGAACCGATTAAGTCTGCCGCTCGGCAGCCGACGAGACTCGCGCAAGCACCTGGCAAGGCTAAAGACGACGAGCTCTTGAATATCGATCAAGAGGCAGATGCCGATGATGATGTGGACGGTTGGATCAGCGACAGGCGCGAGGCATCGGCTAAACGCTCAGCGTCTTTGACCGTTGCCGTGCCCAAGGTCACCGCCCCCAGTGCCGACGAGGCAGCCAAGAAAGGCCCCTTGCGGGAATCAAAAAGCACCACTGAAGCAGCCGCCATGAAGGCCGTTATGGCTGGTATTGAGGCGCGCCGTTTATCCCAGCGCAAGAGCCCACCTAAGAAGCCCGCCAAGCGTGGCCCCAGCGCTCGCGCGGCACAGGCGGCGGCCGCAGCACCGAAGAAAGAAAGTGCGGCTGCGCGCGAACGCCGGATCAAGGCGGCGTTGGCCGAGCAGAAGAGCCAGCGCGACGAGGCTAAGGCCTTAAGTGTTCAGGCCCAAGCCGACGAAATGGCTGCGATTTTAAATCGACTAGACGAGCGCGCTAAGGTTGCCGACAGTATTCGCCGGCGCCGTTAAGAGGCAGCCTAGGCTTTTAGCCGCAGCGGGAAATGGTCGAAGCTAATCTGGGCCAGCCCAGTTTTCAGTAATTGGCGAATGTTGCCGTGATCGTGGCCATCTGGGTTTTGCAGCACGTCGATGCGATAGAAGTCACCGAAGCATGCCAAGCAGGCTTGATCAGAGAGTTTGAGGTGCTGAGCGAGGGCAAAGATTTTACACGAGCCCTCGTTTTGACCGGCCTCGCTGCGCAGGCCGGCGTTATCAAATCCGCTCGGTTGGTAGTCAAAGTGCTGCTCGATGAGTGACATAACGGCTGAAAACTCAATATCTGCTGGCGATGCGATCAGTTTGTTTGAAAAGTGTTCTAGATTCACCTGGTTCTCCTGTTTTTCGGGTTGGCATGAGATTTTAAAGCTAAATACGTCCTTTTAGTGACTCGCAAGGGTTCTTTGGGGCACAATAAGGGCTTGCTTGAGATGGGGTTAAATGGGTATCGTACCCGCCCATCAGGCCTGTGGGTCATCAGAGTGGAGAGTCTGGTGAGCCAAATTGGGCAAGTTAGGTGGTTATCGGGCTTACAGCGGTTCGCTGGGTCAGAATATCGTGGTAAATACGCACAGGCACGAACCTGTGAGCTGAGGAGAATAAATAGTGAGTCGTAGAAGAAAGCACGGCGAAGCAGAAGATAATTCAGAAATCGATTTGACGCCCATGCTCGATGTGGTCTTCATTATGTTGATTTTCTTCATCGTTACTGCATCGTTTGTTAAAGAGTCGGTTATCGATACCATGATTCCGCCACCAAACGAACAGCAAAATCCACCGGATGAGGACAACCCCTCTATCGTGGTGACTATTCGCAGTAATGACGATATTTGGATGGAAGATCGTCGTATCGATGTTCGCGCCGTTCGCGCCAACATTGAACGCATGCACGCCGAGCACCCTAAAGCGGCTGTTGTTGTTCGCGCCCACATTAAGTCGAGCGCGAAGAGCTACGTGGCCATCGCCGATGCGGCTCGCGAAGCCAAGGTGTACAACATCGCACTGGTACCTTACGACGAACAAATCTAAGCGCCTGCGAATCAAAAAAACCCGCTTCGGCGGGTTTTTTTATGCCTGTCGTTTTATTTATAAATCGAGTATTAAGCCCCAGGCATTGTGCGGTTCAGGCACGTCCCAGTCGGTATAGGTGCTGTCTGGCACTCGCTCGTTGAGTTGCTCGGCCATGGCGCGAAACGGCGGTCGGCCTGGATCTGCCAATATAATTCGGCCAACGTCCGCGGCCAGCGCGCGCTCCATCAGCTGAGTCAGAGGTTGTTGCAGTTCATCCCAGAAACAGATGTCTGCACCAATCACCGCATCAAAACCGCTGAGGTCTTCTTCGCTAATATCCTCGAAGCGCCCGCAGTAAGTGTTTACGCTGACCTTATTGATGTCGGCGTGTAATTCTAAAAACGGGAAGACACTTTCATCTGCATCGAGCGCGACGGCGTCTGCGCCGAAATGCTTGGTACAAAAAATACTGCCCAAGCCCCAGCCGCAGCCAAGTTCGAGCACGCGGCTGTGTTTTTCCAGCGGAAATTCGAGCAGGTAATCCATCATTACATAGCTGGATTTCCACAGCTTATTGCCGTGCAGCTCGGCAACACCCTGAGCTTTGCGCAGCCGGCGTATGTCTTTATGTTGGCTGCTGAGAATGTGTAAGCCGAAGGCTTCGGAGCTATTTGAGGTTGGCATAACAGCGTTTCTAAGTGGAAGAAGTGGAAGCGGGTGAGTTTATCAGTATTGAAAAGTTATGGGCATGGTTTGGCAAACATCGCGCCACCACGTGGGTGGCGCATTGGTTTAGCCCTGCATGTCTTCCAGTTCAATGCCGCGGGTTTCGTGCACGAATTTCAGTACGAAAAATACCGAGATCAAGGCGCAGGCGGCGTAAAAGCCGTACGCACCCGCGAGTCCGATGCTGGTGAGAAAGATGGGGAAGGTCATGGTAATAATGAAGTTGGAGCCCCATTGAAACAGGCCCGCAACGGCAAGGCCCGAGCCGCGAATTTGATTGGGAAACATTTCGCCCAACATCACCCACATTACCGGGCCCCAGGAGGCGTTAAAGAAAAACACGTAGGTGTTGGCTGCAATCAGCGCCACTAAACCTTGCTGGTCACTTAATTGCAGTTGACCTTGGCTATCGATATCGCCGGTAATAAAACAAAGCGTGAGAAGGGCCAGGGTAATCGCCATGCCCACAGAGCCAATCCAGAGTAGTGGTTTGCGCCCGATGGTGTCGATGATCAAAATCGTTAACACACAAGCGCCAATGCTGACGCCGCCGCTGATAATATTAATGAGCAGTGCATCGCTCTCGGAAAAACCCACCGATTGCCATAGAACTGCGCCGTAGTAAAACACCACGTTAATACCTACTAATTGCTGGAAGGTCGCGAGGCCGATACCAATCCAAACGATGGGTCTAACTTTGCGGGTCACTTTGTCCAGTAAATCGCTGAAGCGGGGCTGATGGTCGGCTGCGAGGGAGGCTTCAATGTCGGTTACTTTTTGCTGTGCTCGTTCATGGCCATAAAGCCGGCCGAGTACCTCTAGGGCCTTGGTTTTACGGCCGCGGCTGACTAAAAAGCGCGGGCTTTCGGGAATGAAAAGTAAGGTCAGGAAAAAGAGCACCGCGGGCACAAGCTCGATCCAAAACATCCAGCGCCAGGCCTCAAAGCCGAGCCATAAATTGAGCGTTGCCGAGCCCGCGGACTTGGCCAGAAAATAGTTACTAATAAAAGCGCAAAACAACCCGGAAATAATGGCGATTTGTTGCACGCTGGTCATGCGGCCGCGATAGCGGGCTTCTGCCACCTCGCTGATATAGGCCGGCGCCATGACACTGGCGGCGCCCACGGCGATACCGCCGATAACCCGGTAGATAACGAACTCCATTGAGCTGGCGGCGATGCCTGAACCCCAAGCCGAGACAATAAAAAATAGTGAAGACACAATCAGCAGTGCACGCCTGCCGTAAATATCCGCCAACCGGCCAGCGAAAAATGCCCCCACGGCGCAACCCAAAAGCATCGAGGCAACATTAAAGCCCGTGCCCACGCTATCGGAATTAAAGGCGGCCTGTAATCCATCGACAGTGCCATTGATAACGCCACTGTCAAAGCCGAATAAAAAACCGCCAATGGTGGCGATGCAGCTAATGAGAATAATAAAACCTGTGTTGCCTTGCTGTGTTTGAGCTGTGGAGGTCATAACATTGCCTGTGCCGTGATTATTATTGTTGCCAGAATTATTTGGTTTTTGGCCAGCATAGCACTTTTTTTGTTAAATAGATTAGCGCTAGTATAGGTGCGTCACGACCTTGAATAAGTTGCACGTCACTGCATAAGTGTTGGGGTGGTGGATTGTGTTAGATTACACAAAATGATTATCTATTCTTCGCAAACTATTAGTGGAGCCTGGCAGTGCCAGCAGCGCTGAAAATTTCCCGGGCAAGCATTGCCACAAATCGTGCAGCGAATTTCTGGCCGTTCCGCGTCGCTCGTAGGTGAAAATAAGGCAACAATAGCCCTAGCTTTGTCGAGTTTAGATTCGTCTAGCAACCAAAGTTCTGGCCAGCAATCCCAAACGGGCAGCTCGCCCATCGCTCCGCCGGCAAACTCGTTGCGCACCTGTGTTTCTAGCCCTGCGAAGTCGAACTGATTGCGAATTAGTTGTAGTTCGAACAGCGTATTTGCAGTGAAAATCTTTATCATACGGTGTTGTTCCGAAAGCCCAAGCTGTAATTTTACCTTGTGATGAGAAGACGTGTGCAGACCTAAGTTATCCGTTATTGCCATGGGTCTAAATATAGTCGATTTATGCCGCCAGGCTACTCGTGGCTGGGCGCTCGTGACGTAATCGTGGCTTTGGTCATTTTAATGTCGAGAAAAACACCGTGGATATCTGGCGCCACCTTTGTGTTTCTGCGCGCCGCATCGCCTTTTGAATACGTATTCATTTTCACTTTGCTTGAATTGAAACCCCAGTTGCGCTGATTATTTGTCGCGCCGAAACAGCGGTTATTGCTGGATTTGGCAGCGGAGTCATAGTGTGGCTTGCGTGTATTCCCTCAGAAGCTGGTATCCCCTGAGTGCCATTGCTGGTGCTTTTCGAAACCTGTTAACCACGTGCGTTAACCAGATGCGTGAAAGCTGATGTCCAGTAACCGAAATTCGGTTACGCGCTGATTGTCGGTAAGAAATCAAAGCCCTAATAACAATAATAGAGGCAATGAAAATGAAAAAAATGCATGTTACGGCGTTGGCCCTCGCTTGCGCGGGTGTCAGTGGTTTTACCCAGGCGGATTGGTTTTTTCGCGGTACTTCCAATGCGTGGGCTGCCACTGCCATGGTGGCAGAGTCGGCCACGCAATATTCCACCTGTCAGGTTTTCGCCGCCGGTGATGGCGGCGGTGGCGCGCGATTTAAAATTGATCGCACCGGTAATTGGGCAGAAAGCTATCCGGCAACGGATTTCAATGTCACCAGTGGCAGCACGCTAAAAATTTTGTTTAATAGTCAGACCAAGGTTATTAGCGTAAGCCCTGTCGAGAGCTGCGGCCAAACAGGATTTGATAAAGTATTTAGCCAGCTCAATGCGCGCGGCACGTTTAATGGCTGGGCCTCTACGTCGATGACCTTAAGTGCCGATCATCAATGGCAGCTAGATGTTCATTTGGATGGCCAGTCGCAGCAGCGTGTAAAGTTCGATGTACTAGGCGATTGGTCGACTAACTATGGCGACACTAATAGCGATGGCGTGTTGGAAAAATCCGGCGCCGATATTTATGTCACCGGCACGGGCGATCATCGATTAACGGTGAATGATCAAACCTTGGCCTACACTGTGCAGCCCTTGGGCACGTCCAATCAATTGCCGATGGCGGTCATCAATCCGGCATCGCCCATCACTTTATTGGTCGGTGAAAACATTGCACTCGATGCCTCCAGCTCGGTCGATACCGATGGCTATATCGCGAGTTACGCCTGGAGTGATGGCACCAGTGCCGATATGACAAATTTTACCGCCGTGAGCCCCGGCACCTTTACCGTTGAATTAACCGTAACCGATGATCAGGGAGCCGAAGCTAGCACCTCAGTGACCATTCAGGTGCAAAGCGTCAGTGCCGATCAGTGGTATTTTCGCGGTACGCCAAACAGTTGGTCTGCGTTGAGTATGGCATCCAGCGACGGCACCAACTTTTGTACCCAACAACATTTTGCGAGTGACAATCCGCGCTTTAAGATTGACCACTTTGGTGACTGGACCGAAAGCTACCCCGCGCAAGATTATATTGTTGCCGCGAATCAGACCTTTGATATTTGTTTCAATGCCAGCACCAACGTTATTGATGTGCAGGCAGTAGCGGGTGCGGATACCCTTGCGCCCACGGTAACCGCCAACCCCAGTGCCGGAAGTTACGCTGCATCACAGGCCATTAGCTTAAGCGTTGCCGATAATCAGGATTTAGCGCCAGCGGTGTATTACACCTTGGACGGCAGCCAGCCGACGCCTTCTTCAAGCCGTTACAACGGAGAAGCGATTGTCGCGAGCGATATCAATGGCGACATCGACTTGATGTTAAAGACCTTGGCCGTGGATGCCTCCGGTAATGAAAATGTGCAGGTGTTTAATTACCGTATCGGCGCGCAACCCCTGTCCGGTGATTTTAGAAGCGAAACTATTTACTTCCTAATGACCGCGCGTTTTTACGATGGCGATGAAACGAACAACTACTATAACCGCGATAGATACAAAGCCGGTGATCCCCATTGGCGCGGTGATTTTAAAGGCCTTATCGCCAAGCTGGATTACATTAAAGACCTCGGCTTTACCGCGATATGGGTAACGCCACCGGTGGAAAATCGCTCGGGGCTAGATTATCACGGCTACCATGCCTACGATTTTTACAAAGTTGATCCACGGCTCGAATCGCCAGGTGCGGATTACAAAGCCTTTATCGATGCGGCGCACGCCAAGGGCCTGAAGGTTATTCAAGACGTGGTGGTCAATCACTCCGGGCAATACGGGTTGCGCAATCACGTGTGGATTGATCATCTGCCCATTAAATATTTTGTGCCCGCCGGTTCATCACAGGGCTTAATCGATAACGGCCCCTATCAAGGCAACTTGGGTGATTATGTTAGCCTTAACCGCTGCGACGACGATAACGCCAAGGCACCCGATTGGTATCGCGCGCGCTGCAATTCAGATCCCGAGGGCGTGACTCCCTTGGTCGACCCGAAGACCGGCGTCACCGTGCCCTTGGCAGGCTATAACGCTAATCGATTTTTTGGCATAGATGCACAGGGGCTAGATCCCGCTTGGTACCATCTGGACGGTTTTATGGCTGGTGGCGATTGGGAAAACCCCGATGCGCTACAGAAAAAACATCTGGCCGGCGATACCATTGATTTGGCAACGGAAAATCAAAACGTCAAAGATTATGTGAATAACGCAATTCATCAGTATTTGGATATGGGTGTTGATGCCATTCGCATTGATACGCTAAAGCATATCGAGCGCGATGAAATGTTGAGTTATGTACACGATTGGCAAGCCTATAAACCCGGCTTATTTGTCTTTGGTGAAAACCTTGTTAAGGGCACCGGTTTCGGTTCGGAAATTGCCAATGACAATGCCTCGGCGGTTATTCGGCCTTGGTGGTATACCCGCACCACGCAAGATCCATCCAACCCAAATGCGGGTGGCGACTCGGGCCTGTCGGTGTTGGACTTCTCACTGTTTTCCACTTTCCGCGATAACGTTACCCGCGGTCATTTTGGTGGCGTGGGGGGTATCTTTGCCATGGATTGGATATATGGCGACGCCACCAAGCTGGTGACTTTTTTCCAAAATCACGACGTAGGCCCAGATAACGATTTTAAATATCGCTTCGGTGGCGAGCAGGCGAATGCGGCCTTGGTTTACAATTTACTGTGGACAGCACGCGGTATTCCGACGCTCTATTACGGTGAGGAAATCATGTTTAAAGCTGGCTTCCCGCAAGATATTGCCAGCGCCAACGACACCTTAGATCAAACTGGACGGGCGTATTTTGGCCCGCACTTGGACGATCTAGCGACCACCCAAAGTCACCCCATGTACCAGCACATCAAGCGGTTAAATCAAATTCGCAAAGCGGTGCCGGCGCTGCAAAAAGCACCCATGAGCCAGGTTAATGAATGGGGCGCTGGCATCAGTTTTGTGCGCGATCTCAGCACCGAAGGCAGCTATGCACTGGTGGGATTAGCGGCTTCGGGCGCGCAGAGTGTGTCAATGTCTGGCATTAAAAATGGTACCTACCGCGATGCGATAACCGGTAGCACTCTGGCGGTCAGTAATGGCAGCGCGAGTTTTACCGTGCCGGCCTACGGCGCTCGCATCTGGGTGCTCAATGGCCCGGGCAAAATAGGCGTTAGCGGTACATACCTGAATTGATATAGGCGTTGTAAACCCCTGGCGGCCTAGCTCAAATAGGGCTGGCCGCCTTTTTGTTTTTACTTCCAAATTACCCTGCGCTGATACAGAATCGATGCCTCGCTCAACCAATCGGTTGGTGTGTGAGTCACTTTCTTGGCAGGGATATTTACATGAAACAGATATTACTTGTACTACAAGGACTGATGTTAGTCGCGTTATTTGGCTGCAGTTCGTTGGTTAACGAGGGCAGTAATCGCAATGCTGTCTCCAGCAGTTTGGTGGATTATCTCTACCCAAACAAGGACGATCGCAGCGAGGTCACAGCTCAGCTACCCCTGCTTCAACTGCCGGTGAAAGTCGGTTTAGCCTTTGTGCCATCGGCTGGTTTTAGCCCTAGGCAACAACTCTCTATGGCGCAAGAAATGGCGCTGTTGGAGAAGGTAAAAGCGTCGTTTACCCGCTATGACTATATTGATCGTATCGAATTAATTCCCAGTACCTATTTGCGTAACGGCCGGGGTTTCGATGCCCTTGAGCAATTGGCGCGCTTGCACGATGTGGATGTAATGGCCCTGGTTTCTTACGATCAGGTGATGCAAACAATCGATAACAACGCCTCGCTACTGTACTGGACGATTGTCGGCCTGTATGTGATTCCCGCCAGTGACAACTCCATCCAAACCTTTGTCGATACCGCAGTGTTCGATGTTAAATCGCGCAAGATGTTATTTCGTGCCCCCGGTGTGAATCGCATTGATCAGCGCTCTACCGCCATCGGCGTAGCCGACACCATGACCGAGAATAGTTTTAAGGGTTTTGATGCAGCGGTTCAGGACATGGTAGTCAATTTAGATGCCGAGTTGGGTCGATTTAAAGACCGGGTTAAAAACGAAAAAATAGCCAAGGTTGAGCATCGCGAGGGTTATTCTGGTTCGGCTGGCGCGCTTGACTTTGTCTTTTTAGGGCTGTTGTTGTGCGCCTGTTTGGTACAGCTTTTTCAGCGCCAATGGCGCCAGCCGCGAAACAGACCATAAAGAAAAATACTGATACCTGCCGCCGCTAAATGTACATCGGTGGCAGCCGGCAGATCGGTGTTCGACAAGGGGTAGAGAGCCAAATAGCTGGCGCCGAATTGCATGGCCAAGGCAAGTAATATCAGCATACTCATGACTTTCTGTTGGCCAAACTGGCTCAACGCCGCAAACAGAAATAAGCCGTACAAAATGGATGACAGGCCGAGATAGAAATCTAAGCGATAGAAAAAATATAAGTAAATATTGGTGCCAACTAGTAATGCACTCACCAGCAGCGCGAAGGCGAGGGCGGTAAAGCAGCGGCTATAAAGTAGCGCGAAAATACCGAGCCCCGTTGCGTTAAGCGCCCAGTGTTGCAACGATGTGTGGCAGACGTGGCCGGTGAGCCATTGCAGGCTTAGAAGATCCCGTGCAGGGAAAATACTGCAGGCTAGGAATGATTCGCTTTGGCTGGGAATAAACGCCAGAAGCAGGGCGGCTAGCAGTAACAGCGGCAGCCCCGCGTGGTGGGTAAAGCGCGCCAGCCTTAGTGGTTGACTTTGCATTGCAGGTAAAATGTATTCCAGTTGGAGCCGCCGTTTACGTTGTTGTAAATTTCTGTCTTGCCGAAAATACCCGAGCGATGGTGAATGCTATAGCCCAGGTAGCAATGCTTGGCCGAGGGCGCTCTGAACAGGTCGCCCATATTCACGTCCCAGCTGTAGTCTAGGTATTGCAACAGACGCGAGTCATTAATGTTTTTTTCCAGCACGCTTTCGGTCTCCTGAAAGGGGACTTTATCGCCGTAAGAAAAACCGTAGCCAAAGCCAACGCGTGTTTCCACAATGTGCGACCAAGGGAATTCACTGAAGTAGCCCTTTAACGCAAATACATATTCGTTGAAGTCGCTCTGTAAATCTTTCTCGAAATGCCGCACCAGGCCGCCGGTGACGTGCATTTGAATCGGCAGGTCGAAGGTGCGCTCGGTGATTTTTTTACTTAAAAATGCACTCACCATGGCGGTGTCGTTGGTATCCACGGCCATGTTGTTGAGGTAAATCATCTCGATGAAATTGCCATCTTTGTAGTAGCCGCCGGCCAGGCGCCACTCCCAATCGCCCTGGAGCCATTGCGTCTCGCCAGCTTTAGCCACAGCCTGCGCGGCTGGGTTGTTGATAAATTCATAGCGATAGCTGAGGCGCAATTCCGTGCGGCTGCTGGCGTCGGTAATCGGGCTTTGCTCGACACTGGCGTCGTATAGCGTGTGGCTCAGGCCGGCGCCGAACAGGTGTGGGCCACCTAGGCGATACCAGCTGTCCACACCGAGCCGATAATTGATGGCGCTATCGGCTCGGTAGGCAGCTCGCTCTGAGGTTGCCTCCTCGGGTTTGACGCCAAAAAAGTAATCGTTTACCTCGGCGCTGTCGTAATCCATGGCCACAAAGGGCTCGAGTTTCCAGCCATTGGCCTGCCAAGCGCCGCGCCATTCGAGGCTCGAAGACCAACCCTGATGGCGGTTTAAGGTGTCGTGGCTGGCGCCGATGCTGAACTCGCCTAGCTCGCTGTCAAATGCCAGCTTGGCGCCGGCCTCCAGCGTGCCCAAGCGGCGCATACCTTGCAGCGCATCTGCGTTCTTTTCGCTGTAGCCGCCAAAGCGGTAGCGGCTGAAGGCATCGAGATAGAAGCCCTGGTGGTTGCCGCTGCGCCAGCCCGCTTGTGTGCCATCGATATACCACTGCTCGCCCTGATAATTAATTTCAGGAATGAAATCGTTTCGCAGGCCCTCGCCCTCGTAGGGGGAGTCGAAGCTTCTCGTGGTCATCCCCATGGACCAAACGCCGGTACTTGGCTCAGTGGTTGGCGAGGGTTCGATGGCGAAGGTTGGGGCTGTCACGGCGGCGATCCCGACGCACAGGACGGTCAGAGGAAGTGTGGCTTTCATGGCCGAAAGAAATCCTTGGCAAGCTAGTAATGGCGCGCATGATACCAGAACTGCTGTGCCTAGGTGCGCGGTTTAGAGGGCGTGTTTGGCCAGCGCTTCCTTGAGGGTGTTTAAGCTTAGAGGCTTGGTTAACACATCATCCATGCCGGCCTCTCTATAGCCGTCCAGCTGCGATTGGTAGGCGTTGGCTGTGAGTGCTAATACCGGCGTGCGCGTCGCTTGCTGCTGGGCCTCAATTTCCCGAATGCATTTAAGTGCACCAACGCCGTCTAGCACGGGCATTTCGCAATCCATGAGCACTAGATCGAAGGGGCGGCTGTTATTGATAAATTGGCTGACGGCGTCTTCGCCATCGCAGGCGAGGGTGCAGCGATGGCCAAGTTTGGCGAGCATGGCAGACACCACCGTGCGGTTCACAGAATTATCGTCGGCGGCGAGAATATTCAGGGGCCGGATACCCGTGTGTGGGTCATGTTGTTTGGCTTTGGTTGAATCTAGATGTAGGCAATCTAGCAAGAGTGGTTTAAGCAGTGCACCAAAGGGGGGCCGATCCTTAAAGCCAGAGCTAACTTCGCCGTGGCTGTTGACCCACTCGTTACTTTGGCCAACATCGTAGAGTTGCAGCGCTTTATGGCCGGCCTGTTTGCACTGTGTTGCTAGGGCGTCGCTTTTAGCGTGGTCACTGAGGTCGATGACCGCAATGATCGGTTCGGCGCTCTCCCTAGCCGCTGAAAAACTTGGCTTATCGGTATCCAGCTGTTCGGTTTGCAAGCCCCAAAATTGACAGTATCGTTGATAGTCGTGCATCCGTTTTGGGTCTTCAATGCACAATTGGATACGCGGTTTTGGCGCTGGGAAGTCGATGTCTTGCTCTCGCTCGGCCAGCTCGGCGGGGATATCGACTATAAACTCACTGCCTTGTTCCGGGGCGCTTTTTACCCTTAGTTCGCCCTGCATTTGCAAGCAGAGTTCGCGGCTGATAGTAAGGCCGAGGCCGGTGCCGCCGAAGCGGCGGTTGATGCTGGTATCGGCCTGGGTGAAAGGCGTAAATAGTTGGCTAATGGCTTGCTCTGTCATGCCAATGCCGGTGTCGACACAGCTGAAACACAGGCGCCCACCCTGGCAGCGAATGGTCAATTCCACGCCGCCCACCTTAGTGAACTTGAGTGCATTGCCGACGAGGTTGACCAAGATTTGATTGAGCCGCACCGAGTCGCCCATAAATTGGTCGGGAATTTCTGGTGCTATATCGATGTGCCATTTCAATTGTTTTTCCGCCGCTGTGTGAACGAACAGATAAAACAAATTACTCAACAGGCCGCGCAGTGAATAAGGAATATGCTCCAGCGACATTTTGCCCGCTTCTATGCGCGAATAGTCCAACAGGTCGTTGATAAGAATGAGCAGAGATTGCCCTGAGCTGTGAATGGCTTGGTTGTAACGCACTTGTTGTTCGGTCAGTGGTGTTGCACCTAACAACTCGCTCATGCCTAGCACGCCGTTCATGGGGGTGCGGATCTCGTGGCTCATCTTGGCGAGGAAGCCAGTGCGGCTGTGCGAATCCACCTCTACTTTGATGGCATTGCGCACAATGGCGGCCACGCCTATGGCGACCACTAGGCTGGCGAAGATGACGATAAATAATGTGGCAATATAATAATTGCCTGCCGTGTCGTGCAAGGCGTCAGCTTCTAAGCCGATATCGCGTTCGAGCCGCTCGGTAAAATCGTGCAGTTGGTTTGCCGGCTGTCGATCAATACCTCTAAGTAAACTGTCGACTGCTTTGAAATCGAGATTGGATTGCAAAAAAATGTCGAAACCTTGCCGATAACGCTTCGCTAGGTCTTTGTGCGAGCGCTGGAATTGATGCAGAGCTTTTCGTGTTGCAGGGTTCAGTGCTTTGCTTTCTAGTTCGTCTAAGGCTTTGCTTACCTCGGCCTCTGTACTTAAAAAGCTTTGCCAATACATGTCGCGCTGGTTTGGGTCGTGGCCGCGCAACAGAGTATTTTTCCATTCCTGAACTTGCCGTTTAAAGAGCGTGTCTATGTGATGCAGCTGGTTCAAACTGGCGATTCGCGTGTCGACTAAGGTGGAGTAGCGCTCGGTGATGCCATGTAAGGCAATCTGGGCACCCAGCGCCGTAACAAGCAGCAGGGCACCACCCAATAAAATGGTTAAAGTGGCCTGGTGGCGGGATGGATGAAATAGGTTCATGGGCTTAGGGTGTGACCGACACCCTTTGAGTATAGTAAGGTCTCGGCAAAGCGCTGAACCTATTGGTGTAATTTTATAAATTGAGGCAGATATGCGCACCTGGATTGAACAAGCCATTGAGATTATCAACGCCGATTTTCAGCGCTCGGCCGACACCCATTTGATTAAGCTCTCGCTACCGGCATCGCCGCACATTACTTTGTATTTAAAGGATGAGTCCACTCACCCCACGGGCAGTTTAAAGCACAGGTTGGCGCGCTCACTGTTTTTGTATGGCTTGTGTAACGGCTGGATTCACCGCGAAACCACGATTATTGAAGCATCGAGCGGCTCTACGGCGGTGTCTGAAGCGTATTTTGCCCAATTGCTCGGGCTGCCCTTTGTGGCGGTCATCCCTAAAAACACCTCGCCGGAGAAAATTGAAAAAATCGCCTTTTATGGCGGCAAGTGTCACTTGGTGGAGCCCTCCCAGTTGTACGACGAATCAAGGCGTTTAGCCGATGCACTGAACGGCCATTTCATGGATCAGTTTACCTACGCCGAGCGCGCCACCGACTGGCGCGGCAATAACAATATCGCCGAGTCAATCTTCTCGCAGATGGCGCACGAGCCGAACCCGGTGCCGAGCTGGGTTGTGGTGGGCGCGGGCACTGGCGGCACCTCGGCCACCATTGGCCGCTTTATCCGCTACCAGCGCTACCCCACCCGTCTGTGCGTCGCCGACCCGGAAAATTCGGTGTTTTACGATTATTTCCACAATCGCGACGCCAGTATCGTCGCCTCGGTGCCGTCTCGTATTGAAGGTATAGGCAGGCCCCGGGTGGAGGCGTCTTTTGTCCCGTCCATTGTCGATGACATGATGCAAGTACCGGATGCCGCTTCCGTTGCAACGGTGCGGTTTTTAGAGCGGCATCTCGGGCGCAAGTGCGGCGGCTCGACCGGTACTAACGTATACGCGGCCTTCCAGTTGATGGCGGAAATGCAGTTGCGCGGCGAGTCGGGCAGTGTGGTGAGCCTTATTTGCGATGCTGGCGAGCGCTACCTGCCCACCTATTACAACGACAATTGGGTGGCAGCGCAAAAGCTCGACCTGCAACCCTATCTGGCTCGGCTAGAACATTTTTATGAAACTGGCCTGTGGCAGGTTTAACGCCGCCACCGCGCAGAGGGCTTGCGCCTATGACGAGCCTAGGCGGCAAGGCATAGGCAGCTACCTAGGGTAGCTCGGCCAAGCACTTAAGCCAGACACTTATGCCTCCGGGTAACTAGGCCAGGCACTTAGGCATAGGCGTATTCGCCGCCTCGTTTAAGCGCGCGTTGGTAGGCTGGGCGTTGGTGGCAGCGCTCGACAAAGGCGCGAATGGCCGGAAAGCGTTCATCGATTAAACCCGAGGCAACACCGGCTTCCAAGGCAAAGCTCATTTGAACATCGGCGCCGGAAATGCGCTCATCATTGAACCATTGGCGCTGGTGCAAGTGGCTTTCAATAAAGGCTAAGTTTCGGCTGATGTTCGGCTGGACAAACTGAGCTAACACTTTTGAGCAAATAGAGCGCGCTATGGGTTTCGCAAAAAAGGGCATGGGCGCTTTACTGACGCCAGCCATCACTAAGCGCATCACCAAGGGCGGCATGACCGAACCCTCGCTGTAGTGCAGCCAGAAAACATAATCCCAGTATTCAGCTTGGTCACGGTGCCTTTGCCATTGGCTGTCGCCATAGACTTGAATCAAGTATTCGATAATAGCGCCGCTCTCCGCCATAACCATCTGATTGCTTTCATCGACGATCACCGGGCTTTTGCCGAGCGGGTGTATGGCTCGCAGGCTCGGCGGTGCGAGCTGGGTTTTCGGGTCGCGTTGGTGTTGTACTATGTCGTAGTCAACGCCAAGCTCCTCCAGTAGCCAAATAATGCGCTGGGATCGTGAGTTGTTAAGGTGGTGTAGGGTAATCATGGCGGGTCCTGAATAGAGAGTGCTAGCCCTTACGTAGTCAGGGGCGGTTTGGATCTTCGCTATAGGCGTAAATGAATAAACCTAGCACCTGCAAGAGGTATAGATATGACTACAAAGGCTAATTTGGCGCGGGATATTGCCAACTGCCAATTGTGCGCCGGGTTATTGCCCGACCCGCCTAAACCGATCTTGCAGCTAGGTTTCAATGCACCGATTTTAATTGCCGGTCAGGCGCCTGGGCGTTTGACCCGCGTTAGGGGGCTCGCCTTCGATGATGCCTCTGGTGATCGATTGCGCGCTTGGTTGGGGGTGACGCGCGAGCAGTTTTATAACCCCTCATTGTTTAGCATCCTACCCATGGGTTTTTGTTACCCCGGCACTGGCACTAATGGCGATCTAGCGCCAAGAGCGGAGTGTGCCGCACACTGGCGCCGCAAGGTCTTAATACAGCACGAAGGCTTAGCGTTGCAGCTCGTCATCGGTCACTATGCGCAGCAATGGCATTTGAATAGTCAGACCAACCTTACTGAAACGGTGCGCAACTGGCGCGCCTTTTGGCCCGCAGCGCTACCGCTGCCGCACCCAAGCCCGCGCAATAACCGCTGGTTAAAAGCCAACCCCTGGTTTGCCGAACAGGTGCTGCCCGAGCTACAGGCTCAGGTAACCCGATTGCTTGCCGGCCGCGCTGGGTTGTACTAACACTGGCGAGGTCGATTGGCGAGCTTGATTGGCGATCGCGATTGCCGGTTAAACCCAGGGTCAGCATGGGCCGAATATTTGGCTTGCTTAAGCGCTGTCTCCCGCGCTAATCGGCTTTGATTGTGCATCAGCTTCGAGCTACAGTGCTGGCTTTATCTAGGAGCAAGGCCATGGAATTACAGCTAGATCTCGACCACACCGAGCCTAAATACGCCGGCTTTTGGATACGCTTCTTGGCCTTTGTAATCGATTCAGTGGTGTTTGGCGTGGGTTTGGCGCTACCGTTTTATTTCATCTTCGATAACCCTCTCGCAACTATGGACTACAGCGCACCGCTGGACCAGCAAATGCTGGCGTTGGCGGCGCTTGGCCAGCAGTTTTTGGCCAAGGGTGGTGTTTACTTAGCTATCTACGTCTTCTGCTGGATGAAGTTTCTCGGCACACCTGGAAAGCTGGTGTTAGATACCCAAATCGTCGATGCGAAAACCTTGGCGCCGTTGAGTTTCGGTCAATCCTTAATTCGCTATCTGGGCTATTTTGTCTCTGCTTTTGCGCTCTTCCTGGGATTTATTTGGGTTGGAATCGATGCGAAGAAGCGCGGTTTCCACGACCTGATGGCAGGCTCTGTGGTGATTTACAAACCCGATGCGCGTTAGCAAGCTGAGACGGGGGCGCTACTTAGCGCGTCGGTATGCCGTATAATCGCCGTCATTGTTGACTAGGTTAATTAAAAAGGAAGCTTTGAGAACCATGATTAAACACCTGATTTACCTGTTGTGCCTTTCTACGCTGGTGGCGGCCTGCACCACTAGCCCTACCGGCCGTCGCCAATTAATGCTGATATCGCCGGAATCTGCCATTGTCGAATCGAAAAAAGCCTACTTAGGTACGGTGGCGGAGTTGGATCAGCAGAAGAAGTTGGTAACCGACCCGAAAGTCGTCAAGCGGGTGCAGAATGTGACTGGGCGCTTGGTCACTGAAGCCGTGGCTATGTACCCAAACAGCGCTGATTGGGAGTGGAGTGTCGCGATTATCGATGACCCGGAAACCATCAATGCCTGGTGTATGGCGGGTGGTCGCATGGCTATCTATACCGGCATTATCAACAAGCTCGATTTGTCCGATGATGAAATGGCGCAGATCATGGGCCACGAAATATCCCACGCCCTGGCCAATCACACGGCCGAGCGCATGTCGCGGGCTATGGCTATTAATTTAGGTGTGGTTGCCGCCGGTGTGGCCGCCGATAACCACGCCGTGGCGCTAACGGGAGCGGCCTTGGCTGCGAAGTTGGCGCTTGAGTTGCCTAATAGCCGCACCGCGGAATCAGAGGCCGATCGCATTGGCACCGAGCTGGCCAGTCGCGCCGGTTACAAGCCCGAAGCGGCGGCAAGTTTGTGGCGTAAAATGGGCGAGCAAAGCGGTGGTGCTGGTGGCCCAGAATTTCTAAGTACCCACCCCGCGCCCGGCAATCGCGAGAAAACCCTTACCGAACTAGTGCCAGAGATGAAAGCGCTCAACCCCAGTGGTAAAAAATCGGCGGTTTACCCGATTACCATCGTGCAGTAGTTTGGTTGTCTAAAGCCGATTGTCTAAGCCGCCCCTAAGGGCGGCTTTTTTATGCGGCGCATAAGGCAGCCTCAGATGGTTAGGCTTGGCGACACTGTTTATTAAAAAAATACGTTAAAAATACATGACGTTGAAACAAAGGGTGATGTGTGATTGGCTCAGAGCAAGCGATAGGTGTATTTGATTCGGGGGTGGGAGGCCTGTCTATTGCACGTGAGATACGAGCGCTATTGCCCGGGGAAGATATCGTTTATGTTGCAGACACGCTGCACGCGCCTTATGGCGAAAAAACAGAAGCTTTTATTTATAAAAGAGCGTGCAGTATTGTCGATTTTCTATTGGCGCAGCAAGTTAAGATTGTGGTGGTGGCCTGTAACACGGCCACTGTCTCGACCATTGAAAAACTCAGGCAAACGTATTCGATCCCCTTTGTGGGTGTGGAGCCTGGTATCAAGCCCGCTTGCCAAGCGAGCAAACGCGGGGTGGTGGGCGTTTTGGCGACCCATCAAACCATCAAGAGTCCGGCTTTTCTGGCGTTAGTCCTGCGCTTAGCTGATGCGGGGCGTATTGAGCTGCAAGCTTGCCCCGGCCTAATGGAGCAGGTGGAAAACCTAGCCTTTGATGAACCTGACACTAAACAGTTAATACAACAATATGTGCAATCCTTAGTGGCTCGAGGTGTCGATCAGCTGGTGCTGGGTTGCACCCACTACGCTTTTCTAACCGATGCTATAAAAACCATTGCCGGCCCGAAGGTAGGTATTATTGATACCGCGCAGGCCGTCGCCCGAGAGGTGATAAGGCGGTTAACGCAATTACATTTGATTCGTCAGGGGCGCCTGCCGGGGGCTGATATTTTTTTTACCAGCGGCAGTGAAGGGCGCGTTAGCGAGCAGTTTTCAGTGCTTTGGGGAAGACGCGTTAAGGTTGCTAAGGCCTCAGCGCTGTGAGTTGAGTAGCCGGTTGAGGCTAAAAAGCTTAACGGTTAGCGGCTGATTGTTGTATCGCTAGTTCCAAAAACTGTGTCGGCGTTAAGCCATGCCAGCGCTTGAATGCGCGGGTAAAATTGCTGTGGTCGGAAAAGCCGAGTTGGTGGGCAATATCGGTTAATGATTTTTGTCTGCTCTTTAGTAACGCTAACGCACTTTCTTTTCGGATACTATCCACTAAATCACTAAAGCTGGTGTTAAGCGCCTTTAGCTTTCTTTGCATGTGACGACTGCTGATATTTAGCTCTTCAGCGATCTTGGTTTGATTAATGTGCCCCGCGTTTAACTGCTGGCGTAGTCGCGCGGTTACTTGCTCGATAAAGGTGTTTTTTTCAAAATCGAAGCCCTGTTTCTGCAGTTGTTGTTGCACCAGTTTTTCATGGTGTTCGGTTAATTCTGCGTTGGCAAAGGGCAGGGGCAAATAAATGTCTTTACGGTAAAAAACTTGTTTGGCAGAGGCTTGGCCGAAGAAAACGTCCTCACACTGATAAAATTCCTGATAGCTTGTCGCGTCGCAATTTTCAGTGCGGGTTAAGCTCAGGGATTTTAGCTTTAACTGCGCAGGAAAAATCGCGTTGAGTAGCTGAAACCCAGTGGCCATGCCAAATTCGAGTGATTCAACACCCGGCAATTGTTTCGATACCGGAAAGGTTTCTAGCGTAAATGTTTCAGTGCCTTCATAAGCCTCAATTCGAATCGAATCGCTGATAAAAGCCGGGTATTTAAGCAACAGTGAAATGGCGTGATGCAAATTTTCGCAGGAAAGTACGGCGTGCCCCAGCGCTCCCCAGCTTGCTGGGTGAATCGCCTTGGCAGCATGTATGCCAATTGATGGTTGGCCAGATAATTGCGCGGCTAGGCGCCATGCTTCAGCGGTTTTTTCCGCCGGTAGGCGCTCGCCCTCTTTGTGATTGGCGAGCCCGAGAGAACTAAGTAAGGCGTGCCCGTCAACGCCAAAACGGGCGAGCACATGCGGAATAGGTTTTACCCAGTTGCCATAACTCGAAAATTGCACGTTTGTACCTACTTATGACTGGCAAAAGCTTGCGGGTCAGAATTTTAACGGTGTCGGTCAAGTGGGGGAAGGGGTAGAACTTGTCGGTCAGCGGCCGGAGTAGTCGTTTCACCTAGGCCGTCAGGGTGAAAACTCGGTTGAGTCGAACAGCTGCGTTGTTGCCTTTCTTTCGAGTGAGCAAGTTTAGACGATTGCATAGCTCACCCAATAAGCTGCGCATCAATGTTGTAGAATCCAATTTTAAACTCACGCATCCCAGTAGATTCATGCCGCATATATTGATTTTGGAAGATGAAGCCGCCATCGCAGAAAGCTTGAGTTTTGTGTTGCAGCGGGAAAGCTTTACCACCCACTGGCAAAGTCTCGCCGCTAATGCACTGAATTATGTGCGCGAGCAAGCGGTGGACTTGGTGATCATGGATGTTGGCTTGCCCGACATAAGTGGTTTTGAAGCGTGTAAATTGCTGCGCGAGTTCTCGCAAGTGCCGGTGTTATTTCTAACGGCGCGCAGTGATGAAGTCGATCGAGTTGTCGGCCTAGAAATCGGTGCCGACGATTATGTGGTTAAACCTTTTAGCCCGCGCGAAGTGGCAGCGCGAGTAAAAGCTATTTTACGGCGTTATGCCGTTGTCCAGCCCAGCGCGCAGATGACGCCAGCCCAATTTTCCATTGATACCGCGGCGATGAAAGTTCATTACTATGGCCAAACCCTCAATTTAACGCGTATTGAATATCTACTGTTACAAACACTCCTGTCCCAGCCGTCGCGAGTTTTCAGCCGAGATCAGTTACTCAATACCATCGGCAGTTCAGTCAACGGCGCCTATGATCGCAGCATTGATACCCATATCAAAGCATTGCGCGCTAAACTTCGGGCAGTCAACGCTGGGGTTGAGCCCATCAAAACAGAGCGTGGTTTTGGCTACAGTTATCAGCCGGGCTTAAATTAAGGTCGCTTAGTGCCCGCATTTTTCTGCTCTATGTCATTTTCATGTCCATTGCCGGCTATGTCTTGGTCAACAGTGTGTTGAATGAAATCAAGCCGGCTATTCGCCAAACAACCGAAGAAACCTTGGTGGATACCGCCAATCTTTTGGCTGAGATATTGCGCGATCCATTAAAGACGAACCGTTTAGGTGATACAGCACTGGCGGAAATTTTTGCAGCCTATGGGCAGCGGACATTAGACGCCAATATTTGGGGGGTAGATAAAACCTCAACCAATCACCGCATTTATGTAACCGATGACGTGGGGCGAGTGGTGTTTGATTCAGCCAATCAAGCTGCGGGCCAGGATTACTCGCGTTGGAATGATGTTTATCTGACCTTGCGCGGGCAATACGGCGCTCGCTCTTCTACCGAAATGTTTAATGGGGAGCCTTCGAGTGTTATGTATATTGCGGCACCTATTATCGACAAGGGCAAAATTATTGGTGCGGTGTCGGTGTCTAAACCGAATCACACCATGGAGCCGTTTTTACAAAAGGCGCGCAATCGGCTGATACTACAAAGTGTTCTGGTGATTACTGTCGGCTTGTTGTTGGGTTTGTTGTTTACCTGGTGGTTAACCCGTGAGTTGCGGCGTTTACGCCACTATGCATTAGCGGTGAGTCAGGGGCAGCGCCCAGCTCTGCCAATTGGCAAAGTGACCAGCGGCGAACTCAATGAATTGGCCTGCGCCTTGGAGTCGATGCGCGTTGAGTTAGAAGGTAAGGCCTATGTGGAGCGCTATGTGCAAACCCTGGCGCACGAAGTGAAATGCCCGTTAACCGCCATTCGGGCCGCCACCGAATTATTGCAATCGCCCATGACAGAAGCAGAGCGCCGGCGGTTTATAGATAATATCGATAGTGAAAGTTTGCGCATGCAACAGATGATCGAGCGCTTGTTAGGTCTAGCGAAAATAGAACAGCAGCAAGGCTTAAATACGCGCGTGGCCGTTGATATCAGCGAACTTTGGCAAAGCATTCTAGCGAGCCAGGCTGCCCGTATTATTCAAGCGCAGCTACAGCTAAAAAATCATCTGGCAGAGGGGCTAATGGTGCAGGGGGACCCATTTCTTTTGCGCCAGGCCTTTACAAATTTGCTCGACAACGCCTTAGATTTCTGCCCGGACGCTGGACAAATAGAAATATTTTCGCAAGCGCAGCCAGGGACCTTGACGCTCACAATAACAAACACTGGGCCACAAATCCCCGAGTTTGCGCTGGCGCGGTTAACCGAGCGCTTCTACTCCTTAGCGCGTCCAAAAACGGGTAAAAAAAGCACAGGGTTGGGTTTGAATTTCGTTCAAGAAGTCGCTCATTTACACGCGGGTTCACTCTCCATTTGCAATACTGGCGCTGGTGTAGCGGCTTCAATCCTGATCTCGACAGTTTAAATCTGCTGGGTGCTCGTAAAACTCACCCGATCTTCACAATATCCACATCCTACCCACACACAGGGCGTTCAGACTAAAGCTTCGACCTAACTCGGAGTTTAGAATGAAGCGCCCTTTACTGTATAAATGTTTATCGCTAGCAGCTTTGATACTGCTGCTATTGGTGCCTATCAGCATGATTGATGGCGTTATTGAGGATCGGCAGCAGACACATCAGCAAGTCCTGCACGAAATTGCACAGAGCTCTACGTTTAGTCAAAAAGTTTCTGGCCCCATTCTGGTGCTGCCCTATCGAAAAAAGGTATTGCAGTGGAAAGTTGAGGCTCAAACCAATGCCCGTGTACAGGAAGAGGTGTGGCAGGCTGGTGTGCACTATCTGCTGCCGGAGAAATTTGACCTCAATGCCAATTTGACTACCGAGGTTCGAAGCCGTGGTATCTACGAGGCATTGCTCTACCACGCAGATGCGACATTGTCGGGCCACTTTCAGGTGCCCAGTAATTTTGGCGTGCAGGGCGACGACGAAACAACACGCTTCTCTGATCCCTATATCGCACTGGCAATCGAAGATATTCGCGGTATCGAAAATGCGCTGACTATCGAGGTAAATGGCAAGGCCATCACCATGGCGCCGAGTGCCAATGTGTCCAAGCTTGGCGAAGGCGTGCACGCCATGTTGGAGCGGTTAGATATCAGCAAAAAGACGCGCATGGATTTCTCTCTCGCCTTGCGCTTACAGGGTACCGAATCCCTCAGTATTACCCCTGTCGGCAAGGAGACCCGCGTTCAATTGGTTTCTGACTGGCCGCACCCAAGCTTTATGGGAAATCAGTTACCCGCAAGTCGAAGTGTTGGCGCCGAGGGGTTTTCAGCTACGTGGAATACATCGTATTTTTCAAGCAATATTGTTGAAAGCTTTGATCGTTGTATGGCCGGTGAGTGCAACGCTTTTGGTAGTAAAGCCTTTGGTGTTAGTTTAATCGACCCCGTTGATCGCTACGTGAAAAGTGATCGTGCAATAAAATACGCCTTGTTATTTATCGCCTTAACATTTGGTAGCTTCGTATTATTTGAGGTGTTGAAACGGCTGGTGGTACACCCAGTGCAGTACGCATTAGTGGGGTTGTCATTAGCTTTCTTTTATTTATTGTTGGTGTCTCTTTCTGAGCACATTAGCTTCGGCTTGTCCTACACCATTTCCGCTGCCGCCTGCATATTACTTATTGGTTTCTACCTTAGTTACGTGTTGGCTAGTGTCTATAGAGCCCTAGGTTTTACAGCGGGGCTAACCGCGCTCTACGGGTTTCTTTATGCCTTGCTTTGCGCCGAGGATTACGCCTTGTTAATGGGCGCGATACTGCTGTTTTCGGTGTTAGGTCTGTTTATGTTTTTGACTCGTCATATCGATTGGTATTCGGTTGGTCAAAAGCCACTCGATAGAACGTCAGACTCAGCCTGCCAGTAAAAATCATAGTCAAAGGTCAATCGTTAATATGCGGCCATTGTGGCCGCCTTTCACAATAAGATCCTAGTCGAAAATGCGCATATTTTTTGGGCTTCTAACCTTGCTATTCTTTGTTTTCATCTGTTGGATAATTATTTCAGCGGATGTCGGCTTTCAAGGTGCAATATTTGAATGGGTAAAGCGAGTGCCTTATGGCGACAAATTAAGTCACTTTACGCTCTACCTTGTGCTCGCCTTATTGCTGAACATGGCATTACAAGGTGCCGCATTTACAATGGAGTTTGCTTTTTTTCCGCGTTTAGGGTCGGTAAATTTCATGTGGGGCAGCGGGTTGGTTTTTGTGTTCTCCGTTATTGAAGAGATAAGCCAGTTCTACATTCCTGTCAGAACGCCCGATGGCGGCGATGTATTGGCGAATTTGTGCGGTGTTTATGTGGCAGCGATATTGGCTCGGCGTTTTGGCGTCGCGTCGATGTTTCGATTTAAGGGTTTACCTAGTGGGAGACAGGATTAAGGGTTAGTGCCTAGACGTCTAAAAATGGTACTTTCTTCGTAAGAGCCAGACGTTAGTCAATATTCTACCTGAGCCATTAGATTTGTATTCGGTAGCGCCAAGATTGAAATAGGTTGGCATTCGTGACATCGGGTTACCGGGATCACAGACAGGCTTCGCGCTTTACGTTAGCCTATACAATAATAAAAACCGATGTGTCGTTCGACGAGGTCTTTGGCTATGCCCTATAACCTGGATATCACCCAGCTACTCAATGAACACCTGCAGGGTAAAGACGACGTTCTCGATCGTATTTTTCCGGTCGTCTATGAAGAATTGCGCAAGATTGCCCGCAGTCAATTGCGCAAGGTTTGGTCGGTGGACACCATCTGCACCACGGCTTTAGTCAATGAAGCCTATTTAAAATTACTCAATAACCAGCAGGCGCAACCCGGCAATCGGGAACATTTTTTTGCCATTGCGGCAACGGCTATGCGTCATGTATTAATCAATTATGCGGAGCAAAAAAATGCGCAAAAACGAGGCGGCGACTGGCAGCAGGTTACCTATGCTGAGGCAGACCTACAGGGCGATCACAATGTGAGTACGCTATTGGCCGTGAACGATGCGCTCGAGGAAATTCGAGCGATTGATGCACAGCTTGCAAGGTTGGTAGAGATGCGCTTTTTTGGCGGTATGAATGAAGCTGAAATAGCGTTGGTGTTTGCCGTAAATGAACGCACGGTTAGGCGTAATTGGCAAAAGGCCAAGGCACTATTAAGTCAGGCACTGATGAATTAATTTATATGGCGATAAAATACTCCAAGGCGCGTTGGCAGGAAATTCAGTTGGTTCTCGATCAGGTGTTGGATCAACCTGAATCTGAACAATTGGCTTATTTAGCCGCCCAGTGTGGGCAAGATCATGAGTTGTTGGAAGAGGTTGCAGCGTTGCTGCGAGCTGGCCAGCATGCTCCAGCGTTTTTGGATAGGCCAGCATTGGATTTGGCTGGCGATTTTTCGCAATCACTGCCACTTGAAACAAGCACCTCACTTGAGCAATCTAGTTCGCCCTCTGACTATACCGGCGCACTGATTGGCCCCTACCGTTTGTGTGAGGAAATTGGTCGCGGTGGCATGGGGCTTGTCTATCGTGCCGAGCGCACCCAGGGCGCATTTGAGCAGCAAGTCGCGATCAAATTACTGCTTAATGATAAGGGCCGGGCGTTAGTGATCGAGCGCTTTCAGCGTGAACAACAGTTGCTGGCATCGCTGGTCCATCCCAATATTGCGCAGTTGTATGACGGTGGTTTGACCGCCGACGGTTTGGCTTATTTTGTTATGGAGTATGTGGCCGGGCAGCCTATTCACACTTATTGCGATAGCCGTAAGTTGTCGGTAGATCAGCGCTTGCGCCTGTTATTACAGGTGGCTAACGCGTTGGGCTTTGCCCACCAACATTTGATTGTGCACCGCGATATCAAGCCCTCCAATATTTTGGTCACGGCTGATGGCCAGGTTAAGTTATTGGATTTTGGCATTGCAAAGCTGTTGGGTGAGACAGACCTGTCGGATTTAACGCGCACGGGCGAGCAACTTTTAACACCGGGTTTTGCGGCGCCAGAGCAATTAACGAATAGCGCAATTACCGTGGCAACCGATGTTTATCAATTGGGGTTGGTGGCTTATGAGTTGCTCACTGGGCGTCGCGCCTACCGCAATCTAGCCACGTCTGTTGCTAAGCTTGTTCGAGCTATTTGCGAGCAGGAGCCGACCCGGCCAAGCTCTGTGGTGATGTTGCCGGTAGCGGATGGGAGCGATCAGCTGACCTACACGCCTGAGCAAATCAGTCAATTGCGCGGGGTTGAATTGCCGTCCTTGCGGCGCAAACTTAGCGGCGATCTGGATGCCATCATTGTTAAAATGTTGGCCAATAAAATGCCGCAGCGCTATGCCTCCATGGACATGTTTCGCGCCGATGTGGAAGCTTACTTTGAGCGAAGGCCGCTGCTAGCGCAAAGCCCTAGCTGGTCCTACCGCAGCACTAAATTTGTCCGTCGTCATTGGCGCGCATTAGCAGCAGTGTCGGCTTTCGCACTACTATTGGTGGTTTATGCGGGCACCGTTACCTACCAATCCGGCCAGATTCGACGCGCCTTAAGCGCGAGTCAAATCGAGCGCGACAAAGCGCAGCAGGTGTCTGATTTTCTGGTTAATGTATTCAAAGCTGCCGATCCAAATGTTGCTGGCCTAGATTCCATTACGGCCAAACAACTGCTCGATAAAAGTCAGTCGAAAATATTGACCGACTTGGATAATTTGCCTGAAATTCAGGCTCATATGTTGACCTTGATAGGCGAGGTTTATTTCAGCCAAGGTAACTACAGCAACAGCTTGGCTTTGCTCGAGGATTCGCTTGCGCGTTTGCGCCGAATGGATAAACCGGTCGGCGTGGAGCTGGGCAACACCCTCACCCAGCTGGCTTACGTTTACGCCTACACCAACCGTTATGATGAGGCCAAAGCGCTATTCGATGAGAGCTTGGCCATTCATCGTCAGTTAGCTTTAGCCACTGGCGCACAGCCCAGTTATGAATATGGCGAAGCGCTTTCCGGTTACGGCTTATTACAATACCAGCAGCGCCTGTATCCGCAGGCCAAGGCAACGCTGCATCAGGCATTGGCAGTGCTGGCACGGTTTAATGCTGGTAACAATGAAGAGCATGCCAATGCGCTAAATAATTTGGCGCTAGTGGAGCACTTACAGGGTGATTTTGAGTCGGCACGGGAACACGTCGAAAAGGCTATCGCTATTTTAAAAGTTGTCTTGGGTGAAGCGCACTCTTACTACACCGTTCATTTAATGAATTTTGTCATCATGCTGACGGATATGGAGTATTACGGGCAGGCGGAGGAGATTGCCGCGCAAGCGCTGCAATTACAAAAATCCATACTGGGTGAGCGCCACGCTTATGTGGCTAGCAGCCTGCGCAATATCGGTGTTTTACAGTACCGGTTGGGCCGCTTAACCGAGGCAGAAGCTTATTTGCGTGAAAGTTTGGCGCTGAGTATTGATTTGCAGGGCAGCAACCGTATGCAGATTGGTGCTACTTATATGTGGCTGGGCGCGGTGTTGCGCGACGCCGGTGACTATACCGCTGCGGCTGAGGCGTTGGAAAATATGCAGGAAATATTTATCACCACAACCAAAAGCGGAGAAATAATTGGCCGCGGTAAATCCCAGTTGGCGCTTTTGGCGTTGGCGCAGGGGGATGTAGATCGGGCCGGTCATACGTTTTCTGATGCACTAGAAATTATGTCGCCAGAGCAAATTCGCACCACTTATGCGCAAGTGGGCTACGCCCAAACGTTAATTGAAGCCGGCCAGCCAACGGAGGCCGAAACCTTGTTGCGCCAGGCGTTGCAAATACGCCTTGATCATTTTCCTGAGCAGCACAGTTTGGTGGCTGAGGCGCAGGTGTTGCTCGGTCTGGCGCTGTCAGAGCGCGGGGCTAGCGAAGAGGCACTGGCGTTGTTAAATGTGGGCATGGTGCAACTCAGCAAGCATGCCCTGTTTCAGGTGGGTTACCGGCAACGTTTGTTAGCGCGTGGCGCGGCGGTGCAGCAAACCTTAACCTCGGTAAATTAATGGGATTAATTGGTCAGGTCGAAATCTGGCAGCCCTACACAGTTGAGATGTTCACCTTCGCCAGGCGGTAGGCACATCACGACCGGTTTGGCGGTGAGATCTAGCGCGCCGTCGCCGTTAAAGCCGGGCATGTGACCGATGATTACAGTTGAGCTATCGGGGCAGCAGCCTGGGTCATCCACAATGGCCACCTTGTCGCCTGGGCGGTGGGTGCAGGGAAAACTACCGGGCCCACAACTTACGGCGGTTGAAATTGGCAAGCAAAAGCCGCCAACCGCATGTTTAGTCCAAAACGTTGGGCAATCTCCCGCCGGTGGCGTGATACCAAAATTCACCCGGTCACTGGTGTTGCGAGCGACGCTGTAGGCGATGCAAAAGTGCACGTGGGGTGGTTTGATGAAGCCCGGTGCGCAGTCGGGCATCGCGATGCTGGCGTCTGTTGCTTGGCCTTGCCCCGTCTGAATGGCGGTGCATGAACGCGCTTTAGGCAACTGCTCAAAGCCTTGCGGACAGGCCAGTTTTGGCGCCAGTAGTGTCAGCGTTCTGTCCACCAGCGCCAAGGATAAGTGAGTGGCAATACACACTTGGCTGCCGGGTACGCGGCTGAAGTTGCTCGGGCAATCCTTGTGAACGGGGCCGGTGACCAAATAGTGTTCGTTTTCCCAGTTCAACGCCACATTAGGCCGGCTACAAAACTGGGTGCCTGGCGTGTGCTCATAGGTTGACGGGCAGCCGTTCGCGCTGGACAGGGGTGTGATGGTATCGCTGTTAAGACTACTGGCCACGCAGACGCCGGGTAGCGTTGAATAAAAGCCTGTCGGACAATCGCTGCCGGCACTCTCTTGCGCTTGCGCCGGCGCGGTGATTAAGGCACCTAAAGTGAAACTAGTGAAAAGTATTAAAGAAAAATAGTTTGAATATTTCATGGTAAAGGCACTCCGTTTGCCTGAGGTTAAATTGCGCCCTTTGTAATGCCTGAGCGGTAAAAAGGGGGCTTATCGGGTATTCGGGAACTGACACAAGCCAATACAACAGCTATGTCAGTACTAAAACAAGAACGCGCTAAAAAACCGGACACTGATTTCCCTGTGGCTCCGCGCGGAACACAGCCGCGCGGTCCAGTTTACGCCTTATCTTTGCCAGCGTTAACCGGCAGGGTCGAGGCTTTCAGGGATGCAGGTGCGAGTAGCGGTGTGACCAACCACAAACAAGCCTTGCTCGTCGTACACTGGCATATCCCACCAAATTTCAACGCTACCTGCTGGGCAGGGCGCTAACTCATCGCCTTCATAAGCTGGCTTGATGGCGATAGTGGCAAAGTCGGTGCCGCATTCGCGGCCACAGGCAGAGGCAATGTTTTTGGGAACGCAGAAGTTTACGTTGCGTGGTTTGGTCCAGCCCTCTGGACATATGCCCTGTGGTGGTGGCAAGTCGTTAAGGCGGCCCTCGTCGGCGAAAAGCATGTTGGATGCTATGCAGAAATGTACACCTGCAGGGCGGATAAACCCGGGCGGGCAATCCTGAGAAGGTGGTGCCGACAGGGTTTTAAGGGTCAGATTTTCGGCTACGCAAAAGCGCGAGCCAAGCGGGCGGTGGAAGCCACGAGGGCAGTCGCCGGTAAAGCGCGCGAGCTTGACCTCGTTGTCTACCAGATCCAACACCAGATTATCGGCGGTACAGATAGTGGTACCGGGTGCCCTTGAAAATCCAGGGCCACAGTCGCTGCCGACAAATTTGCTGATTAACAAGGTGTCGTCTTGCACGTCTAACGACAAATTGCTGGCAATACAAAAGCGCACGCCGGCAGGCCGCTCAAAGCCTTTTGGGCAATCCGTGCCTGGTGGAATATCCCAGCTGATATCGCCGGTCAAGTTAACCGCGGCACAGGCTAAACCAGAAGGAATGGGCGCAAAGCCCTCGGGGCAGCCCAGGGTTCCTGAGCCGGTGGTGGATTGCGCCAAACTATTAACTGATTGGGTGGCGGCAAATATGACCCAACAACTGAACAGTAAGGTTTTCAGGGGTGTTTTCATTGGTAAACTCTCCATAGTGATGTTGTCTGTAAAAAGGCATGAATCATTCATCCTTGTATGCCTTAACAGGGATGGAAAGAAAAAGCGGACACCCGCAGCAATCTTTTTTTGTGCCCGACAAGCTGGGCGTTTCGGCAGGGCACGCAAAGCCCAGAAGCAGAGCAGCAGGCCAGCAGAGGATTAAAGGGTTGGAGGCTTTGACTGAATCCCCCGGTGGTGGGCTAGCTCGCGCGATCCTATTGTCGTGGCCGGATAGTTACGCCGCGAGGTGCCAAGCGTCGGCGGCTTTTTCCACCGGCAAGCGCCCGCCTTCTTTGTGGTTCGCAAGTCCGAGGGAATCGCGTAAGGCGTGCCCCTCTACGCCAAAGTTGGCGAGCGCATGGAGAATGGGCTTTACCCAGTTGCCATAACTCGAAAATTGTATGTTTGTACCTGTTGGTGGCTGGTAAAAGCTTAGGAGCCTGGATTTTAACGGCGTCGGCTGGCTGAAGAATTAGGGAACGCTTGTCGGTCTACGTCGACGGGTGAAGATTGCGATAACGAGTAGCACCTAAAGCGTTGTGGCAATCTGTAAGCGTGCGCTTTCGCTGCCATTAAGCGTCATTCATTTGATGCTGCGAAAAGAGAGTTTAGCCGGCGACAGATTGTAGGCTAGTTGCCGTTAGGTACGACGCAAACCTCAAGCCAGTAGCGAATAAAGTGCTTGAGTTTATCTTTCATTGGCCCGAGGCCGACGGGCTTGGTGATGTAGCCGCTGGCGCCGGCGCTATAGCTTGCGGCGATATCGATTGGATTTGCCGATGTCGAGAGCATGATGACAGGTAGAAGTGCGAGCTGTCTGTCGGCCTTTACCCATTTTAATAAATCGATGCCTGATCCATTGGGTAATTTTACGTCCGCTAAAAGTAAATGTATGTCGCTTGATCTATCTTGTAGCCGAGTAAGCGCGAGCTCCGCTGTTCCTACATGGCTTAGTGTGATGGCGCTTTCATCGAGCGCAGTCTTAATTAGCATGGCGTGATCCTCGTTATCCTCAACGAGCAGCAAATTAAGGTGTGCACTTTTCATATTTTCTTTCAATCTACTCAGACACTACGCAGTTTTTACAAGCGCTTTTGGCTTGGTAGAGCTTTGCATCGGCGCGCTCCAGAATGGACTGTAGGCTAGCTTCTCCACAACTGACGAGGCCACAGCTGGCCGTTAAGCAATAGTCTTTCCCGTCCACCGTTAAGCTATTGTCCTGTAGATGGGCTAAAAATCGCAGCAACGACGTTTTGGCATCGGCAATCTCTGTGTTTGGAAAGATCATGAGGAATTCATCGCCGCCAAATCGCGCGATAATGTCGCCTGATCTAACCACCGTGGTCATGGCGTCGGCAATGAACTTGATGGCCTTATCGCCGGCTAAGTGGCCGAGCGAATCATTTATCGATTTTAGGTCATCCATGTCAATAATGGCGAGGGAAAAATTTCTACCGTAGCGTCTTTTATCGACAATCAGCCGGGTAATTTCTCGCATCGCGAAGCGTCTGTTGTATAGGCCGGTTAATGGGTCGTGCCAAGATTCTTCGATAAACTGGTTTAAGATACACTGGCGTTCAAGTGCGTGGCGAATAATACGTTTCAAAAGCCTGGGAGATAGTTCACTTTTGGAAACAAAATCGGCGGCGCCTTTTTTCATCAGTTGTGAGTCTAAATCATCATCCTCGTGAACCGTTGCGACAACGACCGGCACGCCCTCAAACCATTTGAGCATGTCTTCGCTGGTGCTATCACCCATTTGGTAGTCAAGTATCACCAAGTCGAAATGGTTGTTGCTCGTGTCCAGTAGCGCCTTTACTTCCTCGCGACTTTTACATTGCACGAGATCGTGAGCAAGCCCGGCTTTTAACAGCATGAACTGCATGATCTTCAAGTGATCAGGCGAGTCATCGATATGAAGGATGTGTAGAGGTTCACTCATTGTTGACGGCCTGCGTGGATCAGTGAACCTGTCTGCGCCGGGATCGTCACCAAAAAGGTCGCACCGGCATCTTCTTCGCTCTCGACAGAAATACTACCGTGATGGCGCTCAACCACAGATTTACAAATTGACAAGCCCACCCCAGAGCCCAAGCCATCGCCTTCGCCCTTGCGCACAAATAAATCGAATACCCGACTCTGCCATTCAGGCGAAATGCCAATGCCATTGTCTTTTATCTGGCTGATAAATGAGCCTTTGTTATCTGTTTGCATAGATACGTCTACTTTAAGCGTCCGAAGCGGTGACCGATACTTAACGGCGTTACTGATGAAATTGGTATAGAGTTGTAGCAGCAGCGTCTTGTGGGCATTGAAGCATCCCTCAGTGAAGGTTACATTCAAGCTGCCTCCGCAGGCTTCAACGGCTTCCTTGTTAAGTAGCAACACTTGTTCAGCAAGGTCGGTGATATCGACAGGCTCTAGTTCTAGGGCTTTATAGGCCACTCTAGACACCTCGAGTAAGTCGTTAAGCAGGCGTTCCATTTGCCGAGTGTTGGCCGATATACGTTGTACTAAATAGTCTAGTTCACTGTCTTCATTGTTCTCCAGTTTGCTGGAAACCAAATCAGCTAAACCGGAAATGGCCACCAGCGGCGACTTTAGATCGTGCGATACTGCGTAAACAAATTGCTCCAAATCCGAAGACTTTCGGCGTAGCAGATTTTCTTGCCGCTTGCGTTCGCTAATATCCACGATCGAGCAAACAGTATAGCCAGACTTATTCAGTTGTGCCGGCATGATGGCGATATCAACCGGAAGCTCCACACCATTTTTGGTTTGACAGTACAAGTCACGGCCGGAACCCATGGCTCGCTGCTCTGGTTTTTGTAAATATTTAGCTCGGTACTCTGGGTGCTCGGCCCGAAATCTGTGTGGTACTAAATCTTCAATGGATAATCCAACTAGCTCTTGTTCTGAATAGCCAAAGAGTTGCAGTGCTTGTTGGTTGTATAGGTCAATCTTGCCGTGTTTATCCACGGTAATCAGCGCGGTGGGCGCAAAGTCGGCCATTTGTTGAAACTTTTTCGAAAGATGCAACTGGTCAGATAGCTGTTCGGCGTTCTCCAATGCCGATCGGCGATGTGAAAAAAGCGTTAACGCCATGATAAACAGCAGCAAGCTATCCACTAAGCCTGCAATCAACACGAGTAGGGCGCTATTATCAGTTTGCTCTAGGTCAAATGCCTCTGTGCTTAACGTGTTGATTTGCCACGTCCTACCGGCAAAGGTCATATCGCGTTGGTCAAAAAAACTGCCCGGCGTTTGCGTTTCGTCCGGGTCTGAATGAAATAACTCTAAGGTTTCTACGGCGTCAGCGGTGTCGGTTATACGGTAGATAAGTTGGGTGGCACTGGCGTCGGCGATGTTGGCCAACAACTTTTTCATTCGAAATGGGGCATACACAAAACCCTGCAGTTGGGCGCGTTTGGCCATCAAATCTTCAGGTACAAATTTTCCACGATAAACGGGCAGGTACATAAGAAATCCCGCTTGTACATCTTTATCAGTTTCCTGCACGAGCACAACATAGCTACTAATGCTCGCCTCACCAGTATCGCGGGCGCGTTCCATTGCTGCGCGACGCACGGGTTCGGATAGCATATCGTAGCCAAAGGCGCGTTGATTGCGCCAATCGAAAGGCTCTAAGAAAGTGACAGGCGCGTAGTAGTCGCGTAGGTATGAAGGTTCCAGCGTGAAGTTCTCAAAGCCCTCTGCACGTATTGCCGCCTCAAAGGCTTCTCTTTCCGAATGGGGAAAATACTGCGCATAACCAATGCCTTGAATACCCGGGTAAAAGCGCTGTATCTCCAGCGTTTCTACAAACTTTTGCCATTCGCTGCGGTTGAGTGAGTCAGACGCGTAATAAACCCCTACACCGGCACGCAATAAGCCCAAATAGGTGTCTAGATGGTGCAGTATATCGGCGTTAAGTTTCTCTACTTGCCGCTGGAATCGCTCTTGTCCGGTTTTTTCGGATTGTAAATTGGTAATATGAGCAGCGAAGAAACTAATAGTTAGTGATATAAGAAGCACCAACCATGGTGGTTTAGCCGTTAATGACGCTGCTAGAGATTTCAATCCTGGGCACCTAACCGAATCCTTTGCTTAAATCTAGCTAAAGAAACCTAGGTCTGCAGAGTTTTCGCACTACTTAAGCGCTTTGTCATTTTCTGTTTGTGGGCGCTTGGGCAATATTTACTAGTAAAATTTCGCTAGCAATGTTGCGTCAGATGCATGAGGTGTAGTGTGTATGCCGATGGAAACAATAGATTTAAATTATATGCAATCTGACGGTGCCGGTATAGAAATAGAGCCCGTGATTATCTTAATCTATCGATGCATCTATATTGACTGGCGGGAGTTTTGTCGCAGCTAACTTGGCGAGTGCTATCGTGTGATCCAATATATCTACTTTACCAACTGAGCCATGCCCGGGCACAACTATGTCAATCGTGTACTGCCTGGCTTTAATGTTTTCAACTGAGCTCGCCCACATGTGAATGGAGGCGTCCCCTACGTAACCTAAGCTTTTCCATTCATGGCTTCGCACCAAACAGCCGCCAAACAGAACCTTATTTTTTGGCAACCAGACGACAATATTATCAGCTGTATGCCCAGCACCCGGGTAATAGAGTTCAATAACCCCCTGTTTCAACGTGAACTCATTGCCCTTGAATGTATGTGTTGGAATAGGCTTGCCCGCGCTAAAAAGAATCGACTTGGTGAGTTCCGATGTGTAGGTCGGCACTGTGTGGCTATTGAGCAGTTCGATGCCTGCGGTACGGTCTTCGTGCGAGTGGGTAGAAATACTGGCCGCCAGGGTCAAGCCTTGAGCCGCAATCCAAGCGAGTAGTGACTCAGTATCCGCTTCAGACCAAGGCGTATCGATAATATAGGCGTCACCCGCGTCCACCACAATTAATCCATTCGAGCCCACTTGCCCGTAGCCCTCTATTATTTTGTAAGAGGTGTGCATGTATACCCCTGGTGCTATTTCCGTAATGTCTAATGCTGCGCCGCTCTGTGCGCAGGTGGAAAATGCGACAAGCAGGAGAGTAAACGTGAGGCTTTTTTTCATGGGCGCTCCGGTCGTTTGCCATGGATTCGGCATATAGTTGATGTATATACAGCTTGTGTGCATGACTCCGAAGGTCGAGAAAATAATCTATACACATCCCTTACACCTTGCAGGGTGATTTTCATCACTGCCGGGTTGGTTTGGTCTAGCGATTGCCAGCACCGGGTGGCCACAAGACCAACACGAAAATGCGATATTGCTTCCTAGTGCATCGGCCAGAATGCCATCGCCGTTTTTATACAAGATAAGAAAATCCGACATTTCCAAGTTTTCTACCTTATTAAGTAGGCGGCCCAGCACGAGATTTTCCTGTACGGCGTCTCGAGCACTGCAAACTATGATGTCTTCTTGCCAGCCATTGTTCAACAATCTTGTCGAGATCAACAAGGTTCCAGGGCAGGCTTTTCTGCCGATAAAGTCGCCTTCCTTCACGGAAAACACGTCGTTACTTATTTATGCGTCCGCTACACCCTCGAAAATATAAGCGCACTCTTCTTCGTGATAGTGATTGTGAAACTCTGTAGATTCATGACCGAGCTCTACTTCAATGATAGGGAAGCTAAAACTTGTTATACCGGTTAGATTGCCGAGAAATGTATTAACTCGCTTTGCATTGTCGTTGAGAAAATGCGTTTTTGATAGCCCTTAAAGTGTTTCAATTTCTTCTTTGGTAACGCGGTATTTATCCATGAATTTCTCCAGCGGTAGAATTCTGTACTTAAGCTGCACCATGAAGCGTAGCGTTCTGGCTGACCCATCCGTAGGCGCTAAGGAAGACTTGTATGGTTTCTACGAGATCCATAGAACCTTGCATTCAATATTTTCTCTATTAGAAAAGTCTTTTACTTTCACTTTACATTGTTTTGAAGATGAAGATAGAGGCCCATTCCAAACCATATATTTAAACGTGTAGAAATTTTGTTGCGGTTCGAATACGTCCGAAAAACTGACTCTCGTTATCCCATTTCCGCAATCGAGCAGCTTATAGCCATAAATTTTCATAGATAACTTAACTGCATCAAGGCTAAATGTTGAATCGCCTTTTAAGCAGAACTCCATATCCGTTGGAACCATCTGCTGAAGCGCGTAAATCACTATCAAGTCTTTACTTACCGTATCGTAACGATTAACGAAAGTATTCTCCTTCAGGTACCGGAGTTTATCCTCATCGGTCATTGCCGTCTTATTTGACGTGCATGCCGTCAGGAATATAACCATCAGAAACAGTTTCTTCATGGATTGACCATTAACGCCAAGCTAATAGGCGTTTTTGTTGTTGATTGTTTTGTGCTATTTAAGCACAAAACGAGCGACGGCAAAAACGTCCTACTGAGCGTCTTGTTAGAGCTAGCGGCTGCACTGCCCTGCTATCTGCACTTGGGCGTAGCGCCAGCAGGAGTATTTGCGATAGGTATTAAAAGCACAATCATATTAAGTTGCATCTATCTTGAAAGACGGCTTCAGTCATATAAGTATTAGGGGCTTTCTCCAATCGTGTTCCAACCACCTATACTAGAACCTTTCTCCGAATAAATTTCAGCCGCCAACACCTCGAGTAGCTCGTACTCACTATTTGTTTGAATTAAAACCCTAACAGACACCTTATCACTCAACGCGATCTTGAACTTTTCAGACGCTGATGCAATTTTATTTTTTAATGATTTATCAAGAATTTGATGCTCAGAATTTTTCTCGTCAACGAACACATATCCTTCCTTGCTTTGCTTAAGGTTACCTTTCCAGCTAACAATTCGCCCATTAAAATATTCTGGGTAGGACATGTTTAGACCTTCGTCAACCTCATCTAAGTCTTCAATGGTGACTATTTTAGGATAACGTATCCACTCAGGAGGCATATAGATGCCATCAACTAGGGCGGCCGCAACAATTGCTTCATCCAACGACATTCCAGGTTGAATCTCTACAAAGAACCCGCTATTGGTTCCCAATGCACGGCTTCTTAAGCGCAGCACCAACAAATGCTCTACATTCCCTTGCGCAAAGGACCAAACATATCCTAAGTAGCCATTTAGTCTATATGATCTTCGATATGCAATGCCGTTATTGGGAACGAATCCTGACCTGTTAATCATTTCTCTCGCGCAGGATTCAAAAGCCGGTATATACCAATTCCAGATTTTCGAAGGGTATGGCGCCGCTATCTCTTTGCCTGAGAAATCCCCATTCAAATCTGCCAATAATTTAGTGGGATCATCAATCACATTACCGTTTGAATCATAATGACTAACTTCTTTTCGGAGCTTATCTATAGCTTCTGGTGTTAGCTCTTCTTTGCTACTTTCCCACTCGCACCCAATTTTTATGTCACCCAGATCCTTATGCCACCAATCGTAGATCAGGGGCATTAAGTCTGTATCACCCTGCGGATCTATAGATTTACATGTAAGCATTCCAGCATTGATGATAAAAAAGTGTTCATCCCATCCCTCTCCCCTAAAGTAGGCCCAGACTTTATGGGTGGTGTTTCTTTTCATATAATATAGGCATGCTTCAACTCTCTCCTTGGACAAGCTCGAAACCTCATAAAAACAGATATTTCCAAATATTTTATTTCGACATTCAAACAAATATTCTTTTTTGAGGCCGAACATCAATTCCTCAAAAGAAGATTGAAATTCTTTTTCAACTAATAATGCGAATAACTCCTCATCACCTGACATAAACTTTATAATCATAAGCTAACCTAATTTTAAATAAGTAATAATTTTAGTGATAAACTTGGGGGGCCTAGCGCCGCCAGCAACCGCGAGCGAAACGAAGTGTAGCGAGTCGAGGCAACGTGTTTTTTGCGTTGCCGGTGTTGGCTGGCCTTGTTAGGCTATTGATCTTCACCAAGATGCTTCTCAATTTTCTTAACCTGTGGTGGCAGCTCACCATATATTTTTGCTTTTCTAATAGACTCCAAAGTCTCTTGCTTCCGACCAAGGAAAAAGTTTTTCGTGACATTTTTTAAATGATGCATTCGCCGCTGATCTTGGATTTCTTGGCCTTGGCTTAATTCAACTTTTTCCGCAATATAAAAGAATGCCAATGCAACAGGAATCATGACAACTAGTGGCAACAGCGTCTTGAAAATCACTATAATTGGAATACAAATAATTACCAAAAACAGGGTAATACCCACATAAGGAATCGTAGCAGCTCCACTACCTGATGGTTGTTTATATCCGTATCTTTTGTACCACATCTGATTGCCTAACGCCCGCAACAAACGCGAGCGTAGCGAGTCGAGGGCGACAGCCCGTTTTGGTTGCGTTTGTTAAGGTATGATCTATTACTACTCAATGCTTGTACCTTGATGAAAAACCATTTTCCAAACATCTCCATATCTCTTCCAAATACTACAGCGTAGGGAATTTTTACCTTTGCAATTACCCGACGCCCTATGGAATGACTTATAAACCAACATACAAATATCTTCACTGAGACGGCTAAATTCAAAGTCTTGAGCTTTAGCTTCCCATCCGTTTTCTTTAGGTAGCCTCTCTAAGACATCTTGTAGATCTACGATTTCACCTGTCGAGGCTATCTCCCTAAATTCGGGTGCAAGCCGACTTCTAAGCTCGGAAATAGAGCTGCGTATGTCACTTTGGAAAAGTGATTTTTCTAGCTCTATTATCTGTGACTCGATTCCCATGGAGACCTTAACGCCGCCATAAGAGGCGCGCGATTAGCGCGTCCAGTGGAGCGACAGCGGAACGGTTTTTGATGGCTTTGTTAGGAGCGAACATAGTCAGGTGCTTTGCCTATTGGCGGTGCTTCTGGCCGCCTACCATAAAGTGTTAAAAGTAAATCACGATATGACGGGCTAAATGTATCTTCGCTAGTTAGATCTATATATTTTTTTGAGTGCAATGCTATTGGAACTGACCCAGAATAGCTTTTAGATTTTAGTATTGGTATGTATTTCCGATAGTTTGAATTCGATAGCATATCAGAGGATATGATAGATTCTTCATAGCCGACACCGCCGACTCTTGCATCAGATTTTTCCTTATATTTTTCTGTGCAAATTATGAGAACAAAATTTGCATCTCTGATGCCTTGTTCCATAAACTGCGTAATTGGATCGCCTGGGTGTAGATACCATTTATCTAAAATAGCCTCAATGCCATCTGAGCGAAGCATTTTTGCTAGTTGCTCCACCCAAGTTTCATGTTCTTTGGAGTCGTAGGAATAGGATATAAAAACCTTTGGAATTTCTTCGGCAAGTATTTCAGCCTCTTCTTCAGGAGAGAGTCTTTCCGGCTTAGAAGAAGTTGCTGCATTTGATAAGCCAGAGCCAGTAACCCCTCTTCTCTTTAGAGCTACTTTTTCCGGTGATGAAGAAGATGCTCCATGCGATTCTTTTAGAAATGCTAAAAGAACTTGTTTGTCATGATCAGTTACGCATTCATTAGCGCTATTTTGAGAGAGACCAGCATCTTGCATCTGTTTTAGAAGTCGCTCTACTGGAGCACCTACAGCATCTGCTAGTTCTGCTACGGTAACATCTGCCATATTCGATCCTTGTCTCCTAACGCCCGTAACAGCCGAGAGCGTAGCGAGTCGGCTGGTTGCGATTGTTAAGGTGCGACACTCGGTTTTGCTACGAAGTACTTCGCGGAGCGCCAGCGATGCCACACCTAATTAATTTTACCCGCAAGAATGCCATAGTTGATGGTCCTGCGAAACTCAAAAGTAGAGAGGAAGGAACTGCGATATTTACGCGGCACGTTCCTTGATACCGCTTTCTAAAACTTGCTCAATGCTGATTACTAGAACCGTAACCTTCCAAAAATGCAGAGAACATTAACGCCCGTAACAGCCGAGAGCGTTAGCGAGTCGGCTGGTTGCGATTGTTAAGGTGCGACACTTGCCCTTGCTACGAAGTACTTCGCGGAGCGCCAGCGATGCCACACCTAATTAATATTACCCGCAAGAATGCCATAGTTAATGACCCTGCGAAACTCAAAAGTATAAAGGAAGGAACTGCGATATGGACGCGGCACATTCCCTGATACCGATTACTGCATTCTTGCTCTGTGCTGATTCTCTGCACCGAGCCAATCTTTTTTGCAGAGAACTTTAACAGCCATATTCAATGCCTCGGAGGCGCAATATATTACGCCTCCGAGGCATATATCCAGAGCAGAACTATCGTGCCAGCCCTAACTCTCCCTTTAATTTCAAGACGTTACCACAAATCTTAAAAAGGGGCGCAAAATAATACGCCTCGGAGGCATATATCACATTGACGAAAGTGCCTACCCCTATATACTGTATAAAAAAACAGCTTAAATGGGTGTTCAGGGATGAAGTCAGCCTTTATGCAGGAATTGCGCGATGCCATTCGCGCCAAGCATTACAGTATTAAAACCGAGCACACCTATCTTTATTGGGTGGGTGGATATTTGCGGTTTAGTCGGTGCAAGGCAAGAGAAGAAATTGGTGGCGCCCTCGCTATTCGTAACTACTTAAATCACTTGGCGCTCGAGCGCAATGTCAGCCCGAATACGCAGAAGACGGCACTCAATGCCATTGTATTCATGTACCGTGCAGTTTTGGGGGTCGAGCCCGGAGACTTTTCCGATTTTCATAAAGCTAAAGGCCCCTTAAAACTGCCAACCGTGCTGACGCACGATGAGGTGCGTAGGTTGTTTGCTCACATGCAAGGGCCAACAAGGCTGTGTGCGGGACTGATGTATGGCTCAGGGTTACGCGTGATGGAAACGGTGCGATTGCGGGTGCAGGACATCGATTTTGATCGGCTATGTGTTTACGTGCGAGATGGCAAGGGGCGGAAGTCGCGAATTACAACATTGTCTCCTCATTTGGTTAAAGCCCTAAAGGCACAAGTGACAATAGTCACTGGCCTATTTCAGAGGGATTGTTCAGAGGCACTGTGGGACGGCGTGTACCTACCTCATGCCTTAGATCGAAAATACCCACGCGCGCCCTTTGAATTGGGCTGGCAGTATTTATTTCCTGCTGATCAATGGAGTCGTGATCCTCGCTCGGGTAAACATAGGCGCCACCATACCGTTGAATCCGTTGCCCAACGCGCAGTAACCGCCGCCGTGCGCAAAGCTGATATTCATAAGCCGGCTACCTGCCACACATTGCGCCATTCATTCGCCACTCACTTACTTGAAGGCGGCGCAGATATTCGCACCGTGCAGACGCAGTTGGGCCACGCCGATGTTAAAACAACGGAAATTTATACCCATGTGTTGAACCGTGGTGGTCAGGCAGTCAAAAGCCCGTTGCTGGATTTTTAGAGTGCCTTTAACTCACGTGGGGCGCACGCGGGTAGCGAGCGGTTAGATTCTTGGGTTGTTGTACCGCAATAGGTTAAAAACGCTTGATCTTTCCGTCGCTAAGTTCGGCTAGTGATCTAAACGCCACGCTATTACCATGTCTGCTTTTAGCAAAGGAGCATGCAGATGTACGTCCCCAAATATTTTGATGGTGGTGATGAAGCCGCTGCGTTTGATTTTATCGATGCCCATGGCTTTGCCCAGTTAACGGGTTTGATGGATGGCGAGTTGTTTTGTAGCCATTTGCCCTTGCTGTTGGATCGGGAAGGGCGGCGCTTGTTGGGGCATGTCGCTTTGGCGAATCCCCAGGCCAAGGCCTTGGCCGGGCAGAAAGTGCAGTGTACCTTTGCCGGCCCCCATGGTTATGTATCGCCTAGCTGGTATCACTCTTCAGGTGTGCCCACGTGGAATTATCAGGCTGCGCATGTATACGGTACTTGCCAACTGATTGAGGATGAACAGGCTGTGCACGATTTGCTGCGCCAATTAACCCACCAATACGAGGCGGGTGAGGCAACTCCTTGGCAGCCCGACTATAACCCCGGCATGATTAAGGCCATTGTCGGATTCGAGATAGCGTTAGAGCGAGTCGACTTGAAATTTAAGTTGAGCCAAAACCGTTCCAAGGTTGATCAGCAGTCGGTGGTACACGCCTTGCGTTTACGCAATAATCAGGCCTTGGCAGAGGCCATGGTGCGGCAACTCGATCTTGATCTTTAGTTCGCAGCTTTGTTGAGCGGTTAACAATCATAAACAGGTAACAACATGAAACTTTCGGAAATACTCTGGTTAACCATTTTTGCGTTGGTGTTTGTGTGGTCGGCAATAGACCCGAAAGATCGCTTTACTTGGTTTTTGGAGGTGGCGCCGGCGTTAATTGGCTTGCTGGTTTTGTTGGCTACTTATCGGCGCTTCCCGCTCACGCAAATGTTATCTGTTTTAATTCTTGGCCATTGTATTGTGTTGATGGTGGGCGGCCATTACACCTACGCGGAAGTGCCTTTGTTCGACAGCATGAAGGAGTGGTTTGGCTTCGAGCGCAACAATTACGACAAAGTGGGGCACTTTGTTCAAGGTTTCGTGCCCGCCATTTTAGCGCGGGAAATTCTTATTCGTAAATCCGTGGTTAATGGCCGCGCCTGGCTAAATGTGTTTGTGGTGAGCATCTGTTTAGCCTTTAGCGCTTTTTACGAATTACTTGAATGGTGGGTGGGTGCCACTAGTGGTGAGTCGGCCGAGGCGTTCTTGGGTACGCAAGGTTATGTGTGGGATACCCAATCCGATATGGCTCTAGCCTTGCTTGGAGCGATGTGTGCCCTTGTGTTTTTATCCCGCTGGCACGACAAGCAACTGGCGCGCTTGCACCATTGAAGCACGCGCGTTTCGCAAGTAGGGTAAAGTGTGAAATCGGTTCAACCTGCACCACTGTATTATTTGCATAATTACCGCACTTTATTGCAGTGGGTGCGGTCGCGCTATGTCGACTTGTTAAGTGAAGCCGAAACCTGTTACGCCGATAATTTTTTTCAGCTGTCTGAACCGGCGCAGGCCTTGCTTACGCGGTTGATCACTCGCAAAGGCGAATATTTTCGCTTGAGTAAGATCGCCTACGAGGAAATTCCTGATATCTCTCAAGCCCTCGAACCGCTCACGCAACTGGGTTGGTTGACGCTAAGCCCACAGGTAAGCATAAACGAGGTATTCACGTTTTTAACCCGTCAGGAATTAACCACTTGGCTGGGTAAATACGCCGGCTCGAAGACCCAGTGGCAAGCAGAGTTTGCGCAGTTGTATCCCGGCACTAAACCCTGGGATGACTGGTTTAATGAAGCAGAACTTTTGCTACCTAAGACTAAGGATTTCACCGGTGATTTATTGGCCGTGACAATCATGCCGTTGAGCGATGTTTATCGCTTGTTGTTTTTTGGCAATCACTATCAGGCGTTGAGCGAATTTGTGTTGGCAGAGTTGGGTGTGTTTCAGTACGAGCGAGTAGCCTTTAGCAGCAAGTGTCTAAGTTTTACCCATCGCCGAGATCTAGAGGTTTATCAACAATTACAAAGAGCGCGCGAGAAATTTGAGCAAGATGGCGATATTTCCGCGGCCTTGGCGAGCATGCCTAGCGCTGCCAGTTCGCCGGATTGGTTGGCGCGGCGCCAGCACCGGTTTGGCTTTCAATTCGGGGTGAAGTTAGAGCAAGCGAAAGACTACGAGCGCGCCTTAGACGTTTACGTAAATTGTGGTTTTAGTGAAGCGCGGGCTAGGCGTGTGCGGGTACTGGAAAAATTGGCCCGCCAGCAGGAGGCGCTTGCCCTGTTAACGGAGGCCTTAGCGGCGCCATACAGCGAGGCAGAGCGACAACAACTTGAGCGGGCTAGGCCGCGCCTGCAGCGGGCGCTGGGTATTGAATCGGAAAAGCCCCCAGTATTTCGCCCGGCTTCATCACAGCTGACTTTAAAGTTTGGCGAGTGGCGCGTCGAACAGGCGGTGGCCGAGCATTTACATTGTGCGCAGGCGCCGGTGTTCTGGGTTGAGAATTATTTGTGGACCGGCTTATTTGGCTTGTTTTTTTGGCCAGCTATTTATGCTCCCGTGCAGGGTGCCTTCTTTAACCCTTTTCAAGCGCGGCCGAAGGATCTATATCATCAACGTTTTGCCGAGCGTCGGGCCGAACGCATACAGGAATGTTGGCAGCTGTTAGTTGCTGATAACTATAAAGCAACCTTGCTGCAGCGTTACCGCGATAAGCAAGGTTTGCAGTCGCCTCTGGTGAATTGGGCACAGCTTAGCGAAGACCTAGTAGCCTTAGCCTTAGATTGCATAGCGCCAGAACAGTTAAGCGCGATATTTACCCGCATGTTATTCGACTTAAAGGCCAATAGCGCCGGTTTTCCTGACCTCATACAATTTCTTCCTGCGCAGCGGTGTTTTCGTTTAATTGAAGTGAAGGGCCCGGGCGACAAGCTGCAAGATAATCAGCTGCGCTGGCTCGAATTTTTTCGACATAATGATATAGCCGCTGAGGTTTGCTATGTAGAGTGGCAGCAGCCATGAGTACAAATGCGCCATTATTAGGGGCTTCAATGGCTGACATTGGTTACAAGGTTTCCGTGCGGTCGCTGTGTGAATTCGCGGCTAAGCGCGGCGATTTGGACCTGCGTTTTACCCCGGCCACCACTGCAGCAGAAGGTGTTGAATTACATCAACTCGTGGCTAGGCGACGGCGTGCCGAACACGGTGATCATTATCAAGCCGAGATTCGTTTGCAGGGTGAGTTTGAAAATCTGCGGGTGAGCGGTAGAGCCGATGGTTGGATAGTGCCCACGCAAACCTTGGAAGAGGTGAAAAGTTTTCGCGGTAGGCTCGACAAAATGCCCGACAATCATCGGCAATTACATTGGGCTCAGTTAAAAATCTATGGTCACCTCCTGTGCCAACAAGACCAGCTTGAAACCATAACCTTAACTTTGGTATATATCGACGCGGCTGACAACAGTGAACACTTGTTGGTTGAGCACTGGCGTGCGGAGTTGCTGGCCGCGTTTTGGTGCGACACGTGTGGCGCCTTTCTCAGCTGGGCCAAGGCCGAACTACTACTGCGTCAAGACCGGGATAACAATCTGCGGGCGCTGAATTTTCCATTTCCTGATTTTCAACGGGGGCAGCGCCAACTTGCGGAAAATATTTATCAGGCAATTAAGTCAGAGCGCTGTTTACTGGCCGAGGCGCCCACCGGTATCGGCAAGACCTTGGCCAGTTTGTTTCCAGTGCTGAAGGCTGGCGAAAAGCTCGATAAAATTTTCTATCTCTGCGCCAAAACGCCTGGCCGCGCACTGGCGCTTGATGGCCTAGCGCAACTTAAAGTGCCTGATTTAAAAGTGTTGGAACTCATTGCTCGCGACAAAGCCTGTGAGCATCCGGATCTCGCCTGCCATGGCGACTCTTGCCCTCTGGCGCGCGGCTTTTACGATCGCTTAGCCGATGCCCGCGCCGCGGCCGTGGCTTTGCGTTGGATGAGTGCCGACACCGTTAAAAAGGTAGCGGCGGAGCACCAAATTTGCCCCTACTATTTGAGTCAGGAACTGTGTCGCTGGGCCGACCTTGTGGTGGCAGACTACAATTATTATTTTGACGATTCCGCGTTGCTTTACGGCTTAGCGGTGAGCTTGCATTGGCGGGTTGCAGTGTTGGTAGACGAAGCCCACAACTTGATTGAACGCGCCCGCGCTATGTACTCCGCTAGGCTCGCTCGCGCGCAGAGTAAGTGGGCCTTGCGGGTCGCGCCCAAAGCCTTGCACGCGCCGATTAAGGTCTTGGAAAAGCGCTGGCAAGCGCTGCTAAAAGGCAAGGCGCTGGCGCAGCGTTTTACCTTTGATCAATTGCCGGATAATTTCCTTATCGCGCTGCAAAATCTCATCACAGACTGCTCGCGCTGGCAGGCGGAGAAAGGCCAGCCGCTTGAGCCCGCGCTACAAGAATTATTTTTTGCCGCCGGCCAATGTTTGCGCATTGCTGAGCTGGCCGACGATAGCTACATATTTGACGGCGAAAAAACCGGCCGCGGCGAGGCTGAGATTCATTTGCGCAATGTCGTGCCCGGGCCTTGGCTGGCGCCACGTTTCGAATACAGTGTTGCCACGGTATTATTTTCTGCCACTTTAAAACCCTTAGATTATCAGTGTCAGTTGTTGGGTTTGCCGGCGGATACGGTTACCCTCATGGTGCCGTCGCCCTTTACCGCCAGCCAATTGCGGGTGACGATTTGTCGCGATATCTCAACCCGCTATCAACATCGCGAGACATCCTTACCCCTGATTGTCGACAAGATATTTACGCAGTATCAGGCAGAGCCGGGTAATTACTTGGTGTTTCTTTCCAGCTTTGATTATCTAGAAAAACTTGCGACTGCGCTGCAGCTAGCGGCTCCAGAATTGACACTATGGCAGCAGCAGCGAGGCATGAACGAAACCGAGCGGCAAGCTTTTGTAGAAAATTTCCAACCGCAGGCGAATGGCATAGGGTTGGCGGTGTTGGGCGGCGCCTTTGGCGAGGGCATCGACCTCACCGGCGATCGCTTGGTGGGCGCCTTCATTGCCACCTTGGGTTTGCCGCAATTCAATCCGGTCAACGAAGACGTAAAGCAGCGCTTGGATGCCTGTTTTGGCAGTGGTTATGACTATGTGTATTTATACCCGGGTTTGCAAAAGGTGGTGCAAGCGGCTGGGCGCATTATTCGCTCTACCAAGGACCGAGGTGTTTTGTATTTATTGGACGATCGTTTTAGCCAACGAAAGGTAAAGGCTTTGCTGCCAGATTGGTGGCAAGTAAATTAACTATGTATTGAGCGGTTTGAGTCGACCTTTGGCTCGGTTTCCGGTGAGTTGTTTAGGGTGTATTGGCGTCGCTGGGCTGTAGGTAGAGTTGGCTGTCGCGAGATTGGAATTCTTTCATTTTGCGGGCTTCATCGCCTTTAATGGTATCGATGGCCGCCTGCAGTTGCTTAACCAGGCGGGGCTCTATATCGCGATTAAAGGCATAGTAAAGATCGAGAGTTTTAAGTACCCGAACAACTTCGTAATCCCGTGGGTTGGCACCAATGGATTTTAGCGTTTGCAATGCACTGGATTCGCCATAGGCCCATAAATCTACGCGCCCACTCTGCAGCATTTTGGCAATACTATCGGGTTGGACGCCAAGGGTGATGATGGTTTTTTCAAGGTGCAACTCGCGCAAAAATAGCTCGCCCACGTCGTCGCGTACAGCGCCGACTTTGAATTTGTTCAACCCATCTAGGGATTTTAATTTAATACCTCTTGCGCGTTTGGCAATGAGTACCACGTGATTTTGCCCAATGGGCCCCACCCACTGAAATAACTTTTCCCGTTCGGCAGTGCGCGTGGTGGAAAAGAGTACGCGATTGCTGCCTTCAAGCGTATTGTGGAAGGCTCTGGCCCAAGGTTGCACCTGAATATTTTTAGCAATAATGGGGTGGCCGGCAAGTGCTGTGGCCGCAATCAGCAATTCTACGGCCTCACCGCGCAAGACACCGCCTTCCACGTAATTGAAGGGTGGGTAATTTTCGGTGATATATTCCAGTTCGTCTAATTCTGCGGCAAAGAGGGGCGTAGACCATAAAATCGTTAGGCAGAGGGCGAAGAGGTAGTTAGCGGGTCTGGTCTGCATGTAGCCTCTTTTGCATGGCAGAGTGAGTGCATTAGTTTTAGTGTAGGCTAGGCAGGTTTACTCTTGGGCTTAATTTAAATTCGATAAGGTTATGAAAAGTATGTTGAACATTAGAAAAGCAAATTTACAAGATGTAGCTCAGCTATCTGTACTGTTTAATGACTATCGAATTTTTTACCAACAGGCATCTGATCTCACGCTTGCCGAGACTTACCTGGCTGCGCGGATGCAGGCACAGGAGTCGATAATTTTTGTTGCTGAATCGGCCGGGTTGCTCATGGGCTTTAGCCAGCTTTACCCAACCTTTTGCTCGGTCGCCTGCGCGCCATATTTTGTCTTGTACGATTTGTTTGTTGCGAAATCTGCACGGCGCCAAGGCGCGGCGGAAGCCTTGCTAAAAGCATCCGCTGAATTCGCCCGTGAACAGGGCGCCGACCGACTAGAACTTGCCACCGCGATCGATAACACTCAGGCGCAAGAACTGTATGAAAAATGTGGTTGGGAGTTAGATCAAACGTTTTTCCATTATGCACTGCCACTCAAAACCTGATTGGGTATTTTTGGCGCGCTAGTCGGTAATGGCGCCAAGCCAAATAACCAGCGTAGGGTGCGCTGCCGGCGGATAATTTCATAGCCAAGAATACAGCCTAAAAAGGTGAGTACAACAATACTCGTGGGTTCGAGCCAAGGTTTTAGATTGAGTGCAACAATGCCATAGCCAAAGCTCACGGTTAGGGTTTGGTGCAAAATGTAATAGGGGTAGACGGCGGTATTAGCATACTTCAGCACCCGGCTGTTGTGGTTGGCGTAACGTTGCGCAAGGCTACACAGCGCCAATATCCAGCACCAGATGTTTAATAGTTCTATGCCGAGAAACACATGGCCACCCCAAAATTCTTCGGCGGGGCTGAGAACCAAATCGTCCGGCAATGAGCGAGCCCACATCAATAACCCGTAGCAACAAAATGCCAGGGCCAGTAACGGCACCTGCTTGTTTTTAAGCTGCTGCCAAACATGGTCGCTTCCGGCAAAAATATAGCCGAGCAAGAAAACGGTAAAATACAGCGCGTGATTATACCAATCATTGAATAGGGCGTGACTCTCTGGGTAGTAGGGCTTTAGCACCATACCGTATAGGGTCAGCAAGCCTGCCGGTAGCAGCACAAGCGTGGGCAATGTTAGGTACCTTAAGCCGCGGATCAGCGGTGCGACCAAGCGTTGAGCCAAGAGCATCAACACTGAGTAACACCAGAGGTAGGGGATGAACCAAAGGTGATTCCAGGTCATTTGGCCAAAAAGCGGGGTGCGATGCTGGCTAAATAGCGGGTGATCGGGCGTTAGGTAGGCGAGCCAGAATTGCCAATAGTTGCCGGTGCTCTCGCCCGCTTGCCGCATCTCAAAGAACAGCTGTGGTGGCACAATGACCAGAATGCCAAATACTAAGGGTATGAGCAGGCGCTCGGTTCTGAGGCGCAGTAACACGCCAGATCGGTAGCGCTGCAAGGCAAAGTAGAGCGCGCAGCCGGAGATAAAAAATAGCAGCGACAGGCGCCAGGGGTTAACCCATTGCATCAGCCATTTGAGGCTTTCGCTTTGGTAGGCGCTGGTGATATGCCAATCCCAGCTTACGTACATCATGCCCGTGTGATAGAGAATTAATAAAGAGAAGGCGATGACTCTAAGCCAATCTAAATCATAGCGACGTTGCATGGGAGTTCCTCTGAGTTTTTCGCTAGATTGGCGAGATCGCTATAAAAGCAGAAGGCCTAAGTGACTAATTGCGGGTCTTTGTGATGAGCTGACGGCTCGCGGGGTTAAGTGGCTAGCACCCCAGGGCTGCTCGCCCTAAGATAGTGGCCAGTTTACAGTGAGTGTTCATAGAGCTAGGAAGACAGACTTTGACCTTTGCAGATTATCAACGCCATCAAGTTTGGTGGAACATCCTTATTTTCGGTGGCGCCATTTTGCTCGATGTTAGCGTTAATGCTACCAGCGTCTTGATGGAGCATCGCTTGTCTGGCGAGGCCACCGCCGCGTGGGAGCCCTTTGTATGGGAATCTACTAGCGCTTTGAGCTTTGTTTTGTTGCTCCCGCTTATTCTTGGTTTTGATCGGCGCTACCCGCTGGGCTGGGGCTATTGGTCTCGGAATGGTTGGCGCCACTTCTTGTTTAGCGTGTTCGTCTCTATCAGCCATGTGTTGTTGATGTTCGGTTTGCGCGGGTGTATTTACTATGCCATCGGCTGGGACTATCAGCCGGATGAGTGGGATTGGGTGTTTATCTATGAGTACCGGAAGGATTTTTTAACCTATGCCTTGATTCTCGCCATTAGCTATACCCACCGCTTTGTGGTGGGGCGCTTGGCCGGTGAGGCGGCCTTCGTGGGTGAGGGCGAGGAGAGCGAAGCGCGCACGAGCGAGCGTTTCTTAGTAAAGAAGCTGGGCAAGGAGTTCGTGATTCAATTAAAGGATGTGGATTGGATGGAGTCTGCAGGGAATTATGTCAACCTTCATGTGAAAGATCGCGTTTACCCCGTGCGCACTACGATGGCACAAATGGCGACCGATGTATCGGAGCGCGCATTTTGCCGTATTCACCGCTCGGTGTTGGTTAATTTAGCGCGTATAGCGCACTTGGAAACGCTCGAGTCTGGCGATGGGACCGTCACCTTGGTGGGCGGGCAAAGGCTTAAAATGTCGCGTCGTTACCGTGCGCAATTAAAAGCCTGTATGAATTAAGTTTTTATCTGTTAGCCTATTGGAAGCCTCAAGCCTCAAGCCTCAAGCCTCAAGCCTCAAGCCTCAAGCCTCAAGCCTCAAGCCTCAAGCCTCAAGCCTCAAGCCTCAAGCCTCAAGCCTCAAGCCTCAAGCCTCAAGCCACAAGCTAAAATAGTTCTTGCGCGCCTAATATCTATGTGCACCATAATGGCTTGCAGGGGGCGGCCCCCCGCATTGCAGCTTTGTCACTTTTACGTTTCGGCAATAAGGCCGAGAATATCCGAGGTGGAAACAACGCCCTCAATTTGTTTGTCGCGGGTGACGAATACGCGATGAATGCCATTGCCGACCATGGTGCGGCAGATGTCCTTAATATTGCAGTTTGGCTCGACCGATATCACTTCCTTATTCATAATTTGATGAACCGTGCAGCTCTCTTCTGCGGTCAGGCTCCAAGATTCTAAATCTTTCTCATGAAAATTGAGCGCGTAGCACTCTTGATAGTAATCTTTCAGTTTGGCGAGTTTCTGTTCTCGGCCTGAGTTTTCAAAATTGAAGACGTCGGTCACGCTAACCACACCGACTAATTCATGATCGGATGCGACGACAGGGGCGCCGGTTATCTTATGTTTGCGAAAGAATTCACCGAGGTATTTGATCGACCAACCCTCGTAGGCAAATAGTACTTCCGTTTTCATAATGTCTTTGGCGGTGAGTGCTAGCATAGTTTTCTTCCTTATAGGGCATAGCGTCTGCAAGGTGTTGCGGAGTTGGGTACCTGCGTTATAGAGACTACAAAAGTTAGGTGCTAAATACTACTAAGCGCCATTTCGCGGCCTCAGCAAATACAGTTTAGTTGATCTCTCGCAAGATTTTAGTCGGCCCAATGGAAGGTTATTTTTAACAGCGCGTGGCACAGGGTGTCGTGCGCCCTAATGGTGCAAACTTTAATTATTACTTTTAGCTAGCCCATTAGATTACCTGGACTTTACGGCCAGCAGCTTAGCGAACTGGTTGAAGCGATTTAAGCGCTGGTGCGTTTAAGCAGAGGCTGAATAGCGTGGCCTTGGCCACGAGTGCTGCCGCGGATGGCCGCACTCATTCATGGGACTTCTAGGACAGGTCGCGGGCTTAGTGTCGCGTGGCTTCGGCCCGTGTCGGGATGGGTAAAATCCTATCGCCGTCGGTTAAGCCAGAGAGAACTTCTATCTCGCCGCCATAGGTATTGCCGAGTTTTACGAAGCGGCGATAGGCCTGGCCATCTTGTAATACCCAAACCAAGTCCAGCTGGCCAACAGTCACGATTCGATCGGCGGGAATGCGAATTTGTTTAAGGCTTCCCGCTGGCACCAGCAGGCGGGCGTACATGCCGGGCTGCAATTGGGCGTTGAATGGCATGCGCACTTTAATTAAAAAGCTGCGCGACCCTGGGTCGGCCGCGGGCACTCGCTCTTCCAGTTCGGCATCGATTTTTAATTTCAGCGCTGGAATTTCCACCTGCAATAATTGGTTTTCTTTTAGTGTCAGTGCCAGTTGTTCGCGCACTTGGGCTTCTACCCTTAGGGTGAGAGGGTTATAGAGCGTTAACAGTTTGCTACCGGGCGCTGCGGTATCGCCCGGTTCGGCAAATCGGTCCACTACACGGCCGTCGATGGGCGCTTTAATCTCAGCATAGCTGACGGCGATATTCGCCTCTTGCAGGGCTTGTTGCGCGGCGGCGAGGTCGGCTGTGAGTGCATCGTGGTTGGCGCGCGCCTTATCTAAATCAGCGGCCGCGAGCAGGCCTTGTTGTTGCAACTTAATGGCACGTTCTAAATTTTGTTGTGCTTCTGTTAACCGCGCGCTCACTGCGCGAATTTGCTCGCCGGCCTGTTTAGCTTTAGAGGTTAAATCAGTCTTTTCCAGGGTGAGTAATAATTGCCCTTGTTTAACGTCATCGCCGGAGCGCACCTTGATGGCGGTGATGCGCGCCATGATGCGGGCCGAGATAACCGTTGCCTGTTTGGCTTCTACCGACGCCGGTACCGCTTCATAGATGGCATAAGTAGCGGAACTTACTTCAAGCCCTTGATCGCTACTGACGTTGTTACTATTTTCGGCATTTTGCCCGGCACCGGGCGCTAATTTATCGCTGAACAAGCCGGCCATCCAAGCCACCATTAATAATAAAACGATGACGGCTAGCGTTGGTAAGCCCCAACGCTTAATCAGACTATTCATGAGCTAAACCTTCTTGAGTCATATTTTCTTCTGCGCCGAATACCAGCAGATACACCACCGGTACGACAATGAGGGTAAATAGGGTAGAGGCGATAATGCCGAAAATGATGGCGAGTGCGAGCCCGGAAAAAACCGGGTCCAAAATAATCACTAGATTACCCAGCAGCGTTGTGCCCGCGGTGAGTAGAACGGGGCGCATGCGCACGGCGCCGGCGTTGACGAGCGCCTCTTTAATCGATGCGCCGGCGGCGCGCGCCTGAGTAATAAATTCCACTAAAATAAGCGAGTTGCGCACCACAATACCGGCCAATGCAATCATGCCGATCATCGCCGTGGCGGTGAACAGCACCGGCTCTGGGCTTCCGGCAATCGTCCGCTCGCCAAATTGATTGAGCAACCAAAACCCAGGCATGATGCCAATAATGGTGAGCGGAATTGCAGACATGATAATGAGCGATAAGGCTGTGGACGCCGTTTGCAAATACAGCACCGCAAAAATAGCCACCAGTGCAAAAGCGAAAGCGAGGCCCATATCTCTAAACACATCTTTGGTGATTCGCCATTCACCTTCACCGGTCCATTTGATGCTGGTGCCAGCGGGTAGGGTCCAGCCGTCGCCGGGGCCGCGGATAAAACTTTCTATGAAGTTTCTATTTTTCCAGTCGCTACGTGCTTCACCGGCCGGTTGGTTCATGTCGGCATTTACATCGGCGATGACTTCTGCCGGCGTGCGACCGTTAAGTTCGGCCATTACGTAGGCGACGGGTTTTAAATCTTTGTGGTGAATCGTGTGATCGGTGTAGCCCTGCTCAAACTGGCCAAGTTCACCAATGGGCACAAGCGGCTGCGGTGCGCTCTCCAAACCCTGTAAAGTATTTTGTTGCACTATGCCGGCCCGGCCTTTGACGTTTAAGCGCGCAAAATCGTTCAAGTGCACGCGGTTTTCTGGCGCTAGGCGCAAGTAAATCGGCAGCGGGTTAGCCGCTCGCTCTGTGTGCTGAAAGCCCTGTAAAAATCCGGCTGCGTAACCAGCGTTGGCCATGGCCAAGGTTTGATTGATGTCATCGGTAGATACACCCGACAGCGCGGCCTTTTGTTTGTCGACGATAAAGCGCTGGCGACTTTTTTGCGCTTCTACCGTTGAATCAATTTCGCTGACATGAGCTTCGCGCATTAGCCGAGCCATTAAGATTTTAGCCGCCGCTTGTTGGCTCTGATAAGAGGTGAAGCGATCACCGTAAATCTCCGCGACTAAGGTGCTTAACACCGGTGGGCCTGGCGGGACTTCAACTACTTTGATGTTCACGCCGTCTTGGTTTAGTGGCGCAAGTAGTTCGCGCAAGCGAAGCACAACGCCGTGCGATTGATGCTCTCGCTCTGTTTTGTCAATGAGTGTTAGGCGCAAGTCTGCCGTATGGGGCGCTTCGCGTTGGTAGTATTGGCGCACCATGCCATTGAAGTCGATGGGCGACGGAATGCCGACAAAGGCTGCTACGGCTCGCACTTCCGGCACTTGGCTTACCTGTGCGGAGATGCGACGCGTCATCGCCGCGGTTTGTTCCAGCGAGCTACTTTCCGGCATGTCGACAATAATTTGCACTTCGTTTTTGTTATCGAAGGGCAACAGCTTTAGTGGTACCGCGCGCATCATTGGTAAAAGGGCCGCGCCTAGGAATAGCCCGAGCATTAACCAGAGTACGAGCTTTGCTTTGCGCGGATTTTCTAACAAAGGTGTAATCAGGCGCGGGTATAGGCTACCTTGGTTTACGTTAACGGGTTCCTGGCTTGGGTCATCGGCACGTAAAAGCTTCGATGCCAACCAAGGTGTCACTAAGAAGGCCACTAAGGTGCTGGCGACCACAGAAACCGGCACATTAAATGCCATGGGTGCCATGTAAGGCCCCATCATCCCGGTGATAAATGCCAGCGGTACGAAGGCAAGTACAATACTGACAGTGGACATCACCAGCGGTACTTTAATTTCACCGATGGCGGCAACGATACGATCGCTTTTATCGCCTTTGCCGTCTTTTAAAAAGCGCGAAATATTATCGACCCCCGTGATAGGGTCGTCGACCAGTAAGCCAAGCGATAAAATCAGCGCAAACAGGGTAACGCGGTTAATGGTGTAGCCAAAGGCCATGTCTAAACCGAGTGTGGCACCATAGCAAATAGGCACCGCTAAACCGACCACCAAGGCCTGGCGCCAACCGAGGAAGACACCGATAAAAATCACCACCGTGAATATGGCGAAGCCGAGGCTGCTGGTGAGGTTGTTGACTTTTTCGTCGGCGGTCTGGCCGTAGTCGCGCAGCACCTCGAGATGTATTTCCGGTGGCAAAAGTTTGGCGCTGACGTCGGCCATTAATTCGTGTACGGCAGCGGCAACAGAAACGGCGTTGGAGCCGCGCTGCTTGGCAATGGATAAGCTCACCATGGGGTAGCCGTCGTTTGCCGCTTTAAAGGCGGGGTGGCCGGGTGCGAAATCTATCCAGGTGTAGTAACTGGGCTCGGCCGGGCCGTCGTTAATGTGCGCAACTTCTTGTAAGTACACCGGCACGCCGTCAATCACATTGACGACCAGTTGTTTAAGTTCCTCGAGGCTGCGAATAAAGTCGCCGCTTTCCATTTCGATGGCTTGATTGTTAAACGCCCAATAGCCGCCCGATTGCAACAGGTTAGACACTTGCAGTGCGGCAACGATATCGGCGGTGGTGGTTTTGCGCGCGCTCAAGCTTTCCGGGTCTATGTACACCGTCACAGTGCGCGGCCTGCCACCCACCACATTCACTTCACTGGTTTGGGGAATCGCTTGTAGGGAGGTAGATAATTCTTCGGCGAACCGGCGCAATTCGAAATCTGTGTAGCGCTCGGGCTTATCGCTCCACAGCGCCAGCACCATGATGGGCACATCGTCGACCTCAACCGGCCGCACCAGCCACTGTTCGACCACGCCCGGTATTTTATTTTGGTTCGAGAATAACTTGTTGTAGGTGTTGAGAATGGCGTCTTCGCGGTCTTCACCCACATAAAAGCGCAGCGTAACGGCGGCTCGACCAGTCATGGAGCGCGAGTAGACGTGTTCAACACCGGGTATTTGGGCGAGTAATTTTTCCAGCGGCGTGGTGACCTGCTTTTCTACTTGCTGTGCCGCTAAGCCAGGGGCTTGCACCAGCACATCGACCATGGGCACCACTATCTGTGGCTCTTCTTCGCGCGCAGTGAATTGCAGGGCGAGCACACCCGCAAGCAGCGAAATGATGAAGATGAACAGCGGCAGGCCACCTTTTAGGGTCGCGTGAACAGTGTTATCGATCCAGTTATTCATAGGCGGTGTCTAGCGTGAGTGAGCGATGTTTAAGTTTAAATCAGATGTTGCTAATTAAGCAATGTCTAATATATTATGATTTTAGCTTGAATAGGAGGCTATGTTATGACCATTAATGAAGCTTTACGGCTTATTGCCGGCGTTGTTGTGCTTGTGAGTGTAGCGCTTGCTGTCGGGGTTAACCCTTGGTGGTTGGCGTTGACCGCCTTTGTAGGTGCTAATCTGCTGCAATCGGCCTTTACCCGCTGGTGCCCCATGATGACGTTATTGAAGAAGTTAGGGCTGCCGGCTTAGTTGTGAGCAGCATGGGTGCTGCATTTACTTTAGAAAGTCGTTGAACATAAGGAGAAAGGTCAATGTCACTATTAACGGTTCCAGCGCTCGTTGCTGAGGCGCGTACTAAGGTGCGCTGTATTACCGCGGCACAGGCTAAAATTGAAATCGCTGCTAACCAGGGCTTGCTCTTGGATGTGCGAGAGCCGGCGGAAGCCGCACTGAAAAGTGTTGCTGGCGCAATCAATGTGCCGCGCGGGGTCTTGGAAATGAAGATGGGCGAGCTGTGTTCGTGTGCGGAGCAACCCATCTACATACATTGCGCCACTGGCGGCCGCGCCGCCCTCGCGGCTGAGCAGCTGGTACGCATGGGCTACCAGCAAGTTAGCGCGATAACCTGCGCTGTTGATCAGGTGTGTTTTAGTCTCGGTAGCTAGCATTAGCGTGACGCATGGGTGGTACTGCCATTCCTTTAGGGGTAGTGGTTGGGCTATGGCTGCTAAGATCGCGTAGACTTCAAGATCGATTTTATTCGTTGATTGGAGGCAAGTGTGTCCCGTTGCTTGGCGGTTACCGATTTCTTTGTACGCGACCACGATCGTTTAGATTGCTTGTTGGAAGCCGCTTACTACGCCGATGATGTCGATCACAGTCGGGCGCTGTTTGCGGCTTTTCGATTTGGGCTAGAGCGTCATATGGCGTGGGAAGAGCAGTTGTTATTTCCGCTGTTTGAGCAGAAGACTGGCTGGGTCGACGTAGGGCCTACGGTGGGCATGGTGGCAGAGCACCAGCAAATTAGGCTACTGCTCGCGCTTATGGCGCAGTATGATTTTCCTGTCCACGCGCCGGAAGCAAAAAAACTACAATCTATTCTTGCTTGTCATAACAACCGCGAAGAGCGGATTGTGTATCCAGGTATCGATGACGATTGCACTGAGGTAGAAATTAAAACCTTGCTCGCAGAGCTGTACGATAATCTTGCGCAGGCGGACGATTTATATTTGGTTATGTAGTTCAATCGCCGATATGAGCGGGCTTGGAGCTGCGCGCCGCCCCGTCAGAAAAGGCCTTTCGCTGCGGCGCGCGTTATAAATTCCGATTATTGTGCTGCTAATTTAGTGTAAGCGTCGGCAATGGCGAGGTCGTGAATGGCTTTGGTTATGCCACGGCGTAAATTCGAACGCCAGCGGTCGATATAGGCCTGTTCAATCTCACACTTTTCACGTTTCGCGACCACGCAGTTGATGCGCTTTTCCGACAGTGATGCTACGTCGATCTGAGTCGCGCTGTAGCTGATAGCAACCCGCAGTTCGTAGTCTTTATAAACAAGCTTTGCGATTAAGCCGCTGGCATCTTCTGACTCTACGAGCCAATCATATTGTTGCATGCCTTTTTTTATTGCTGCGGCCGGATCGGTCACATAAGCTTGAATCTTGATGGGATCTTGGTACAAAGTGTGGGCCAAGGCTTTTTGGCATAAGCTAAACAGTGCTACGACGGCAACAAGGATTGCGCAATAGTTTTTCATGGTTTCTTCCTTGGTAATTTACAGAGCTCGGCTCAGATCTTTGCGAAAGTTGGCGCCATACTTAAAATAGTTTCGATGAATTTTGTAGCAAAAATAACCGACCAATTTTTCGCATGCGTAGGCATTAATACCACCACCGTATTTGATTTGTACGGCTTGGTCATTGTATTCAACGCGGTGAAATATCGCGTGGCCCTTATAGTCCCAACGGCAGGTTATAAAACCCTCGCCTTCCTCTTCGAGTAGACATGCTGGGCCTTTGATACTTTGCATAGTGCGCAGAATTACCAGCCTTGCGTTCGCTGCACTTTGACTCGAGTTAGGGATGATATCGTAAAGTTTGCGCATTGTTTTTTCTTTTGCGCTGCCGCGACCTTGGTCTTGATAGACAAATTCACTCGGTTCAGCCTGAGCTTGAATGTTGATGGCAAGGCATAGTGCGATACCAAGAAGGGCTTTCCACATAGCCAATATCCTTTGTAGCGTGGCGTTAAAATAATGGGCTGCATCATAGTGCAAAACAGGGCAAAAGTGTGTTGCTAAAAGTTTTGGACCGATGAGAGCGAAGCTATTGTCAGCAATTTTCTGCAAAAAAAATACCTGCATATGCAGGTATTTTTTTGCAAAACCGCAGGTTAAGCAATATTAATAACGTTGATTTCACCTAGGTGTTTTTCTCTAACTCGTTTCACAATTAGCCAATACACCAGCGCTAGTACCAGCGTTGAGCCAATAAACCAGAGGCTGGAGTAGAGCGGTTGCTGCAGGATTAAACTGAGCTGCCATAAATTACTGGCGATCCAGTAGGACAGCATCAAGCTCCAAATCAGTGAGAAGCGCAACCAGCCCGAGCCCGCTTCCCGCTGCATGGCGCCAAGAGTGGCAACGCAGGGCGCGTACAAGAGCACGAAGGCAAGGAAGCAGAAGGCGGCCCAGGCAGACGGGAAGAGGTTACCGATAGGGTTATCGGCAATCAGCGGTACGTCCGCGTCGGCATCTGGCACTGGCTCTAAACCAAACATGGCTTTGGTGTTGTCGGCCACGCTGGTGAATGCGGCGCCTAGGTCGCCGATGAAATCGGGCATGGGAACCTCGGCATCGGCGTTTACATCGGCGTCTTCCCGGGTGTAAAGCGTTTGGATGGTGCCCACCATGACTTCTTTAGCAAACAGGCCGCTGAATAAACCGAGGGTTGCCTGCCAGTTATCTTCGCCTATACCCATGGGGGTGAGGGCCGGGGTTAATTTTTTGCCTATCCACGCGAGTGCGGAATCCGAGCTGCCGGGTGCGCCCCAGCTGCCATCGGTTTTGACCGCCCCCAAGCAGGACAATACGATTACCACCAGCATAATGCGCTTGCCGGCGCGCAGCATGAAGCTGTGCAACCGGTGCCCGGCTTGGGTGAAAACATTGCGCCACACCGGGCGGCGGTAGGAGGGCATCTCCAAAATAGAAGGCTCGTGATAGCGGCCAAACAGGGTTTTGCGCAGCAGCCAGGCCGAGCCAACGGCGACCAGTATGCCGAGCAGGTAGAGCGAGAAAATGGCGAGGCCGGCTTGCTCCGGAAAAAAGGCGCTACCGACAAACACGTAGACCGACAGGCGAGCGCTACAGGACATAAACGGTGCGATAAAAATCGTGGTCAAGCGCGCCGAGGTGGAGCTGAGCGAGCGCGCCGCCATGACCGAGGGCACGTTGCAACCGAAGCCGACAATGAGCGGAATAAACGCTTGCCCAGGTAGGCCGATGCGGCTCATCACCCCGTCGATGACAAAGGCCGCGCGCGCCAAGTAACCCGAGTCTTCGAGCCAGCTCATACACAGGTAGAGTGCGCCAATGACGGGAATAAAGGTGGCGATCAGTTGCAGGCCGGCGCCGACGCCGTCGGCCATGAAGGCGATGAGCCAGGCGGGCGAGCCGAAGCCGGCGAGTACCCAGCGCAAGCCCTCGACAATCCAGCTGCCGAGCCAAATATCGAAGAAGTCGATAAACACCGCGCCAAACTGTACCGACACCATAAAGAGCAGATACATCACAAACAAAAAGCTTGGAATCGCCAGCGCCGGGTGCAACAGCCAGCGGTCTATGCGCTCGGTCAGTGTTGGCTCGCCGGTGAAGGTGGTGGCCTTGTCGACGGCGCTAATTAGGCCCTCTAAACTGAGTTCGTTGCGCGGCAGCGGCTGGCAGGCGCAATCGTCGCCGTCTTCTGTGGCGGGCGCTGGCGTTGAAGTGAGTGCTAACTCTAGCGTCTTTTCTAGGGCTTTTAAGCCGGTTTGTTTGGCGGCGGATACTTCCACCAGGCGCTCGCCCAAGAGCAGCTTGAGTTCGGTTAAATCCAGCTCGAGGCCATGATCGGCCAAGGCGTCCATCATGTTCAGTGCGATAACCACGGGCCGGCCTGTGGCTAACAGCTGAGGGATAAGCTCGGCCTGACGCCGCAATTGGGTGGCGTCTATCACCAGCAAAATGGCGTCGGGTTGGGCGTTTTTGAGGTAGTCGTTGGTGACTTTGGCGTCGATGCTCAGCGGGCAGTCAGTGAGCATGTGCACACCGGGCAGGTCAATTAACTCAACCCGCTCAGCGCCAACTTTGAATTCGCCGATTTTTTGCTCGACGGTGACGCCGGCCCAATTACCGGTGCGTTGATTGGATTTGGTTAAAACGTTGAAGAGGGTGGTTTTGCCGCAGTTGGGGCTGCCCACCAAGGCAATTTGTTTCACACGATGACCTAATAGTAAGGGAAAATTAAACCGCTACTTCTATGGCGGCCGCATCTTCCTGGCGGATGGCATACAGGGCGCCATGTACTTTGGCTTGCAAGGGGCCACGCCCTTGCGCTTTGTGCAATATTTCGATCGGCGCGCCGGGCGCTATACCCAGCTGCGAACAGTGGCTGTGCAACACATGGTTGCTACCCTTAATGCTAATGACGCGAGCAGATTGGCGCAGATCGAGCTGATCTAATGTCACGTTATTGTCCTTCGGCTCAAGCCGATTGAGAGAATGCCAGAACCTGCTAGTTTACCGGTGATCGAGATGTAAACCAAGATGAGAACCATTATCTTTTGTAATTATTTTCTTATCTATGCTTTGGATCAACCCAATTTCACTAAGGGCGGGCTATTCCTACCCAGTATTGCGCGCGAGTTAGGTTACACTGGGGCTCTGTTAGATCTGCTTTTGATTGTTTAACTTTTTGATTTAGAAGGTTTTTTGTGTCTGAATTGCCATCTTCGAAGTTGCTGTTGTTCACCGCTGCGGCCCTTGTGGCGCTGTCGCCCTTGGCAATGGACAGCTATTTGCCTGCCATTCCGGCGCTGGCCGACTATTTAGGGGTAAGTGCTGGTGCCGTAAGCTGGACAGTGAGTAACTTTTTACTGGGCCTCGCGGCTGGGCAGTTGATTGGTGGCGCTATTTCAGACCAGAAGGGTCGGCGCCCGGTGGTGCTGTTTGGTCTAATCTTGTTTGCCCTTAGTTCACTGGCCCTGGTGTTTATCGACAGTTTGTGGTCCGCCAACGGCTGGCGTTTACTGCAGGGTTTTAGTGGTGGTGTGGTGATGGTGAGCGCCATCGCCATGGTAAAGGATATTACCCCGCCTGAGCGCTTGGCTGCGCAAATTGCCCAGATCATTTTTGTGGTCATGCTCACGCCTATTATCGCGCCCATCATTGGCGCGGCTATGTTGCCCCTAGGCTGGCAGAGTATTTTTATATTGTCGTTGGTAGCCGCCGTTTTATTGTTACTGCTGGTCGTGGGTTGGGTGCAGGAGTCCAATGCTCACATCACCGGTAAGCTCTCCTTAAGTGGCGCCTTGGCGCAATATGGTTATGTCTTACGGTTTCAGCGCGATGGCGTTTACATTGCTCGCTGGCAGGCATTGAGCCTGAGTTGCAGCGCTTTGTTGGGCTTGGTGTTCGTCACCGCCTCTGGGCCTATCATCATGGATGAATACGGTTTGGCGCCGGAACAGTTCCCCTATGCCTTTGGCGCATTCGCGGTATCCATACTGGTGGGTAATCGCATCGGAAAATGGATGGTTGGGCGATTCCCTGCACACATCATTTTCAGACGCGGTGTGTGGATACAGCTGGCTGCAATCGTTGCGTTACTGGTTGTGCTCGGCTTCGTACAGCCGCCTCTGTGGCTGGCATTGGCGCTCATGATGGTGGCCTTTGGCACAGGGGCTGCTATTGGGCCTTCCGGCTCAGCCATGTTTCTAAATTTGCTGGACAAACATTTTGGCAGCGCCACGGCGTTCGAGACTACGCTTAGGTTTAGCCTCGGGGCGCTGCTCGGCAGTTTGGCGACGGCGCTGCCCATTGGTCACTTGTTGGCAACAACGCTCATCATGTTCGTAAGTTTACTGCTCAGTTTGTGGTCTTCTACCGTGACCAGACGTTTTTGGCGAAGCCTCTAATAGCCACATATGAATCGCGGTGATTACTTGAGGCTTGTCTATACTGGGTATTCCACGAACGTCTAATGAGACCACCATGAAAAGCGCCCCCGATCATCCTCTGGAGTCTGCCCGCATGTCGGCGCTGTTGGGCTACGAGGTGCTCGATAGCCAAGACGAGACTGCATTTGACGAGCTGACTGAAATCGCCAGCGCTATTTGCGGCACAGAAATCTCCTTGATTTGCTTTGTTGATTGCGAGCGGCAATGGTTTAAGTCACGGGTTGGCCTTGAGGCCACCGAGACGCCGCGCAGCGTTGCCTTTTGCTCTCACGCGATTCTGCAACAAGGTGTTTTTGAGGTGCAAAACGCGTTAAATGATGAACGCTTTGCTGATAACCCGCTGGTTACCGGTGATCCGAACATTCGCTTCTACGCGGGTGCGCCGCTAGTGACGCCCAGTGGTTTGCCCGTCGGCACTTTATGCGTGATTGATTCAAAACCTAAAAAACTCACTAAGGTACAGCGCCGAGCGCTAATAACGCTGGCCGATCAAGTGGTTGGCCAGTTGGAGCTGCGGCTGCATAATCATCGCCTGAAGCGGGTGAATGAGCGCAGAGAAAAAATATTCTCCGTGATCGCCCATGACTTGCGTGGGCCTTTCAATAGCATATTGGGTTTCTCCCGCTCCTTATCTAAAAAAGCTGACAACACATCGCCAGCGCGTATCGCGGACATGGCTAACTCGATATTGACGGCCTCGTTGAACGTGTACCAATTGTTGGATGAGCTGTTGCAGTGGTCGCAACACCAATTGGGTGCTTTCGAGGCACAGTTTAGTGCCTGTAAGGTGATCGATTTAGTCGAGAGTAACTTGGTGCTCTTACAGGATTCTCTCGATTTTAAAGAGTTGACACTGGTCATTGATGCTAGCCCAGAGTTGCAGGTAATCGCCGATCCAACCCTAACCAAGACAGTCATCAGAAATCTATTGACCAACGCCATTAAATACTCGCCTAAGCGCGGAGAGATAAAGGTAAGCGCCTGGGTTCACGACAGCGAAATTTGGCTAAGGGTTAGCGATCAAGGCAAGGGCTTATCCGACACCTTGAAGCAGCAGCTTTTCAAGGAAAGCCTAGACAGTGAGCCAGATACTGAAGGCGATATTGGCCATGGCATTGGCTTACATCTCTGTCAGGCGTTCATGCACATGCAAAACGGCAGAATTTGGTCAGACGATGTCACACTGGGCGCGTCTATCACCTTCAGCCTTCCAAAGACTCGCTAAGGTTGGTTCTTTCAGCTGAGTGTTTACCTAACTGCTGTGAGCGCCACGCTCGTGTTTAAAGATAAGCTTAGGTGCGTTGAGTTAAGTCGGTGGCCCGCGGTATCATAGCGCCTTCGGATGCGTTTTTTCAGGTCAAGGACATGGCTTATTTACCCCTGAGGCTGCTGTTTTATGTCCTCAGATAACTACACAAAGAGCATTAAAGCCCTGCTGTCGCGCGCGGTTAAGCCTAATCACCTCTCGCAAAAAACACTGGATGAACACTTCGAGTTGTTTTGCCGCGTCATGGAGCGGGGTTTTGCAATTCATACGGGCTCGTCCAACCGTCTGGTTGTTGACTACTCTTTGACAGATACCGGCTCAAACCGTCAGTTACCTAGGATTCACCCCTTAGGCAATATGAGTTTTCGCCTGCCGGAAACCTGGCTAGAGCCGAGTGACCATTTCCTATTTTACGACCCCTCCGATGAAACAGATTTTCCCCAGCTGGCTACCTATGACGACGCCAGCAATCGATTTGTGCAAGCTAAGTGGGAAGATCTGGTCGATTTAAATAGGTTACATGGACAGCAAATTTTGCCCTTGGCGAAGTTGGGCTCTTTGAAAGGCTTACATTACATTAAAGATATCGCTTGCTTGCAGCTATTTGAGCTCAATTTTGATCGCCTGTTTGAGACTGATGTAATTTTAGCTGAGCACCTTCGCGGTGTTTTGGCCGATAAAATGGGGCGTCATGTGGAAGCTTCTCGGCACTGGTTGAAAGCATCGCGCAGTGAACAAATTGCGCTCAAGTATTTGGCGAAAAAAGCAACTAAGTGATTTTGTTCTGATCTACCAACCGATGTTCAATGACAGCACTCGGTTCGGGCTTGCCAAATAAGTAACCTTGCATCTCATCGCAGTGTTTATCGCTTAAAAATTTCTGCTGCCGATAGGTTTCTACGCCTTCGGCGACAATTTTTAATTTTAAATGGTGGGCCATAGCGATGATGGTGGACGCAATGGCGGTGTCATCGGGATCGTCGGGTATGCCATCAACGAAAGATTTGTCAATTTTTAAAACGTCCATGGGGAGGTGTTTTAACCGGCTCAAATTCGAGTAGCCAGTACCGAAGTCGTCAATGGCCAGCGTAACCCCTAATTCTTTCAGATCGACCAGTGTTTCTAAGATGTTAATGTTTTCATCCATTACCATGCTTTCTGTTATTTCTAGCTCGAGATAGCGCGCTGGCAATTTATACTTATCTAATACGTATTCAATTTTTTCAATTAAGTTTTTGTCGTTAAATTGCCGAGGCGACAAATTCACCGCCATAGTGATATGGCAAATGCCGTCGGCCAGCCACTGGCTCAGTTGTTGACACGCTGTATCTAGCACCCAGTCACCGAGCGGAGTGATAAGCCCAGATTGTTCGGCCACAGGGATAAATATGTTCGGCGCGGTTAAGCCTCTGGTGGGGTGCTGCCAGCGCACCAACGCCTCAACACCGATAATTCTTCCCGTTTGATTGTTGATGCGCGGTTGGTAGTAGAGCAAAAATTCCTGCCTATCTAACCCTTTTCTGATTTCTTGCTCGAGGGTTATGCGCTCCACGGCGGTGCGGTTCATCTCTTCTGTATAGTACTTGACATTATTGCGGCCGGTTTCTTTGGCGCGGTACATGGCGGCATCGGCATTTCTGATTAAGGTGTTCGCCTCGTTACCGTCGTTGGGGTAAAGCGCTACACCGATTGAACAAGTCGCATGTAATACATGGTTTTCAACTTCAAATGGCTCGGCCATCGCGTCTAAAATTTTATGGGTGACGACTTCGGCGATGTTGTCAGAACTGCCATTTAGGATAACGAAAAATTCATCGCCGCCCAAACGCGATACCGTATCGTTGTCGCGCACGCAGTGCAGCAACCTTTCGGCGGCGTGCTGCAGGATGCGATCGCCAATGTGATGCCCTAGGCTATCGTTAATAGTTTTAAAAGAATCGAGGTCAATAAAAATAACGGCGAGCTTTTCTGAACGCCGCTGGGCATCCGCTATTGATCTATTTAGCCGATCCATACCCAAGGATCGATTGGGCAGTTTGGTGAGCGAGTCATAGAATGCTAGTTGCCTAATTTGCGATTCCCGTTGTTCGTGGCTAATAGCCAATGATGCCACGTGAGTGGCCATGTTTATTACCCTGCGGTGTTTATCGTTGGGTTTGCGCGGGGTCGAAAAATAAAGCGCAAAAGTGCCGAGCAGCTGATTTTTTGAAAAAATGGGCGTTGACCAGCAGGCGCGTAAATTATGCTTAAGCGCTAGTTCTCTGTAGTCATCCCAGAGTGGGTCGGTGGCAATATCTTCGACGATGATCTGTTTTCGCAAGTAAGCTGCAGTGCCACAGGAGCCCGCCTTTGGACCAATACTTTCTCCGTTTACAGCGGCGTTATACTCGGTGGGTAGGCTAGGCGCGGCTGCGTGCAAGAGTCGATTTCCTCCAGCATCTACCAATAGTATAGAACCGTGCATTTCAGGCGATAGCGCTTCTATATCGAGTAATAGTGCCTCCAAGCAAACCGGCAGTTCTGCGTTTCTTGCGATTAGCCCGAGAATGTGATCTTGGGTCGCCAGTAGCTTTTCATTATAGTGGCGCTCAGTGATATCCCTAACCATGCCAATAAAGTAACGCTGACCTTCGCGTGAATTTTCCGCCACACGAAGTTCCATTTTGAAAATGCTACCGTCGCGGTGTTGACCTTCCAGTTCATTACTTTTACCAATGATTTTCGGTTCGCCAGAGCCGAGATAGTTAGCCAGGTATTGGTCGTGCTGCGTGCGGTACGGCTCGGGCATGAGCATGCTAACGTTTTTACCGACGGCCTCGTCCTCCGCGTACCCAAAAATGTCGGTAGCGGCGTGATTGAACGTTAGGATACGACCCTGTTCGTCGATGGTGATAATGCCATCTATGACACTGTTTAAAATTGCTTGGTTGTTGTTCGCGCTATTTTCCAACTCGCTTTGTGCATGTCGGATGTCAGAAATGTCGGTATTTGTGCCATACCATGATAATATTTCGCCGTTGCTATTTCTTGTCGCCACTGCACGGCTCATGTGCCATATGTAGCGACCGTCGTGCCGTTTCATGCGAAACTCAGTTCGGTAGACATCGCCAGATTTTAGGCATTTTCGACCGGTTTCAAATACATAGTCTTTGTCTTCTGGGTGGATATGCTTTATCCAGGCTCCAGCTACTAAACTTTCGCAAGTTTCACCAAAGTATTCGGCACAACGTTGATTGACATAGGTCAAAGTGCCGGCGGCATCGGCTGTCCAAACATGTTGCGGCATTGCATTTGCAAGCTCCCGGAACATGGCCTCACTTTCTGCCGTTTTTCGCTCTATGATTCGTCGATTAGAAATATCCTCAAGGGTGGCGACAATATTATTTGTTTGGCCAATCCTTAAGGTGGAAAAACCGATGGCGGCTGGAAAAATACTGTTATCACTGCGCTTGACCATCATCTCGAAGTTTATCGCGCTGCTAACTTTGAGGTTGCTTTGTGTGGTGCTGCACATCAGCAAGTTATTGCCATCATCAGTTTCACCCATGATGAGTTGGAATGACGATTCGAGCAGTTGCTTGCGGGTGTACCCGGTTAGATGGCAAAGTTGCTTGTTTACGGCGATGAATTGGTAATCTGAATTGATGAACATCATTCCGCAAGGCGCCGCGTCGATTAATGCACCAAGTTGTTCACGTTGGCTTTTTTCTAAAAATTCCTGTTCTTCTTTTCGTCTATGTTGAAGCAAAATTAATATGCTAAGCAAAGCACCGATGAGAGCGATGGCTATGGATACTGTCCAAGCAGGGGTAAGGCCTAGGGTTGCATAAAAATGCTGGGTGGGTAACGCCTTTAGTTGCCACTGGCGGCCAGCCAGAGCTACGTCGCTGATATGGCTGATCACTTGTCCGCGCTTAGAACCAAAAATCCAGGTTTGAGTTGGGTTAGCCGCTTTATTATTTTTACTGTTAAAGTTAAGTCCTAACTCTGTGACCTCGACGGCGATGTGACTGCCGACATTGTCGATCCCGTTAAATAGATCTTCGATAAATAGTGGTGCAACTACCCAACCCTGATTCTCGCTTTTTGGCTCGAGTTGATAAGCAAGTACGGCAATGTAGTCTGGTGAATTGTGCAGAGTTGCGTAGGTCGATTTTAGCGGGGGCGATATTTGCAGCGTTTGTTTAGCACTTGCATCGTCGAATGTCATGCGACGTTTTTCTTCGGAGCCGAGATCTAAACCAAATACATCATTGAAAATTCCCACAGGCGCCAAATATTGGAGGACATATCTGTCGCCCGGGTGGGGATTGAACTGCCGAAAAGAAAAATCTGAATTCTCAATTATGGCTTGTTCAATAAAGGCTGCTTGATCGGCTTCACTGACACGCTTGACGACGCCGAAGGCCCGAGAGCTGGGGAATTCTTTTGGCAGTTCTCTTGACGCGATATATTGGTTAAATTTTTCTTGATCGAAGCTCTCGGCCCCCGCGACTACGGCGCCCCTCAGTCCGCGTAAACCATGTTCAAGTGCAAGAAATTGAGCTCGCCATTGCCCGGCCAGTAACTCCCCCATATGGTTCAGTTTTTGATTGATTAAGCTTTCGTTTAAATAGGCCGTGTAGATACCCCCAGCGAGACTCAGGGTAAGCGTAATTGTGCAGCATAAGGCGATGTGCTTTGTGGTAGACATGGCTTCCCAAGGTGCAGGCGTTAATAGAATCGGCGACCCTGTTAAAGGTTAGTTCAAAAATGCTGGCTGGGTGGCACCTCGATCATTCAGCTGTTTAGCGCCGCTCAGTGGAATCCAGCTTAGGGTAAGGTTGTGTATGAGCTGCTAGCCTGGTCCGCCCCCTCTTTTTTACAATAAAAACAAAGGCTTATTGGCTAAGTGCTGAAAGGTCTCAGCGCTTCGAGGCAGTCTGCTGTGCCTTTTGAGCCCTAATCGTGCGAGGGATGACACATTTGTGTTTACCTTAAAGTAGCTCGCTGCCCGGGCGGTGGGCGGGCGCCGGCGCCGAGAACTGAAAAAACGGCCATCGGTGCCCGCAGCTCGCCTCAAGGTTTAGTTGGGCGCCGGCTCAGGTCTTTTCCTTGTAGGTACCGGGCTGGTGAAGCTGAGTGCCAGCGGTATCTTGCCTTGGCTGCGGTTGAAATCGCAGTGTAGTTGCCATTGATTGTCTACTTGCTCAAAGCGCAATTCGGCAAAACCATCACCCGGGAAAAAGGATGCGTTAATGCGAACTGACATTTGGGTATGCCCTGCCGTCAGCGTTAACTGATCGTCTTCCGCAAACTCCTCCGGCTTGGTATTGACGAAGGGAATCGGTGCATAAAGACCTGAGCTGTGGATCGAGTGAATTAGTTGCGTGCCTTCAGCGTGTTGAATTTCTATCTGTGCGTGACAGGAAATATGTTCGTCGCCGGAGACAAAAAGTAAATTAGAAATTTTTTGCTCGGCAATAAAGGAGAGCAGGGCCCGTTGCTGCAGCGAATAGCCGTCCCAGGCATCGGATAGCGCCGAGGCTCCTAAGCCGGTGGTAGATCTAAGCCGTCTCGGTAGAAATATTGAGCTGGTGGATATCACTTTAGCCGCCGCTTTTGGTGTCGACTTAAGCCAATCGGTGAGCGCGCTATATTGTTCGGCACTCATAATTTCTGCGCCGGCGTTAAGCGCCGACCGGCCAGAGCGCTCGGTGCGCGCATCGACGCAAAAGAAATGAATGCCGCCGTGCTCGGCGGTTTGCCAAAGTGGCAGCGCGGTCAGTTGCTGCGACTTCTGAAAGTGCCAGCGCTGGGGTTGAAATAGCTCGTGCCGTTGGAAGCGTAAATAGTTTTCGCGCCCGGGCTTTGCGTGCACGAAATTTCGCTGGCGGCCAACGCTGAGATCCCAATCGTTCGCAATTTCGTGGTCGTCGGGCATCATGTAGCTGGGCAGTTGACGCAATACTTGAATAACCTCTGGCTGCGCTAACCAGGTTTGATAAGGCTCTATATACCGGTGGTGATAGGATTGCGCGTCGAGTACACCGGCCGTTGGGTCGACGTAAACTTGATCGCCCAGCAAAAGCATGAGTTGGGGTGGATGAGCTTGGGTTAGGCGTTGGGCTAAGCGCTGGTAGCTGGCAAATGCTGGCTGTTGGTCGGTGAGTGTCGCTGGAAATTGACAGGCGGCGACAATAAAGGAAAAGTTTTCGTCGCGGCTTGGTCGCCAGTGGATCTGGCCGCATTGTCTGTCTGTGTTGGCTTGGGCTAGGGCACTATGGTAAGCCGCTTGAAACCCGTCATCGGTAAAAATGTTGTTGAGGTGTTGGGCGGTTAGCGCTTGATAGGGGCTGTGTTGTTCTGTGAGTAAATCCATTAGGTTGTTAGGGTGTGGCGCTGATAGTGGCAACGCTTGCGTTGTAGATTGATGGTCGTGAATAAAATAACTTTGCCAAATGCCTTCGCGCTGCCCACTCGCGCGCCCTTCTAAGGTTAATTTTAGCCACTGATAGCGCATAGCCCGTGTAGCCATTAGGTGAAAGTGTTGGCTCAAGGTTTTGTCGTTTAGGGCCTGTTTAAAATCCGCGAGCGGTTTACCTGCGGCATCAACTTCAATAAAAAGCACCCAGTCTGGCCGCGACGCCGATAGATGTGTGCCTAGCATGACGGGCAGGTGGTCGTTAAGCGCTGGGCCTAAAACCGGCCCCAAACTGGGTAGCGAAAAGGGATAGCTATTTTGTGCCTTGGGTAGGTCATCTAGCTTTGCTGGTGCAACGGTCGTTGCTGTATTTTCCTCGAAGAACTGCTGAATTTTTTCGAACACGTCTTTGCAGCCATTACCAATGAGCAGATCTTGGTGGCCGTAGTTTGGGAATATATGGTTTTGGTACTTGCCCTTAGCCTGTGTCATGGCCTGTTCGAGCAGGGTTGCCGTACCCACATCGGCTAGCCCACTCTTGGCGCCGTGCAGGCTCAGTGTATTGCAGTGCCAGCGGCTACGAAAATTTTCTGGTACAGCGTAGACATTCTCACCGTCAAAATTGGTAATTTGCTCTTGCAGTGCGAAGTGAATGGTTTGGCTTAAGGTTCCCATTGAGAGGGGGCCAAAAATATCGTCGATATGTTCGAGAAGTCGGTCTGAAACATTGTCTAAGGCAAAAGCTTGGCCGTAGAGCGCGTCTATGCGCCGGCGCGTTGCCGACCAACGTATTTGTTTCCAAGAGAAGGTGGGGTTTTCTCTGCTGAACTCCTGCTCGGGATAAGGCAGCACTTGAAGGGCGCGATCAAAAAGTGATTCCACTGTTGAGGGTACGTCATTGGGCTTGAAAGTAAATGGCAAGTTGCCCATGAGATGGCGTAGATTTTTTAACAGGTAGCCCCGGGTCATATTCATCGGGCTAAAGGAAACCTTTGGCCCCACTTGCGTGAGCACTAAATTCCGAATGGCGCTGGGTAGCTGTTTGCGCTCTTTAAAGTAAGCTGCACCGGCCTGAGGTGACGTCAATATTGCCATGCTCAGCATGGCTGAACCCATGCAGTGGGCAATGATATCGCACTGCGATTGCCCCGTGGTCTGGAGTACGTGGCTTATGGCTAGCGGTATGTCTTGAAAGGCGACATCTTCAAAATGCCAGGGCAACATGGCAGATAAAAAGCCACAGGAGGTGCGCAAGTCCACTAGCCAAATATCTCGGTTGCGCTTGTGGAAATAACTGGCCGCACAATTTGGAATGGCAGGGTGGGCCCAGGTAGTGCTGGAGGCGCTGTAACCGTGCAGCATGATTAAGGGTGGTTGGTTGCTGGTTGTATTTTTATAGCGCGTTAGTCGGATGTAAATAGGCAAGCCGTTTTCTAAAGTGGCAACCTGCAACTCGGTCATTTCGGGTGCGGGTAGGCCCTTTATTTTTCCAGCAAAGCGCTGGGGTTGTTTGGTGCTCGGCGTATCGGGCAATCTAAATGTGAGTAGGTGTGTGGTCATCATTAGGCGCGCAAAATAGGCGTAAAACGAGCACAGGTCAGCGAACGCTTGTACCAAATTTTGGTGCTGAGTGATGCTGATAAGCGGTTGGTTATTGCGCGCGATATTTCGGTTATCAAAGGATAGAACAGCGGGCTTTTTTCGCGTTATTAAACCCGGAAATTGTGTAAGGGTTATGTCGGATAGCTGCCTAATGGGGTTGGCGCGACGATTGTAAGTGATGGTTTTTTTACCAGCTATGGCATAGTCATCGCGATTATCGTCAAACGCTAGAAACTCCGTCGGCCAGCCTGTAGCAGGCTTATGTACAGCGAGTTCATATAGGAATAGTCGTGCTTCGCCGGCGTAACCTGTTAGCTTTAATAAATTTTTGGCTTTTTCCGGCAGGCTCAGGGTCGAAGTGGTGGCACTCGAGTGGCGCAAGCTCTGCAGTATATCGCGTATGCCCCTATTCAAAGCCCATGCAACAGTGCCGCGCCAGTAGCGCCGTTTGGCGCTGAGTGGCTGGCGCTGCATCACCTCCAATTGACCGCTGATAGGGGCTATTAATAGCGCCGCCTGTTCAAAGGCGGACTCATTGGCGCGGCTGTTGGTGAGCTGATGCCAAGTTGTTGGCTGATATAGGCGCAGATAGCTGCAGGGTTTATCACCGTCGCTCTCGCCATTGACTTCCGACACCCTATCTTGTCTGCTGCCGTTGCCTGCGCAGGTGTAAAAATCGGTCAATGCCTTGGCTTTAAACTTGAGCGTTAACTCCGCAATGAAGGTTGCTTGGCCAGTGCTGGTGGCGAGGCTTATTTCGCCGCTCAAGCGTTCATTGACTTCAATTTTTGTAGGTGTCTGTTTTGCTTCGACGTTGGTGTCGCGCCAACGGGGTCGGACTGTTGCGATTGGGTCGAGATTTAAGCAGGCTATTTGATCGACCACATAACCCCATTGCGCGCATAAATGTTCGCTGGCGCGCAAGGCTAGTGCGCTGATGGTTAACGCCGGGTTTATGCCGAGCGCGCTTGGCATAATAGAGCCGTCTAGCACCACCAAACCTGAGTGTGTGCCGCCCACGGCATCGCCATTAAAAACTTCGCCTAGGTGATTAACCACGCCTCGATCGATAGTGTCGGCCATGGCGCAACCGCCGAGAGGGTGCACGGTGAGTAGCGGGCCTTTTGGTGCGCCGTAGAGTTCGCTTAGCGCTGCAGGCAGTGGCGACCAAGCCGGGTTGCTAAGAACGCTGCCTTTAATAGACTTTTCCGCGAGGCTTTTTAGGCGGTTTATTTGCTCGCTGAATAGCGGTTTATCTTTAACGCTCGGCCAGTGAACCTGCAGTTCGCCCTCGGCGAATACCCTGTCCTTCGGCGATTTCAGTTCGAGTTGGCCGTCGGCGCTGTCATCGCCCATGATGGCGTACAGGGAGGTGTGATTGAGGTCGTGGCGATTGAGCGATAGCGGGTCGTCGACCACAGGGCCGCTGGTGTGGTCTTGATTATTCCAATGGGTCAGGGCGTTGAGCCCATTGCTGCTGGTATAAAGTTCGGAAAATAATTGCGCGAGTGCATTGGGTACGGCCATCTCCTCAATTAGCACGCCCGCGGATTCGCGTAAATCTAAAATGCCCGTGATGGTTGGGCCAACTTGGCGGTCGCTGGGTTTTGACTCTGGCCAAGCAATGGCTTGAGCCAACATATTTTGTTTGAAACCCACGGCGATGGCGTCGCCATTGCCGGAAAATCCTTGACCTAAATGCTCGGAAAATTTTAATCGCTCGGTGGCTGAGCGCATGAGTATTTCCGTCGAGCCAAGACTGCCCGCTGCGAGAATCACTTGCTTTGCCCGCAGGTAGATAACCCCTGATTGACCTTGGCGCAATTTATCGTGGGTTAAATGACAGTGTAGGAGCCAGCCATCTTCGGACTGTGTGTCTTGTTCTAATTTACCGACGCTCACGCCGGCATAGATTTCGACGCCTTTGTGTTTGGCTTGTGCCAATAAATTGAGATCCAGAGAATTTTTTGCACCTTGATTGCAGCCGGTGACACAATCGCCACAATGGTTGCAGGCAGACATTTCAATGCCGGCTTGATTTGGTCCGTCGCGCATGGCGGTAGTAACAGGTGCCTCGGTACAATTTTCTGGTGATAGTGCCTCAAGGCTTCTGTATTTATTTGGAACTTTCCCGCTTGCACCGATGCTATTGGCGATGCTGCTATCGTCGTTGCTGGCGGCGCCCACAAGCGCTCTCGCTCGAATAAAATCCAGCCCCGCGCCATCGCGCAAGGCCATCGGCCAGCGCTGATCAAATACCGCTGGCAGGGGTGCCGCCATGATGCCGGCATTAATGAGCGAGCCGCCGCCGATGCCATTGCCGGTGAGCACATTCATGTCGCCGTTGACGCGCAGGTCGAATAAACCGTGACTTTGGCCGAAGCGACTAGCGCCGGCGAGGCCGCGCACATGGCCGGGTAATTCGGCAAAATCTTTTGGAAACATGCCAGTGAGGTATTCATCACCGCGTTCGAGTAGGCCAATGCGCAGCGGCCTGCCTTCGTGCTGGCGGCCAGCAAAGGTGTGTGCGGCTATGGCGCCGCCGTAGCCGCTACCGACAATGAGTAGGTCGAAATTAAGCGCTTGTTCCCGTCCTTGCGCCTGTTCTATGAAATTTTCAAATCGCTCAGAAATCCACTGACTAACGCGGGGCATGGGTTCTTCCTTGACCTATCGATGGTTTTATTCCGTTACCGCGAGGTTGCAGGCAACCGCGATAGCGTCTTCAAGCACGGGTGCGGCAACAGGCTTGTGCAGTAATTTTATGCCGGCTTCATTGGCCTCGCGCAAACGATCTGGCGCTGTGTCGCCGCTGATTAAAATGGCCGGTAATTTGGGGTAGATGGCGCGCAGATTTCGAATCGTCTCGATGCCATTATCTTCGCCACGCAAGCGAAAATCCGCCAATAATATGTCAGGTTTTTCGGTCAGTGCGGCTTTTAGCGCCGAGGCTGTGCTATCGGCAATGTCCACCGTAGCGCCAAAGGTTTCTAGTAGCGCCTGCATGCCCAAGCCAACTTCCATTTCGTCGTCTACCACCAGTATGCGGAGGTTATTCCAAGAGCTAATGACTTTGGGTTTTAACTGTGGCGCTTGTGGTGCTGCGGCACTTATCGGCAGAGTAAGGGATACCCTTGTGCCATCGTTTGGTACCGAGTACAGGGAAAATTGTATATTGAGCAGTTTGACCAAGCGCTTGACGATAGCTAGCCCAAGGCCCAACCCTTTGCGTCTATCGCGCTCCGGGTTTTCCAGTTGATAAAATTCTTCAAAAACCCGTTGTTGTTCTGCTTTTGGAATACCGCGCCCTGAATCCACCACGGATACGGTGACGACTTCATCTTCGGCGTTGATAGAGAGCATGATTTTGCCCGCTTTGGTGTACTTTATGGCGTTAGATAATAGGTTGCGTAGAATTCTTTCGAACAGTATTTCATCGGTATCGACAAACACATCAACATAACAATCTAGCCAAATACTCAAGCCTTTTTCTTCGGCGGCGGGGCCAAATTCTATTTGTAATCGCTCGGCCATATCGAGCAAATTGAAGGTTTGCCGATTAATGGTAACCACGCCGGCATCCAATTTGGAAATGTCGAGCAGTGAATCGAGCTGTGATGCCAAGGCGCCGAGCGCGGTTTCCATGTGACCAACGATATCGCGCGCTTCATCGTCAAGCGGTCGCTTACTAAGCGCGGTACCGAACAGCGACAGCGCGTGAATGGGTTGTCGCAAGTCGTGCGAGGCTGAGGCTAGAAATCGCGTCTTAGCCGACGACGCCGACTCCGCCTGCTCTAAAACACTTTGTAGCTGCAAGTTGACAGCTGACTGGGCGAGACGTTCGCGATAAGAGCGCTCAAAAATAGAAAAGCCATTGCCGGCAAGCTTTATCAGCAGAGGCAAGTAGCAAATGATGAGCAGGGCCCCAGCAACCGATGGCCAGTCGAAAACGGGCTGCCAGCCATGTAGCCCCCAAACCACGGAAGCTAGCCCGAGTGTTGGCAGGGTGTAGGCAAGAATAATGGGTTTATAACCAGCGGTTGTGGCCACGGTTATGGAGCTAGTACCCATTAAAATCATGGTTACCACGGCGCGTTCTAATTCGGAAAAATAGTTAAAGGCGAGTAGCGGCATACCGTGCACGACGCCGTTGCAAACGGATACCCAGCTAGCGAGTTGAAGTTTCTTGTGATCGGTGAGCGCTGGATAATAGGGCAGGCGCATAAATATTTGGGTGCGAAAAACTAATAGCAGCATCGCGAGCGCCAGCCAGCCGCCCCAAATCCACTGAGGTAGGCTATCCGCTGCAAAGGTGGCAACCATGCACAGCGCAACTGCCAGTGGGATAAGGGTTAGCCGGCCCTGTTGGGCTAACATCCGAATCAGTTCGGCCTCTATATTTTGCGCTTCCGGGGAGCCAGATCTTTCCATGTATCGCTACTTGCAGGTGAAATCAAAGGTTGCGCCTGTCATAGCGCTTAAGAAGTTGAGCTTAACCTAATAAAGGTGTGGGTAAAAGTCGATTAGATGGGGGGGAGGGCGTGGTACATAGCGCTCAATATAGCAGCGCTCTAAGGTATCGACGCTGCCGTCTGGTTCCATGTCGCAATTGTTTGGGCCCAGTGCTCGATTAAGGCAGTTGGGTAGCTGCTGACTTTTAGACAGAATGAATACACGGAGGCTGGTCGACAACCAGTATTAACGGAGAGGGCATTCTACGCTCATAGTTTCGAATGCATCGAAATTAATTTGCTATCTTGATTAAATAAACCCCGGCAACCAAGAAAAAAAGTAGCCACGAGATTGCCAGCAACGACCAGGGGAGTTGCGCCGCCCTAGGTTGAGTGGGGTGGGCGTTTTTCGCTTCCGGCGTCACGGTTTCGGGACGCTGTTTGGCCTTCTTCAGAGCCTTATCTAATTCCCTGGCCTTTGCCTTTTGTTGTTTTTTATAGAGATCAATGCCTTTTTCGATGCCTTGAGCAATTAGCTTGCTCTGTTCTTTGGTTTGCCCTGGGCGTTGAATCTTCTTGGTAATGGCCTGGGCTTCAGCGTTGGTTTTTTCGGAAATGTCGGCGTGTTTCTGCTTTGCCACTGAGGTACCTGCTGGGGTCGGTGTAGTTAGATGTTTTGTGAGTTTGTTCAATTGTGCAATCGCTTATTGCGGTTGTACAGAGGCCGCCATAAAAAGACCAGGGCATCAAGGCAGAGCGATTCTCTGCCTTGATGCTCGGGTTATTCTCGCAGCCGATAGCCGGTTTTAAATATCCAGGCAATGTAGGTGAGGCATGCGAGCATGAACAAGGACGTCATACCGACGCTTACCGCCACGTGCACGTCGGCGACGCCGTAGAAGCTCCAGCGAAATCCGCTGATTAAATAGACGATTGGGTTAAAGAGTGTCACCGTTTGCCAAAAGGGCGGCAGCATGTTGATGGAGTAAAAGGCACCGCCCAAAAATGTGAGCGGCGTAATGACCAGTAGTGGCACCACTTGGAGTTGCTGAAAATTCTTTGCCCATATGCCAAGAATAAAACCAAACAGGCTAAAAGTTACCGCCGTCAATATTAAGAAGCAGAGCATCCAGATGGGGTGCTCAATCTCGTAGGCAACAAAAAAACGTGCGGTTACCATGATGAGCAAACCGAGGACGATGGATTTTGTCGCCGCGGCACCCACATAGCCTGCAACAATTTCCACGTAGGAGACCGGTGCCGACAGCACTTCGTAAATGGTGCCCGAAAATTTCGGGAAGAAGATACCGAAAGCCGCGTTAGAAATGCTTTCGCCCAGCAGAGCGAGCATCAACAGCCCGGGTATGATAAAGGCGCCGTAGCTGATGCCATCGATCTCGCCCATGCGGGAACCAATGGCCGCGCCAAAGACGATGAAGTACAAGGATGTGGATATAACTGGCGACGCGATACTTTGCATTAAGGTGCGCAGGGTGCGTGCTATCTCAAAGGTGTAAATGGCTTTTACCGCGTAAAAATTCATGCTTTCGCCCTCAATAGGTCAACGAAAATATCCTCTAAAGAACTTTGGCTGGAGCTCAAATCTTTAAAATCTATGTTGTAGGACGCCAGTTGTTTTAACAGCTCTGCGATGCCCGTGTGTTCGGTTTGCGAATCGAACCGATAGATTAACTCGTTGCCATCACTACACAGCTCTAAGGGTAGCGATTGCAATGCCTGTGGAATTTCGGGCAGTGGGGTTTGCAAGTGCAAGCGAAGTTCTCGCTTGCCCAGCTTTTGCATCAGCGCGCGCTTCTCTTCAACCAATAGAATCTCGCCCTTGCGGATGATGCCAATACGGTCGGCCATTTCTTCCGCTTCTTCGATATAGTGAGTGGTGAGAATAATTGTGGCACCGCGCTCGCGCAAACCTCTGACCATTGTCCACATGTCTTGCCTGAGCTCGACGTCGACACCGGCCGTGGGCTCATCTAAAAATAGGATATCGGGTTCGTGGGATAACGCCTTGGCAATCATCACGCGCCGCTTCATGCCGCCAGAGAGCGTCATGATTTTCGCGTCGCGTTTATCCCACAGGGAAAGTTGGCGCAAAATAGTCTCTAAATAGGCGGGGTTGGCTGGCTTACCAAACAAGCCGCGGCTAAAACTGACGGTTGCATAAACACTTTCGAAGGCATCGGTACTTATTTCTTGCGGTACTAGGCCAATGCAACTCCTGGCGGCGCGAAAATTCGTCACCACGTTGTGGCCATTAGCGGTAACCTCACCGTCGGTTGGGTTGACGATGCCACAAATGGTGCTAATTAAGGTGGTCTTGCCGGCCCCATTGGGGCCAAGTAAAGCAAATATTTCGCCTTTTTTGATGTCGAGGTTGATGTTATTGAGGGCTTTTAGGCCCGACGTATAGGTCTTGTTGAGCTGTCGAATCGAGATTGCATTGGTCACATCATCTCCTTGCTATAGATGCTAACTGTGTCGGGTATTTGGGGCTGAATATAATGGCTTGCATTCAGTTTGTCACAGGCCATAGTCGCAAAAGCGGTCTGGTTGAGTGCTCAGGTGCGGGAAAACTTTAGTGTCGCGATAGGGCAGCTTCATGAACCCCGAAACGCCCAAGCCTTTAATATGGTGTACATTGTCTAATATCGTGCCGAGGCAGCGCTTTAAATCCTCCTCTTGGCTGGGGTCGCGCAGGCGCAGGTAGTTATGTATTTTTAAGTGCTTTTCTAAACTTTCGAAAATAATACAGCCGGAGTGGTGGATCTGGTTCATCTCGGTAATGGGTACCATGATTTCAGGCGGTAGCTCGAGCATTTCATCGGGATCGTCACCATCTTCAAAATAGGAGTGGGAGCGGGACGACTGGTCTTGGTTTTGCGTCGCCGGCAATATATCGAAGGTTATTGTTTGCCCTGGCTTAACAACGAAAGCTTCGTTTTCAGATTTTCGCTCGATGTGTAATGTTTTCCTGGCATCGAAGATGCAACTTTTAAATACGCCTTGTTTGTTAATCGCACGCCCTAGGTGGACCATATTGTTCACCGCCGAAGTAAACGCGGGAAGCAGGTGTTCATCGTACAAATTCAAGCTTGAATCTATGTGAATGCCGAGTTCATCCCAGTGAATCGCCAGCCCGCCCACCAGCGGGTAGCGGCCGAGGTGACTCACGGCGGTGACAAAGCCCTTCTCCGTATCGCCCATGCCGCTGAGAAAATTTTTGTAGTACTTATCGAGTTCTGTCGGATCTATAGAGGAGAAACGCTCGTCGTCCATTTCGCGCCGTAGAAAAGATTTCCGCGAACTGTATACCACCGTGTCTACTTCGTGCTGCTTGGGGTAACTTGTGATGGGCAGGAGTGCAACGTCGTCGTTGTTTGATACATCGAGGTTGCGGCTGGTCACAATATTTTTCATGTGGCGCATGTTTTTGAGAAAATAATCGCCAGCTTTATCGCGTAACACTTTGTCGCTGCTAAGTAGGTGCGTAAGGGTTCGCGCAAATTCGCGGGGCAGCCCTAGGGATGTTGGGGTAATGACCTGCTGACCAAAGCGGCTGGATTGGCCCGACGCCAGTGCGTACAAACTGCCCGCGGCACCTTGCTCGTCGAACCTCGGTGAAGACAAGCCGCCATTGAGTTGCTCTTCGCCAATAAAATAGATGTCGCCAAGCTTGGCGTTGGTTTGTTGTAAGTCGCTCGAGAGCGCGCTCAGGCCACCTTGGCTGGCGTGTTGACCTAAGGCATCAAGTTGTGCGTAGACAGCCGCGCCCCAATCGATCAGGCGCAGTTGTTCGGTGCTCTCATCCCACATCAGGTTAGACGGTTTTATATCACCGTGTACGATGGGTGCTTGATGGTGTTCTTCTGCATAGCTGCGCAATTGTTGCAAGATGTCGGCGAGTTGTGCGGCAATTTTTAAGATGAGCCGGGGTGCTAAGCGGCCGGTGCGGCGAGCGTAGTCATCTAGGTTGACGCCAGGGGCTCGCTCCATCATGAGAATGGATTGGCCATGGACCTTTTGGAACTCAACGAAGGCGGGTACGCCCGGAATGTTGACCTGAGACAACATATAACCTTCGTCTTCTAGCCGATCTTGGACGTGTTGGGGCAAGGTAATACGGGAAAATTTGAACACAAAATCGCGATTGCTACTGTCTCGGCCGGCGAACACGAAGCCGTAGGCGCCCTTGCCAATCATGGTAACGCCTGTGTAGCCCAGTCGACGCAATTGAGCCTCGCACAGGCTTAGCCAAGACTTGAGCTTTTTCGCATCCCGTTGGCTGAGCAAATAGATGGACTGCTCTTCGTTAATATAAAAGTGCTGAAGGTGTTCGTGTTCCATGTGCGACCCTAGGTTAACAGCCTCAATCTTAGCTTAAGCGATCGCCAATATCCCAGCAAAGTGGTGATCTAGTGTTGATACTTGACACTGGGTTTGAGGCTTGCGTAGGTTTGGGCTAATTTAGTGGCTGAATTGTTGAACCCGGACCCGTCTAATGGCTTAAGATAAGCTATTTAATCCTCATCATATCTGTAACCCATAACGCTGGATGCACTATGAATTTTGTTGCGAGTATCACTGAGTTAACCACTGCAGGAACGGATTTGCTGTTGGCGCTTGCGGCGTTAATGGCTATTGGAATTTTACGCGCCAAGTCGCCACTGACGACTCGATCCTGCTATTGGCTCGGTATTTTTTCTTGTTTGGTTGTGGCGGCATTCCTAGGCGCCGTGGCACATGGTGTGGCGCTGCCTAATTCTGTGAAGGAATACTTATGGCTGGCTATCTATCTCGCCTTGGCATTGCTGGTTGCCCTATTTGTTGTGGCGGTGGTTTACGATGTGTTCGGCGCGCTGACTGCTCGGCGGGTCTTGCTGCCGATGATGATTATGGCGCTTGGCTTTGTGCTTTATGTGGCAAAATTTTCGACCAGTTTTCTGCCGTTCATTATGTATGAAGTGGCCGCCATGCTGTTTGCGCTGTCGGGTTATATCTATTTGGGTGTGCGTGGTTTTGCCGGTGCAAACTGGTTTTCGCTCGGCATATTGTTGACGATTGTTGCAGCCGGTATCCAGGCCACTAAGGCCTTATCCTTCACCTTGGTTTGGCCCTTTGACCACAACAGTGTTTACCATCTATTGCAGATAGTGGCGTTGTTGCTATTGCTGAAAGCGGTCTTGCTTAGCCGCGAAGCAGAATTAGATTAAGCTTGCCTTGAATGGTTTAGCGCTGTGACTTGGTGGTCGACGAGGATGCACCTATACTGATTTCTTTTTTTAGAAGGCGTGGTATTAGAGCACTGCTGTTCCACAAAAGCGACGCGATCATCGTTAGGCTTTAAGCCCCACAGCAGATTCGACATCTCGGCGTATATTTGGACATGAGTTTGGTGCCCGCACTAGCAACACGACGTGAATACATCCATGCAGTCTCAACACCCGCCCTTTGGGACCGGCCCACAATGGCACATTGTGGGCGCTGCTATCGCTGCAAAGCATGCTTTGCCTATTAGCGATATCAACCTATGCGGGTGACGGTCGCTAGTGCGGGCACCAAACTCCCCCGCGACATAACTGTGGGACAGCAGTGGGTATTAGACCTGTTTCTTGTGCGCCACGGAGCCTGAGTCGGCCTAGTTAAATGGCCAATAGAATACAGATAAAATTTTTGGAGTTAATGATCTAGATGGACTTGAACGACATCAGGGTGGCAGCACAGCGTATTGCCGGCCAAGTACATGTAACGCCGATAATGACCAGCCATTTGATTGATCAATTGCTGGGCTGCAAGTGCTTCTTCAAATGTGAGAATTTACAAAAGGTTGGTGCCTTTAAGGCGCGTGGAGCTTGTAACGCCGTTGCGCAATTGAGCGACGCTGAGGCCAGCTGTGGTGTTGCTACGCATTCCTCGGGCAATCATGGTGCCGCGCTGGCTTTTGCGGCGAAAATACGTGAAATACCGGCTTATGTCGTTATGCCGAGTAATGCGCCGCAGGTGAAGAAGGATGCCGTTGCTGCCTACGGTGCGACGATTATCGAATGCGAACCAAACTTGCCGGCGCGCGAACAGGGTTTGCGTCATATTGTCGCGACTACCGGTGCGCATTTTGTGCCACCTTATGATGATGAGAGAATCATTGCAGGCCAAGGTACCGCGGCATTGGAATTACTTGAGCAAGCGCCCGAGCTCGATATGATCATGGCTCCGGTGGGCGGGGGAGGCCTATTGGCTGGCACCGCGTTGGCAGCCAAGGGCCTGAAGCCAGACATAATCGTATTTGGTGCAGAGCCTGAAGGTGCCGATGATGCGGCTAGAAGTTTTCACTCCGGGGTGCGAGTGACAGAGGTTGATGCGCAGACCATTGCAGACGGGTTGAGAACCACGTTAGGCGCGACTAATTTCGCTATTATTCACGAATCCGTTGACGACATATTGACTGTGTCTGAGGCGAATATTTTACTGGCCATGAAACTCATGTGGACGCGTTTAAAGTTGGTGGTTGAGCCTTCATCAGCGGTACCCATAGCCGCCATTTTGCAGCATAAGGCGCGGTTTAAAGATAAAAAAGTGGGTGTTGTGATCAGCGGTGGAAATGTCGAGCTTTCCCAACTGCCTTTTTAAAGCGATCAATGGCGATCGAACTCGCGGCAACCACATAGTTTAATAAATTCAAAGACGGTTTTGGTGTAACGCTATGAGTTTGAAAGGAAAAACATTATTTATTACCGGTGCTAGCCGAGGTATAGGTCAAGCTATTGCCGAGAAAGCCGCGGTTGATGGTGCGAATATTATCATTGCTGCAAAAACCGCAGAGCCCCATCCAAAGTTGGCGGGCACTATCTATACCGCAGCAAAAGCGGTTGAAGCGGCCGGTGGTCAAGCCTTGCCTCTGGTTGTAGACGTGAGGGATGAGATGCAAGTTGCCGCAGCCGTGGCTGAAGCTGCTAAGGCTTTCGGGGGCATTGATATCCTAGTCAATAACGCTAGCGCCATTAGCTTGACCAATACCGAAGCGACGAGCATGAAGCGATTTGATTTGATGAATCAAATTAACTATCGCGGTACATTTTTGGTGACACAGCAGTGTTTATCCCATTTAAAAAATGCCGAGAACCCCCATGTATTAACCTTGTCGCCACCGCTTAATATGGACCCAAACTGGTTCAAGGGCCATGTGGCTTACACGATTTCTAAGTACAACATGAGTTTGGCAATGATGGGGATGGCGGCAGAGTTTAGCGATGCAGGTATTGCCTTTAACTGTTTATGGCCTAAAACCACCATTGCGACTGCCGCAATTGCCGGGCAGGTGGGTGGCGATGAACTCGCCAAGGTGTCTCGGTTACCGGCAATTATGGCTGACGCTGCCTACCAAATTTTTGCCCAACCGGCTAAAAGCTTTAGCGGTCATTTTCTCATTGATGAGGACGTGCTTCGCGGTGCCGGCGTCAATGATTTCACTGCTTATCAAGTCGATCCATCACTCGAGGTTGAGCAGTTGTTTCCAGATTTATTTTTGTAATTTTTATCACGGATGGTCACCATGGATTGGAAGTCGCGAATAAAGGATCAAGCGGTTTGGAAAAAGGTATTACTGTGGCTGCTATTGCTTTCAATCGCTCCCTTTGCGATTGAAATTTTGATTTTGGCTGACATAGTCGGTATTGAGCTTGCGATGGCGTTTTTTGCCTATTACCTAAAGGACATGGGGTTAATTTGGCAGGCGCGCATACAGACTTTTCGCGCCGGTATTAGTTCGGGGTTTAGGTGTATGGCTTCACACGCTATCGGTCAGCCTCGGTTTTTGTTGCAACATTGCGCTATGAGCCTCACGTATTTTGTGCTGAGTGGCTCACTGATCTGGGCGTTGTTGGTTTGGTACCCGATTGTCATGATGGGTGGGTCGCTTCCGGTAACTGGCTATTGAATGGGGTGACGCATGAAAATCTGGGTTGATGCCGATGCCTGCCCTGTGGTGATCAAAGACATCATTATTCGCGCTGCGGAGCGAAAAAAAATAACCACAACCTTTGTCGCCAACCAACCGATAAAATTACCGCCCTCGCAGGTGTTAAGTGCCATTCAAGTAGCGCCAGGTTTTGATGTGGCCGATAATGAAATTGTTAAGCGGCTCGCGCCTGGCGACCTCGTCATCACCCAGGACATTCCTCTAGCTGACGAAGTGTTGAGTGCTGGTGGTTTGGCCATGAACCCTAGGGGTGAGGCCTATACCAAGGCCAATATTAAGGCGCGCTTAAATATGCGCGATTTTATGGAGACGCTGCGCGCCAGTGGCGTACATACCGGAGGACCTGCGCCGTTAAACCAAGGCGATCGGAAGAATTTTGCCGACCAGTTGGATAGGTTATTGACCAAGCTATGTAAACCTTAGCTGAACTAGATGTTGGCCATGCCTAGGCGTTTTGCGCTTCTCTGACTGCATTTATATTGGCATGAAGACCTATGGCCGGTTGACGACCCGCGCCGATCACGAACAAAAGCGGCTGCAGCTCATGGCGGAGCTGTACGGTGTTGCCAAGCACTCGGTGGATCTACTGCTGGATGTGACCGAGTTCGAGGCTTGGGAATTGCGCGCGGCTTGGTTTATCTCCGGGGCGACGCGCTACGTTGAAGAACGCGATGCGACCTTAGCCTGATTACAAGCGTTGTAGGTATTTCTGTGTCGTGAGTTTAGCCTATTTGCAAGAGCCTACTATACTCAGCCTCTATGGATGCAGAAACCGTAAAACAGCGTGCTAAGGCCTTCGATTATCTCTTCGATGCCGTCGTTGTCACCGATACAAACGGTGTGATTGTCGATTGGAACGCCGGCTCAGAAGCCTTATACGGATACACCAAGGCGGAAGCGCTTGGCCAGGCCGTTTCCATCTTGCACGTGCCCGAGGATAGCGCCCAATTGACGGCGCGAGTGATCGACGCTGTGGCGCGCGAGGGCAAGTGGACTGGTGAGATTCGTATGTTGCGCAAAGATGGTTACATAGGTTGGGTTGAATCCATGTGTGTGCCGATCTTTGACGACGATGGCACAATGATCGGGGCGCTGGGAATAAACCGCGATATCAGCGATAGAAAAGCTGAACAAGCGCGGCTGAGCCACTTGGCACACTATGATCAATTAACCAGTATTCCCAACCGATACCTTTTGCTTGATCGCGTATCGCATTTGATTGAACAATCTAAACGCAGCGAAAAATCTTTTACCCTGTTGTTTATCGATCTCGATAAGTTCAAATCTATTAATGATACCCATGGCCATGGTTTTGGCGATCTGGTGTTGCGTGAGTTTGCGGCGCGCATTAAATCCTGTATTCGCGCCTCGGACACGGTTGCGCGCATAGGCGGCGATGAATTTGTTATTTTGCTGGAAGATGCATCTGGTAAAGCGAATGTGGGCAAAATTGCTCAAGCACTGATTGATGCAGTGGATAAACCGTTTCACATCGCCGGTCAACAGTTGCAGATGAGCTGCAGTATTGGCGTGGCTAACTACCCAGATGATGGTTGCTCCACCGATGAGTTGCTGGCCGTGGCCGATAAGGCAATGTACCGGGCTAAAGGAAAGAGTTGCTCAAGTTACGAGTTCTAACCTAATTAATCGGTGCTCTCGATCTGGATTGTGTATAACGGAGCGACGGGTGCGTTCTATCGGGGTTGGGCAGTTATCCTATTCCGGTTGGTGACAGGCGCCCTTATCTGACGCTCGATGCGTTTTACTTAGTCATGGCAGGTGACAGTTCGCGCTTAGGGAGCAGCGCTGTTTGGACCGCGACACTCATGGCAGGCTGGATCAGGTATTTAACCCTGCATGGGTCGCGACTTGGCTCAATTTCCCGTAAAATGGCTCGTCTCTATGCTTTTAGGCTCGCGCTGTTGCTGGCCTCTCACAGGTAAATCATGAAAAAGACGTTTGTAATCGAGCACGCCAAAATTCAACCGCCACGGCTTTTTGAGGCGGTGAAGCACGAGCTTAAGAAATATGTTCGCCGCGAGCGCAATAAGAAGTTACCAGAAGGCGCGGATTTTTGGGACTTTGATTGCAAGTATGGTGCGACGGCTGAGGCCGCGACGGTGGTGCACTTGTCTGAATTGAATAAATGCGTCGATAGCGCTGAACAACAAGGCTTAACCTCGTTTTATATCGAAATCTTGGCGAAGGTGGGCAAGCGTACGCCGCGCCCTGAGCAAGACAGCTAGCCAGCTTCCCCTGCCCGAATTAGCCCGCCCAAGAGGGCTGTGATCTGCTCGCTATTGCTGAAAGGTATGGTTGTTCTAGTCTATCCTTGTCAGCGCCGGTCCGTGTTTCGGCGCTAAGCGGTCCGGCCCTAAATGAATAGGTCTAACCTGTATACCGCTGTTAAATCCCGCTAGCTTCAGGTGCTTGCCTAGGCTGAGTAAGCTACAGGGGTAATAATTGACCAGCCCCCGTTATACCCGCTCAACCTACTCGGCCGGAAGCGGGAACTTTTCTTCGGATAATTGTCCAATGGCAATACTGCTTGATATCGAGGTTAAAAATGAAATGGTTTGCGCTAGCTATGACGGTGCTATTGGTAGCTTGCTCCAATAAAAGTATCTACAAGGGTATGCAAGAGAGCAATCGGCAGGAATGTAATAAATTGCCCGACTCTCAATGGGAGCAATGTTTGAAGGACAATAGTCAGAGCTACGAAGACTATAAGCGCGAAAGGGATGCGTTAAAATCCTCCGCCGAATAATCAACGTTTAGACCTGATAGAGTAGGAAATTGTGCTAACTTAGCGCTGCATTGATGAATCATGGCGCCGTATTTTGGTCATGGCGTTTTCGTACCAAGACTTGGCGCCTTTTCCGTCGTCGCACATTATTAATGCCCAGCAAGCGGTAAATAGCCAGTACAAAAAGTTCGCATCTTTCAGTGCTCGATCTTTTTCCTGAGCTGAACCCGGCAGTTGATTTTGTATTAATCCGTCTTTTTGGCTTTCGGTCAGGTCGTGGTGTGCGAGCATGGCGGCTAATTCTAGTCGCGGGTCACTGGTGCAGGCGTATTCAAAGTCGATACACAGTAATCGATTTTTATCGAGTAGTAGATTGTGCGGGTTTAAATCTCGATGGCAAAAGCGAAGCTGTTGTGTTCGTTCGAGCCTGTCAATAATAGGTTCCACACAACTGTTAAGCGCGAGTATTTCGCTTGCGACTGCTTGTAACAGTGGCCCTAATTTTTTCTGGCGGTTAACAATTTCCTGTTGGTAAAAGTACCATTGATTGCGTGGCGTAACCCGATGTTTTGGCAATGTAAGCTTAGATATTTTATCCAGTAACTGGCCTAAGAGGTGCGTTGCTCGTGGATGTTTTTGGTGCTGCTTTTGCCATGCGCCATCAGTGTTGATGTAACGGCTTAAATAGTAACGATAATCCGGCGATACAAATTTCAATTCAGGTGCCAGCCCGGCTGCTTCGGCGATGCGCCAGCAGGCGACTTCGTTATCGCGGGGGCAGAGTTTGTGCGTTAATGGATTGTTAACTCTCAATACCCAAGACTCGCCGTTACTGGTGGCGAGAAAATTCTGGTTACTTGTGCCCATACATAATGGCGCAACCAACTTTAGCGGGGCGATGCCGGCCGCTTCCAGCTGTTGGGCGAGTTGCGAATCTTTAAAGTTGGGCAAACTCATTTAGCGGGCACGCAGGTCGTGTTGGTAAGTTCGCGTCCAGCTAAAATAGCCGGCAACGGCAATGCCGATGTATACCATAAAGAGTACTGAGGTCAGCATAAAGCCCTTGTTTAAATAGAGATAGATTGATGCCGCATCTATGACTATCCAGTAAAGCCAATTTTCCAATATCTTTTGCGCAACGAGCCAGGTCGTAACAATAGCGAAACAGGTTGTGGCCGCGTCTAACCAGGGGAAGTCCGCTTGGGTAAAGTTAGCCATGCAGTAGCCCGCCAGTAAAGATAATCCGGTGGTCGCAGTAATTAAAAAAATATGTCTTTTTATCGGCCAGCTTTCAATTGACTTTTCTGAGCTTGCGCTTGCATTACGCCAGGCCCAATAGCCGTAACCGGCCATAAACATATAATAAACGTTGAGCACTGATTCCATTAACAGTGCCACTTCCCAAAAGAGCCAAGTATAGATAGCGGTGCTCAGAAAGGCCGCCGGCCAGCACCATAGGCTCTCGCGTAGAACCAAGAAAATATAGGCTAAGGCGAGTAGTACCGCGACCAGCTCGAACGCGCTGAGCGCATGGGCTTCGGCGATGGCCGACTGAATAACAATACTGAGTTCTGACAGCATAAATAGGCGTTATTGTTTGTGCGATAAATCGAGGGCGCCGCCAATAAATTTGCACACGAAAACCGCTTTACCCCATTTTTCATAGGCAGCTTTCATTTCGCGCGCCAGCAGTGCCATAACTTCGTTATAGTCGCCGCTAATCTGTGTGGCCATGGCGTTGGTTACCCGCTCGATATTTGGGTACTGATCGAGTCGCTCGATAAACCATTGGATGGGGTCTAGGTAGCCATCCCGAAACGGGTACATGGAAATTTCGACGGTGAGTTTCATACTTAGCTCCAGGTTTGAGTGCCGCTCAGGTGAGCGACACGCATCATTGTTAGGTTGCGCTAGTTAAAGCTCAGGTTAAAGGTTACGCCAATTTGGCGCGGATCACCAAAGCGGATGTACTGCTTGTCAGCCCAATCGATATCTGGCTCGTTACCGAAGTAAAAGCCGCGCACGCCGTATTGTTTGTCGGTTAAGTTGCGCCCCCATAAATACGCAGACCAATCCTGTGCTTCGTAACCGAACTTCGCGTTGAGTAAGGTGAAAGGGTTGGATTTGGAATCGTTGCTATCTGAGTAGTAAAACTCGCTCTTGCCATTGGTATTTATATTGACGAAGAAGCCATTGCCGGGGCGCAGTGTTAGGCCCGCACTGTAGGTAAGGCGTGGTGCGTGAGCGAGGTCGCGGCCGGATAAATCCACTGTGCTGCCGTATTTGTCTTGGTATTGGTAGTCGCCATACTGCGCCTGCAGATAACCGAGGCTGCCGTAAACTTCCAGCATTTCATTGATCGACCATTGGCCTTCAAATTCTGCGCCGTAATTATTCGAGCTGCCGGCATTCTCGGTAAATAAAATAAACCGTTGCGGGTTGGCGGGATCTTGTAGCGAGGCGTCAACCTGTTGATTCAGCCGCTCCATGTAGAACAGCGTTATATTGGTGCTGGCGCTACCTTCGAGCCAAAAGGACTTCAAGCCGAGTTCGTAGTTGAGCAGGGTTTCGGACTCAAATTCCTTTTTGTCAGCCAATTCGCTCGGTAGTGTCATGTTAAAACCGCCGGCTTTATAACCGCGCGCAATTCGCGCGTAAATATTTTGCGTATCCGAGAGGGATTTGGTTAGGGCTAAGTGGCCGCCCCACATAGATTCGTCTGGGGCAAACGCATCGCCATTGGAATCGGTATAATCGCTGCTTCTGGTTTCCGTGCGCAGGCCGATGGACAGCGCGTATTCATTGCCTAAGTCTGAATCAGTTTGGCCGAAGATAGCCGTGTTAGTGGCGGCGTAGTCGGAGGTTAACACTTCATCGGGGTAGGTGTTGTATTCAGAGTAGAGGTCGTTATCCTCATCCAACTTGTGCAGGTAGATGCCCGCAAGCCAAGCGGTGGAGTCGTTAAATAAACGACTGTTGTCGGTGGAGACCACCCTGAATTCTTGTGACACCGTTTTGCGCTCGGCGCTTTTATCCCACAGGTAATCGTAAACGCAGGCAATCGAATCGGTATCGTCGCCGTTGTTATTTTCATCGTAGTAATCGGTGCAGGATTTTGCCGCCCAGTAACCGGGGTTAGCCCAGTCGCCGTCGTAAGCGTGGTTGTGATCGGTATTGGTGGCGGAGGTTAAAGATGTTAACTCAACAGTGTCGCCCAACCATTTAACCTTCAGGCTGCCGGCTTGGGTTTTTTGATTGTCGACACCGGGTTTGTCCGTCAGGGTATTGAAGCCGTTGTTGTCTAAGGTCCAGGCGTCGTAGCCGTTATCGTTGTCGGCATAGAGTAGGTTTGCATCAATCTGCCATTGTTGGTTCGGCTGCCAGCGCAGTTTCACCCGGCCGGTGCGTTCATCGCGCTGGTTGCTGTCGTTTTGGTTTAGAAAATCGTTTTGGCGAAAGCCATCTTGCTGTTGGCTTTCCAGTGCCACGCGGTAGCCAAAGGTTTCAGACAGGGGGCCAGATACAACAATGCCTAAGCCTCGCTGGTTGTCATCGCCCACTGTCGCTTGGCCGCCAAATTCGAAGGTGTCGCTTGGGTCGTTGCTTTTAAGATGGATTAAGCCGGCCAGCGCATTGGCGCCAAAGCGCGTGCCTTGCGGCCCGCGCAACACTTCTACCTGCTGCAGGTCGAAGGTGCTGGCGGCCATGCCGAGGCCAGACATATCGATGTCGTCGACAATAAAGCCCACGGAGCTGTTAGGTGCGCCTTGGTAGTCTTCCTGCTCGCCCACGCCGCGTATTTGAAAGTAACGTGGTCTGCTGGTGGCACCAGACCAGTTTAGGTTGGCAATGCTATTGAGAATGTCTTCGAAGTGGCGCGCGCTTTCATCTTGCAGGGTTTGTTGGTCGATCACCGTAATGCTGGCTGGAATATCGGTGACGGCGATCGCGCGAAAGTCCGCGCTAACTAAAATTTCTTCAAGTGCCGGTGCTTGTGCGGCGGCGTGAGATGGCTGTACCAATAGCGCTACGCTGGCTGCCAGGCAGGATGTCGCAAACAATGCGCGGGTGTTAATCGAATAGTTTTTCATAGGACCCCAATTTACCAACTTAAAATTGAGATCCGGCAACAAGACGTGATGTACGGGTGATTACTGCGGTGATTCGGCATTCATTGCCTGAAGAGGCGCCAGCCTGGCGGTTACCGTTTTGCCCATTCCTACGCCGGTACTAGCCGGATCAGGTTCCAGGGTTTGTCGACGACATCTCAGTTCGGTTAACCCGAACACCCCTTGGCGGCGGCCAGTGTAACATGAGCTATTTGTTTAGTACGACGGTTTTAGCAGAAACTAAAATGGCTAGGAGCCGCAAGCTGCAAGCCGCAAGCCTCAAGCCTCAAGCAAAAACGGTTCTTGCGCGTATAAAATCTCACGCAATCATAATTGCTTGCAGCTTGTAGGGGCAGGCCATCCTGCTTGCAGCTTGCAGCTTGCAGCTTGCGGCTTGTAGCGCCCCCCGCCTTGCAGCTCTTACCGCATCGCCATCAACATACTCGCCGGGTCTTCCAAAAACTCCTTCCAGCGATTACAGAAGCGCGCGATGGTGCCGCCGTCGATGACGCGGTGATCGCCAGACCAGCTGACGGTCATAATCTTGCGGGCTTCCACCTCGCCTTTGGCATTAAAGCGCGGCAGCTCTTGCATTTTGCCGAGCGCCACAATCGCCACTTCCGGTTTGTTAATAATCGGTGTAGCTGCGGTACCGCCAATGGCGCCGACGTTTGAAATGGTGATGCTGCCGCCTTTCAATGTCTCTGGGCTAACGCGGCCTGAGCGGGCGCTGTCGGTGAGTGCCGAAATTTCCTGTGCCAATTCCAAGATGCTGAGGTTTTGCACATTTTTAACATTGGGCACCAGCAGGCCGACTTTAGAATCCACCGCCATGCCGATGTTGTGAGCGCTCAAATAGGTTAGCTCGGTGCAGTCGCTGTTGAGCCGGCTATTGAGTACCGGAAATTCTGTAATCGCCAGTGATAGCGCCTTCATAAACAGCGGCATCATGGTGATTTTCACATCTGGGTATTTGGCTTTTAACTGTAAGCGCAAGTTCACCAAGTCGGTGATATCAATTTCATCCATGTAGGTGAAGTGGGGAATAGTGCTGACCGATTCTTGCATGGCGCGCGCCATCACCGCTTTCACGCCTTTGATGGGCTCAACCCGATCGGCGGCGACTGGCCTGCCCGCGGTTGCACTCGCGCTCGATGTTGATGCACTGCTGGCACCGGCGAGGAAGTTGAGCATATCTTCTTTCAAGACGCGGCCATTTTTTCCCGTGGCGGGCACGTTGGCGAGGTCGACGCTGTTTTCTCGCGCGAGCCTGCGCACAGCTGGCGTGGTGAGCGCGCGCGAGGTGTTGCGCACAAATTCGCGGTCGGCGCTGTCGTCCACGGCGGCGATGCTGGCCGAGGTTGGATTGTTTTGTGCCGGCGCAATGGCGGCAGCTTTCGCGGGCGCTGTGCTAGTGCTATCAGAGCTAGTTGTGTTTGGGCTAGCGCCACTTTCAGCGGCGCCAGCTTCAATCAGTTCGATGGCAAACAAAGGCGCGTGCACTTTGGCGATGTCGCCTTCCTTGTAATACAGCTTGGTAACTTTGCCGTCGTACATGGAGGGAATTTGCACCAAGGCTTTATCGGTAGACACATCAGCTACGGCTTGGTCTTCGGTGATAATGTCACCTTCTTTCACCAGCCATTCAACCAGTTCACACTCAACAATTCCTTCGCCAATATCCGGCAGAATAAAATCTTTAATCACGGTAGGCTCCTAGTAATTGATGCTGCGCTTAATGGCTTCGAATATTTTGTACTGGTCGGGCATGTATTCTTTTTCATGCACCAGGGGGAAGGGTGTATCTAAACCGGTCACGCGGCTGATCGGTGCCTCCAAATAGAGGAAGCAGTGATCTTGAATCGTCGCGGCAATTTCGCCGGCGTAGCCACCGGTTAATGGTGCTTCGTGAGTCACCAATAAACGGCCGGTTTTTTTCACCGAGCGCGCGACTGTGTCGACATCCCAAGGCAGCAATGTGCGCAAGTCGATAACTTCACAGGAGATGCCATCGGCCTCGGCCATGGCCGCAGCGGCTTGCAAGTATTCCATCTGCGCACCCCAAGACAGGAGGGTGATGTCCGAACCTTCTTTGACCACTTCGGCCACGCCCAAGGGAATTTCGAATTCCTCGTCCGGCACCTCACCCACGGCGGCGCGGTATAAACGCTTGGGTTCGAAAAAGATCACCGGATTTGGATCGCGAATGGCGGCGAGCAACAAGCCTTTGGCTTGGTAGGGCGTCGATGGCATCACCACTTTTAAGCCCGGGGTCTGGGTAAAGTAGGCTTCCGGTGATTGCGAGTGGTACAGGCCACCGGCGATACCGCCGCCGTAAGGTGTGCGAATGGTGAGGCCGCCGACGTTGAATTGGTTGCCCGAGCGATAGCGAAACTTCGCCGCTTCGTTAACGATCTGGTCGAAGGCGGGAAAAATGTAATCGGCAAATTGGATTTCGGCGACCGGAATGTGACCTTGCGCCGCCATACCAATGGCAAAGCCGGCGATGCCTTGTTCGGTCAGTGGCGTATTAAAGCAGCGCGCTTTGCCAAATTTTTCTTGCAGGTTGCTGGTGGCGCGAAACACGCCGCCAAATTTGCCGATGTCTTCACCGAAACACACCACGCGCTTATCGTTAGTCATAGCTGTGGTCAGGGCGCTGTTAACGGCTTGTAATAAATTCATCTTGGCCATGATCAGTGCTCCGTTCCTTCGATAACCTGTGCGGCGGTTTTCGGGTATTTTTCTGGGTACTTAGCGATGTGTTCGCGTAGTGCTGCTAACTGGCCTTTAAGATTGGCGTCGGGTGTGTCGTACACATCGGTGATCAGATCATCGAGCCCGGGCGGGGCAACTTTTTCCGTCGCCTTTAAGCAGTCGAGCACTTCTTTGCGGTAATTTTCTAAGCCGGCTTTTTCCTGCGCTTCGGTCCACCACTTTTTCGCGATCAGCCAGTTTTTCATGCGCAGCACTGGGTCTACCGCACGCCATTTGTCTTCTTCGTCGCGCGAGCGGTAGCCGGCCGGATCGTCGGAGGTGGAGTGCGCTCCTAGGCGATAGCTCATGGCTTCTACTAATACCGGCTCGTTATTGTCCACGGCAATCTTGCGCGCTTCTACGCATCCGGCGTACACCGCCAGTATGTCGTTGCCGTCTACGCGAATGGTTTTCATGCCGTAGCCCACACCGCGCGCGGCGATGCCGTCGCCGGCGTATTGTTCGTCCGCGGGGGTGGAAATGGCGTAGCCATTGTTGCGGCAGAAGAAGACGGTAGGGCATTTCAGCACCGCCGCCATATTCATGCCGGCGTGGAAGTCGCCCTCGCTGGCGGCGCCTTCGCCGAAATAGACCAAGGTGCAGGCCTTTTCGCCCTCGAGCTTTTGCGCGTAGGCGTAGCCGGCGGCTTGCGGAATTTGCGTCGCCAGTGGCGAGGAAATGGTCATGTAGTTGAGGTCGTTGCAGCCGTAGTGAATCGGCATTTGGCGACCCTTGCCCAAATCCTTGCTGTTGGATAGCATTTGATGCATGAATTGCTCGGTGCTGAAGCCGCGGTAGCGCAAGGCGCCATGCTCGCGGTACTGGCCCATAATCATATCTTTGGCTTCAAAGGCGGCCGCCGAACCAATGACGGCGGCTTCTTCGCCGGTGCAGGTCATGTAGAAGCTCAGCCGGCCTTGGCGCTGGGCTGCGACCATGCGCTCGTCCAGTACCCGAATAAACTGCATGGTGTCATAGATGCGCAGCGCGGTTGTTTTATCTAGCTTGGGTGCTTTGGCGCCCTCGTACAATGATCCGTCAGCTTTTAACAGGCTGAGCGTGGGTATGGCCATTTCAAAGCCCGACAGTAGTCGTAGCTTGTGGGTAATCTTATCGCTCATCGAAGACCTCTTGCCCCTTGGGGTGCGGTTTGAGACTTATTCTGGAGTGCCTGTTGTCTAATTGTTGGCGCTCCATTCCTAGACTATAAGTCGCCCTTAAGTGGGTTCTACAGTGTAGTTAGATCACGCAATTTCACAGGTACAAAAAATTAGCACGGGCGGGACTGGTGAGTCCTACTTATCTAAGGGCTAAACCGCCCATGCTTGTGATATAAGAACCAATAAATTGCTGATAATTGAGTAGTTATACCAATAATTAGCTAAATGGTAGTCGATATACCCCTCTGGCGCCGTTTTTGCTGAGTGCTTTTGGTGTGCGAAAACTAACCGAAAGAGGCCTTTTTGCAGTACTATGCGCGCTTTTCAATGCCTAGGAACGAAACCCATGCCTGTAGCTGCCCAGCCCTGTGATATTGGATTTGTCGGAGCCGGTGTGATGGGGAAAAACCTCATCATGAACCTCGTGGATAACGGCTTTCGCGTTATTGCCTTCGACTTAGACCAGAGCAAACTAGAAGCGCTGCAGGCGCAAGATGACGCCGAGCGCGGCGATAGCCCGCCGCGGGTTCTGACCTGTAACTCCTACACAGACCTGTTGGCCAGCTTAAGTGCGCCGCATTTAATCGTGGTGTCGGTGCCGGCCGGTAGCCCGGTGGACGATGTGTGCCATAAGTTGGTTGATGCCGGCTTACAGGCGGACGATATTGTGGTCGACACAGGCAATAGTCTATGGACCGACACCCAGCGTCGAGAAACTGAGTACGAGGGGCAATTCATCTTGTTCTCGACCGCGGTTTCAGGCGGCGAAGTGGGGGCGAGGTTTGGCCCGTCGCTGATGCCCAGCGGCGATCCTTACGCCTGGACCCGCATCAAGCCCATGTGGGAGGCGATAGCCGCTAAGGTCGACCCAGACACCGGCAAGCCCATCGAGCGCAAAGCGCCTGGCGAAGTGGTGGCAAAGGGCGAGCCCTGCGCCGCCTACATAGGCCCAAGCGGCTCCGGCCACTATGTAAAAATGGTGCACAACGGCATCGAATACGCCGATATGCAGCTGATTTGCGAGGCTTATCAGGTGATGCGCGACGCGTTGGCGATGTCTGCCAGCGAAATCGCCGCGGTCTTTCGACGCTGGAACGAGGGCTTACTGAATAGCTACTTGATCGAAATTAGCGCCGAGGTGCTCGATACTGTCGATGCCGAAACCGGTGCACCCCTCGTTGAAATGATTTTAGATAAAGCCGGCCAGAAGGGCACTGGCTTATGGACGGCGGTGAGCAGCTTAGAACTGGGTTGCCCGGCGCCGACTATCGCCGAAGCAGTGTACGCGCGCTCTATATCCACGCTCAAAGATCAGCGCGTTAAAGCCGCCTCTCTGTTGGCCGGGCCAGACTTTGACAAGCCCTCTGCCGAGCAGCGCGATAGTCTAATCGACCAGCTGCACGACGCGCTCTATTGCGCCAAAATTTGCGCCTATGCACAAGGTTTTGACCTGATGCGAACCGCCGCTAAAGAGCAGGGTTGGACGCTCAACTACGGCGAAATTGCAAAAATTTGGCGCGCCGGCTGCATTATTCGCGCGGTGTTTTTACAATCCATTGCCGATGCCTACGAGCGCAACGAGGAGCTGGAGAATCTCTTACTGGATCAGTACTTCGCCGAGCAAATTTCGAGTAACCAGCGCAATTGGCGCAAAGCGGTGGCGAACGCCAGCTTATGGGGCGTGCCCGTCGCGGCGCTGAGCTCGGCGCTGAGTTATTACGACGCCTATCGCACAGCAGTCTTACCCGCCAACTTGTTGCAGGGGCAGCGCGATTATTTTGGTGCCCATGCCTTTGAGCGCGTGGATAAACCGCGCGGCAAGAAGTATCACGTGGAGTGGAGTGATCCAGCGCGCCCTATGACTCGACTGAAATAACCGCTAGCAGCTAGATTGAAAAAGGCTGCTGCTGCCACTGTTGTTCCACAGTTATGTCGCGGGAGAGTTTGGTGCCCGTGCTAGTGACCGTCACCCGCATGGGTTGATATCGCTAATAGGCAAAGCATGCTTTGCTGCGATAGCAACGCCCACAATGTGTCATTGTGGGCCGGTCCCAAAGGTCGGGTGTTAAGACTAGATGGATGTATTCACGTCGTGTCGCTAGTGCGGGCACCAAACTCATGTCCAAGTATGCGCCGAGATGTCGCATCTATTGTGAGGCTTAAAGCCTAACGATGATCGCCTCGTTTTTGTCGAACAGCAGTGCCGCTGCTGCGGCCTTTTCTGTTTCAGGAGATCTTTTTGTTATCACCCTTGGGGGAATGTGCGCCTAGCAGCGAGAAAAAGTCTAGACTCAATGTCCATCGAAGCGGAATCGGGTGTGTCCGCGTGCTGTCGAGGTCCCTATGGTTATCACCGGCCGGGTGCGGTCAATTTTCAACCGGCGATATTGTCACCGAGCACTGGTCAAGCGCCGGTGTGGCACAGCTAATGGCACCTAGTTTATGAGGAGCCAGTTAGCGCTTATTGCCATCGTTGCTCGGACTATTGTTTTATCCGGCATGTTTGCCGCGTCTCCTGTTTCTGGTGCAGAGCTTTTGCCAGTGTCAATCATTGCCTACCACGACAAACCGCCCTATATGACGGATATTAAGGCGGAACAGGGTTTGTATTTCGATTTTGTTCGATTACTTAATGAAAAGAGCGATACCTATCAATTTTCATTAGTATTTAGTCCGCGCAATCGTGTTCGAAAAATGGTTGCCAACGAAAATTTTGGCGGCATCGTATTAGGTGTTAGCCCTTTGTGGTTCGACGACGTGGCACAGACAAAATACTTGTGGACTAAGGCGGTGTATCAAGATGAAGATATCTTTGTCTCCCTGCGGCAGAATCCCTTCGAGTTTTCGGGTGCGTCATCTTTGGCTGGCAAGCATATCTGTTTAGCATTAGGAAATTACTACGCGGGTATTTCCGATCGGGAGGCGTCGCTCGCGCTTACATTGCTGCACACCAGTCGAGAAGTTGCTATTTTCGATCTGCTTGATAAAAAGCGCTGTGAGCTAGGTGTTGTCAGTCGTTCAAGTTACCGCTATTTGCTCGAGCACAACAGTATTCTAAACCAGTACCATGTTTCCAAAGCATTGCATGATAAGTTTGAACGACGGCTATTGCTGGCAAAAGTGCAGCGGCCCGTGTTTGTATTTATCGAGCAGGTTTTGGCCGACTGGCCGGCAAATGACAATCGCGAAGACTGATAAAAAATGGAACAGGGCAATGTAATTGCCCTGTTCGAGGCAGTGAACTGGCTGCCTACATCAGCGGCCAGTCTAGCTTAGAGCCCCAGCACTGATTTTCCTTGAATAAAGGTAATATCCACAGGAATATTTGCTGCCGTTAGCTTGTCTAGCTCGGCCTGAAGGTCGGCGCCCATCATGCCTTTCTCATCCATTAATTTAACCACGCCCTGGTAATCGCCGTTGCCTTGTAGAGTCAGCAGCAGATTGGACAGATCGTTAATGGCAACTGTCATCTTGTCGAAGTCAACGCGATAGCGGCCGTCTGCATCGGTGCTAAAGGCGCCTGCGTCCTTAAAGTAATTGAAGCGCACCATGTTCGCTTTGCCGTGGGCTGATGAAGCGCCAAAGCGCACCGAGCGGAAAATGCCGGCCAGGAAAGTTACGTAGTTATCCATAAGCTCCCCCTCTTCAATTTGATTTCTTTTAAAGAGCTCGGAGATCATGTAGAGGCCGAGCACATCGGCTTTGCCTTCTTCCATGGATGATGCCATCTCTTTCAGTGCCGTGCGCACCAAGCCTTTATCGTTGACGGTGTTTTTGATGCCTAAGCCGTGCGCAACTTCGTGAAACATGGTGTTGCCGAAAAAGGCGTCAAAGGTAATGTGCGACTGTTGATCTTGAGCGATGAGCTGCTGGGCAATGGGCACTAAAATTTTATCGAACTTGGCCTGCATGGCATTTTTCAGTTGTAGGCGACGGGTACCCTTTTCGAGTTGAACTTGTTCGTCATTGGGCAGGTTAATGGCAATGGTTTTCGAGCCTGCATTCGAATGCCCTGCGTAGTAAATCACATCGTAGGCATTGAGGTCCGCGTCTGTGCCTGGGGTTTCCTGTTTGTAGGCATCTGCTACCGGCAAGCCTTGTTGCAATTCGGGTAAAAAAGCGGCGTAGCGCGATAGCTTATCGCTCCAACTTTGATCTTTAATCAAGACATAGGCCTCGTAGGCCGCGCGATAGCCAAACAGCAGGTCTTCGTAGGTTTCTATGGCGCCGATGACCAATTCAATGGGGTTGGATTTCATATCCATCCAGGCCATGTCGGACGGTTGATAGTCGTCTGTTTCTAGTGCGGTCGCGCGTATTTCTAAATAGTTTTTGAACTCGGCATTGTCTGCCAGCGCCGCCGCTTCGCGCAAAAGTGTCGCCGCCTGTTTCAATTGCGGCGCAAATTTTTTGCTGTAGGGCGTGATCAGTAACTGACCCTGGGCGTCTCGCTCCATAACCGAATAGAGTTCCATGTCGCGCGTGGTTTCGAGCATGATTTTATTGCTTGTGCGCCAGCTTTCGTACTCCGCTTTAGTCATGTCTGCGGGGTAGAATTGTGCGCCCAAGGGCTTTTCGCCTATGCCTTTTATGAACGACGCATCGCCAGCAAGCCTGTCCCATGGGCCATAGTTGATGTCGGCAAAACGCCGAGTTTTGGCATCGGGAATTTGGCTTAATAGGGTCGATTTATCACCGTAGGCCTGCAGCCAATAGAGCTCGTCCATGATGGTTGCTGCATCGATCAGCAGGGCGAGCATCTTATGTTGATTTGCCGATAAATGGCTTAAATCGCTAGTCAGGGTGAAGTCCGCATAAATATCAAAGCGCTCGGTGCTGGAGGCGACAAGTGCGGCATTGGGTTTGCTGGTTTGTGTTTCAGATTGATCCGGTGACGTGGTGTCACAGGCTGTGAGTGCCAAGGTTGTGGCAACGGCCGCCGCGAGCAGGGATAGGCGCATGGTGATCCTCATTTTTTGATGGTGTGATGAGCACAGCTAGTACCCTATTGGCACTAGGCTTGTGAAATAGTCGCATTTATTAGGGTGTATTGCGTCGATAGATCTGTATAGACGAATCTAAGCGGTGTTTCCTGAAGGTTTAGTGCAGCATGGCGCCCTAGGCAGGGTCTTGCTGGATCGATCACCGCGCCTAGCGCAGTGATCGAGAGGGTTTGTTTTCCTATTGAAAAGGGGCTGGTTACTTTAAGGCTTGCTGTTCATATTCATCAGCAGGCTTTGCCCCTCCCCCAGCACTGTTTGCGGTAATCTACCATCCCAGTTCTGTGCTTTGGTGAGTTCGACAATGAGCGGATTATTTTTCAGCGCTTCGGCTTTGGCGCGAATGGCATCGGCTTCGGCCAAACCTTTCATGCGGATGGATTCGGCTTGCGCCTCGGCTTCGGCTTTGATTTTGTAGGCTTCACCGTCAGCTATGGCCTTGGCCGAGTCGCGCGATGCCTCCGCTGTGTTCACATCCCGCTGCGCTTCCAATTTTTGCCTCGCCAATTTGTGCTGCTCGGCATCGGCTAAGTTCTTCTCCGTTTGCTTGGTTTGTATGGAGATCAAATATTGCGCTGGCAATATAATGTTTTCGATTTGCACTGAGTCAATTTTCACCGGAAAACCATCGAGATCTTTGGTGAGTGCCGCTTCTATTTCGGTGACCGCGCGGCTGCGATCTTGAATGAGTTGCTCAGCGGTATAGTGGGGTAGCACATCTTTTGTAGCCGCTCTGAAACGCGGATCTAGGATGCGCGATTCGAACTGATCTAGCCCGCCATACCTTTTATAAAGATCCAAGGCGCTATCGCGGTGCACAGTCCAGTTGAGCGACACCTCGGCGGTCAAGGGCATTTGTTCTTTCGAGGAGCTGGGCATCTGCTCGACATTCTTGCGGGTGCGAATCTCGATCTCTTGCACAGTGTCGACAAAGGGCACCTTGGCGTGTAAGCCGGGGCTGGTTTGCTCTTTTGCCTCTGAGAAGCGCTTCACGATGCCGACGTGTCCCTCTTCTACGGTATAGCAACTGGACATGCCAAATATGCACAGTAGGAGAACTGAAGCGAGTGCGATAACCTGAGTTTTACTGATAGACATTACCTAACTTCCTGGTGGTGTTAATTCCTTAGGGACAATCAAGCTTAGTGCCTGACTGTCAGATATGCGGGTGCGGGCGAGATAATATCACAGCGCCACGAATGGGCGCTTGCATAGGTGTTGCAAAGATTGTTGCGGAGAGCCTTGCTAATCCGGTGCGCCTTGGTGGTCGCGCGCGTCGCGTTCGGCTTTGTTTACAATGGCCTGTTCCAAATCGATACCGGTGCGGTTGGCGAGTGCCATCAGATAGAAAAAGGTTTCGGCGATTTCATTTTCGATGGTTTCCCGACTTTTTGGGATGCGCCCCAAGGAAATGGATTCCTCTTCCGTGATCCATTGGTAGTGTTGTAGTACCTTGGCGGCGCTAACGGTGAGCGCCGAGGCGAGATTTTTTGGCGTGTGAAAAACCTGCCAGTCATTGTCTTCACAGAGATCGTTGTACTGCTGAAGTATCTGTTTTAAATCCATGCTAAGCCTCGGTTATTTTAATGCCATATTCAATGCGTCAAAGTGGCCAGTTACTATGACTTGTACAGTAGCTTGTGGTCAATTTCTCTGCAAGCCCGATGTTTTGTCTTGCGGACAGGTCGGTAGCCGTTGTTTTTACTCAGGTTTAACCGCTTTATCCCATAATCTATCGGCGGGCAGCTTAAATCTTTGCTTAAATTAAAGATTATCAACATTTCAGTGGATGGATGTACAAATTTGAACTTGTGGCGAAAACGCACAATAAGTTTTAGCGGTTTATACCCGTGGCTCTTGTGTTTGTGTTGTCTTGCGGTCCTATGGGTTCTACGCTACCTGCAATTGCCGTTGGCTATCTGGTTGCCGCTGGTGGGTGGGTTGTTGATAGTGTGTGCCTATGTTTGGCAGCGTGGCATCCTGCAGGCGCAAGCAGAGTGCGCTTATCTAAAAGCCAGCTGCAGTGCCCCGAATACCGATGACAGGGCTCAGGCGCAGCGCAATGCCATTGCCAGCCTCGCCGCCGATGCCGATTATGCGTCGAGCGACATTCAGTGCGTGAGCCGGCGGTTAACAAAAATTTTGTCCGATGTTATTCAGGTTGAGCGCGCCAGTATTTGGCTGTTTTCGCCGTCGGGCGACTACTTTGATTGTGTTGCGCTGTTCGATGCCGGTGTGGCACAGGATACAACGGGTGTGCAGTTGGAGGTGAAATCCTTTCCGCGTTATTTTGACGCGCTCAGAAAAGATAGCCGTATCTATGCTAACGACGCCGTGAGCGACTCTCGCACCAACGAATTTACCGATATTTATTTAAAGCCATTGAGCATTTCCGCTATGTTGGATGCCGGCGTGGTGGTTGACGGTCAACTCGTGGGCGCCATTTGCCTAGAACATCGTCATGGTATAAGGCAGTGGCAGCCAGATGAGGAGGCCTTTGCGAGTTTAGTGGCTACTTTAGTAGCACAAAAGCTCGTCGCGGTAGAAAAGTTTCAGGCGCTCAATGATTTAGCGTTAACAAATCAACGTTTACAACATGTTTTAGATGCGGCCTCAGAAATTTCAGTTATTGCAACTGATGCCCAAGGTATTATTACGCTGTTCAATAAAGGCGCTGAAAATCTACTGGGTTACACTGCCGATGAAATGCTATTTAAACAAACCCCAGCCATCATTCATCTGGAGTCTGAAGTCATTGAGCACGGGAAGGAATTATCGGCCGAATTAGGTGAGACGATTGAAGGTTTTGAAGTCTTCGTTGCGAAAGCCCGTCGCGGCAGTTATGAGGAGCGCGAGTGGACCTATGTGCGCAAGGATGGCAGCCATGTTCCAGTACTCTTAACGGTTACCGCTATTCGCGATGAGGCTGGCGAAATGGTTGGGCTGTTGGGTGTAGCATCCGATATGACAGAAAGGCGTCGGCACCAATTGGCCTTGGAGCAGCACAATCGTGATCTCGCAATTGCCAATGAACAGGCCAAGCAACTGATACGGGACGCGGATCGAGCCAACGAGGCAAAGAGTGAGTTTCTGGCCAGTATGAGTCATGAAATCAGAACGCCGATGAATGGTGTTCTGGGAATGTTGCACCTGATTGGTCGCGAGTCATTGAAGCCGTCTCAGCAGCATTATTTAGATTTGGCCAGCTCCAGTGCACGTGCGCTTTTGAGTGTCATCAATGACATTTTAGACTTTTCCAAAATAGATGCCAAAAAACTAACGCTCGAAGTGCTTGAGTTTGATTTGATTGCATTGCTCAGCGATATCGGTAAGTCAATGGCGATACGGGCCCAAGAAAATGGCGTTTCATTGGTGTTAGATTTGTCTGACATTCAGCTCGAACAAGTCAAAGGCGACCCTCATCGGTTGCGCCAAGTCATTACTAATTTATTAGGCAACGCCGTTAAATTTACTGAGCAGGGCGACATATTATTGCGTGCTACCTTGAGTCAGAAAGACGGCAGGCACTGGCTATCGGTGTCTGTGATCGATTCGGGTGTAGGCGTGCCTGAGGATAAATTATCGGCATTGTTTGCGCCTTTTTTTCAGGCTGACTCATCGAATACTCGGCGTTTTGGTGGCACCGGCCTAGGTTTGGTTATCAGCAAACAGCTAGTGGAGTTAATGGGCGGTAGTATCGGTGCGGAAAGTAAAGTGGGCGAGGGTAGTCATTTCTTTTTTACCTTGCCTCTTGAGCCTATGTCAGCCCAGTCAGGCGTTGCAGAGGATGAAACTTCCAGCCAGGTTTTGCTGGTCGATCAGAGTCCGCCAAGTCGCGCTGTGGTATTAGCCGAGCTTATGTTGTTGGGCTGCCGAGTCAGTATTGCAGATTCGATTGCCGATGCGATGAGTAAATATCAATGCGAAAAATTCTCTCTCTTATTGGTTGATGAGTCTCTTTGTATGGATATTGATAAGTTGCTTACACAAAAGAATTTACTTATCTATATCCTCACTAACATGGGGCATCAGGGCGATATTCCCGCGTATAGCGCAGGCTACATTCACCGGCCGGTATCGCGCAATGATTTGCGCCAAGCCTTAGGTATTGATGTGGCCAAAAAGCGGATACTTATCGCGGCGGGGGCCGAGCCAACAGGTGAGCGCAAGCTAGGGCGAAGTGCACGCATTCTTTTAGTGGAAGATAATATTATCAACCAACAGGTGGCGTTAGGTTTGCTTGCCGATTTGGGATTAACGGTTACCTTTGCGAAGGATGGCATTGAGGCTCTGGCCTTAGTTGAAAATTCTACACTGCCTTTTGATTTGATTCTTATGGATTGCCAGATGCCGCGTATGGATGGCTTTCAGGCCACGCGCAAGATTCGTGACCTAGCGCCGCCTATAGGCCAAGTGCCTATTATCGCAATGACCGCTAATGCCATGTCTGGTGACCGCGAATATTGTATCGCCGCGGGTATGAACGATTACATTGCCAAGCCCATTGAGCCTGATTTCTTAGCAGATCGCATATCTTATTGGCTTGCTCAGGTCGTTAATAAGGATGAAATCCAGTCTTCGTCAGCAGCTTTAGGGGCTCAGGTGAATGGCCAGAAAGCGCAGTTTAATCATGTCAGCGTGCCAGAGGCTAAGGTGTCAATGGAGGTTTTAAAGGTTTGGAACTTCGATGCGGCCTTGGGTCGGGTACGGGGTAAACCCGAGCGGCTTGTCATGTTGATTTCGCTTTTTCAGCAAGATATGCCAGCGCGTATGACAGCTATCCAATCGGCGTTACATCTGTGTCAATTTGATGAGATGGCTAAGTTGGCGCATCAAGTCAAAGGGGTGGCTGGAAATCTTAGTGCTGAACTACTTGCGCAAACAGCCGCGGCGTTAGAAGTTAACTGTAACATGGAGGCAATATCGGAAACCGCAATCGCGGCGATGGTGAGTGAGTTAGATCGCCGCTATGAAAGAGTCATCGCGGAATTCGAACGCTATGTGCTGTCCTATGAAGGCGAAGCGGAATAATAAAAGAGCAATAAAGGGGCAATAAAAACGCAATAAAAAAGGCTCCTAAAAAGGAGCCTTTCATTTATAAGGAGTAATGGGCAGCGCGTTATGCGTTGGCCATGCGCTCTTTATAGGCGCGTACTGCACTGTTAAACGTGTCTGCAATTTTTTCCATTTCTTCTACCATGGCGTTGTGGCGCGAGGCGTTGCCTTTTACGCAATCGATGTAACCATTGGCTGCATCTAGGTAGGCTTTAACATCGTTCTTCGCCTTGATCATCTGCGCCGTTACCGCGCTGGCAGGATCGGGCAGCTCAGGTGCCGTTGGCTTATCGCAGGCAGCAAATGCGCTGGTAGATAGTGCAAAGAAAGTTACAAACGCAGCAAGAAATTTAGTCACAGAACATCTCCAATTAAAATCAATGACCGGTAGGTCTCGAACACGCGGGCACTATAGCCATAGGAAACTTTTGCTGCCAATACCGTTTTTGAATGGTTTTTGCATTATCTATGCTTGCATCTAAACCGTTATGCAATTTTGGTTGGTAAACCTTGCTATTTATAGATGAGTGGCTGGCTTAGCCGGTACGCAGGCGATACTATCCCTGTTTGTTACTGATTAGTGGGATTGAGGATTCGTTATGCGTTTAATTGTCGGTTTGGTGTCTGTGTTGAGTATGACAGGTGTTTATGCGGATTGTGCATCAGAACTGGACGATGCTGAGCGCTTGTCGTGTTTTGATCGGCTGGCCCAATGTCAGCGCTTAGGTCAGGCAGATCAGCGCTTGGCTTGTTATAAACAGGGTGGCCCAACGCAGGCGGCTACAAGCGACACGCCTGCTCCAGCCTCAGATATAGCCTCAGCCGTCGAAGCGGCTTTCCCTGCGCCAAGGGCTCGAGATACCGTGGAAGAAGAGACACCAGAAATTCATTCATCAATTGTGGCATTGCAGAAAGACGCGCGAGGCTACTTTTATTTGACCCTTGCCAATGGTCATGTGTGGCGGGAAAAAGAAAATGTGCGCAACCGCTATAAAGAAGGGGATTTGATTGTAATCAGCAAGGGCGCACTTAATTCCAACCAATTGCGCATAGTCGACAAGGGCAGAATGGTTAGAGTTGAGCGGTATAAATAGACCCGTGCAGTCAGTCCCCGCAATCTGCTAAAATCTCGCTTTTTCACGGCCCGAAAGCTCACTTTGGGCCGGCTCCTTTTGCCTTAGGAATTCCCCATGAGTCTTGCCCACCAAGTATTGGCCGTAAACGATGACTTGCCGATCCGCACCGATAAGCCGGTACACAGCGGCAAGGTGCGCTCTGTCTATTGGCTGAGTGCCGAAGACAGCAAGCGTTTGATTGCCCAGAAGGGCTACGATGTGGCACCCGATGCACCCCTGGCGATTATGGTTATCAGCGATCGCATTTCGGCTTTTGACTGCATTTGGACGGGTGAGGGTGGCGTGCGCGGCGTGCCGGGCAAGGGGGCTGCGCTCAATGCCATCTCTAATCATTGGTTTCGCCTGTTTAAGTCGCAGGGCCTGGCTGACAGCCATATCCTGGATATTCCGCACCCCTTTGTGTGGGTGGTGCAAAAGGCTAGGCCGGTGATGGTTGAAGCGATTTGTCGCCAATACATCACGGGCTCCATGTGGCGTGCCTATAGCAAGGGCGAGCGGGATTTTTGTGGCATTTTGTTGCCCGACGGCTTGGTGCGAGATCAGAAATTGCCCGAGTTACTGATGACGCCGTCTACCAAAGGTATTTTGCGCGGCATCCCAGGCGTGCCCGAGGCGGACGATGTCAACATCACCCGCAAAAATTTGGAAGATAACACGGCCGCTTTTGGCTTTAAAAATAGCGCCGATATCGGCGTGTATGAAACCTTATTGAGGCAGGGTTTTGGCGTAATTAGTGATGCATTAAAGCGTATCGATCAGATTTTCGTGGATACCAAGTTTGAGTTTGGCTACGTCAAAGACAGCAAGGGTAACGAGAAACTTATCTATATGGACGAAGTGGGTACACCGGATTCCTCCCGTATTTGGGATGCAAAAGAGTACGCTAAAGGTAAGATTTTGGAAAATTCGAAAGAAGGCTTCCGGCAATTTTTGCTCAACCACTTCCCCGACCCCGATATCATGCTCAATAAAGACCGCATGAAAGAGCGCGAAGCCCTAGCCCGCGATAACGAATTACCGATGCAGGCGCTGATGGATGTTTCCACTACTTATACCGATATTGCCGAGAAGGTCACCGGTCAGCCGATTGTGTTATCGGATAACCCTAAGGCTGAGATAGTTCAAGTACTGAATGATAAGTTTGGTTTGATTGTGTAGTGTCGACTGGCTGAAAGGCGTTTGCATAATAAGGCTGCCGGTGGCAGCCTTTATTTTTTTGCTGCCTCTTGAGAGAAATGAACGATGGCGATGAATCAAGATTGGCTGGATTGGACCGCGACCAATTTAGCCCGCGGCTGTAGCCCGGCTGAACTGTGTGATATTTTGCGCAGTCACGGTTTTGTCGAGGCCGAAATTCGCCAGGCCATGGCCGGCCAATATCCCCTTGAGCCGAAGGACCACGGCATAGACTATGCAGCCTTGGCGCAACCTCAATTATTGCAGCGCCTAGCGGCATTGGGCGGCCACCTATACCCAGACGAACGCTTACAACTGGTGGTGTTACCCAAGTTTTTGTCCGTTGACGAGTGCGAGCGGATCATGGCCTTGATGGATTCGAAGCTAAGACCCTCAACGGTCACCACGGGCAATCTTCACTACGGCTATCGCACCAGTAGCACCTGTGATCTGGGGCAGATGGGTGAGCCGTTTATCGCGGCCATCGACCAGAAGATTGCCGATACTTTGGGCATAAACGAGGCCTGGGCTGAAACCACCCAAGGTCAGAAGTATTTAGTCGGCCAAGAGTTTAAGGCCCATACGGACTATTTTCAGCCCAGCACACCGGAATACGCCAAGTTTGCCGGCGAGCGCGGGCAGCGTAGCTGGACCTTTATGATTTACCTCAATGACACGAAACAGGGTGGCGCCACGCGGTTTACCAAATTGCAAAAAGAGTTTCTGCCGGAACAGGGCAGCGCCTTAATCTGGAATAACTTGTTATCCTCAGGCGCGCCCAATCCGATGACCGAGCACCACGGCATGCCGGTGGTCGAAGGTTATAAATCGATCATTACCAAGTGGTTTCGCGACCGCGGCCCGGGCGGCATGTGCGCCCGCGAACCCTAGATCGGCTGGAGCTATTCAGTGAGATCCATCGGTTCGGGCATGGCGCCAGTGCTTTCCATTCTAGGGTGATGAGGCTATCATTCCAACATTTCCTGCACGGATAAACCCAATGACATTGCGCGCGCGGCAACTTGCAGTATTGACCCTGTTGCTCACCTTCTCGGTGCAGCTACTGGCGTCTGCCGTGCCGCCTTGCGCCATGTTGAGCAGCGGTGCAGACGCGCTAGTGACCCCGCCAGATGATGCCAGGCCGATGCAGCAGGTCGCCGGCCACGAGGGTATGAATCATGCTGATATGGGGCATGGCGAGGCGACGCGAAACGACCGCGCCGGCTCGGCCGCTATGGCCTGCTGTGAATCCGAGCAGGGTTGTGCGACGGATAGTTGCGATATGGATAGTTGCATCATGGCGCCCGCGGTGCCCAGTTTGATGTACACCCCGGTCGATGTTGCGTTAAATACCAAGCCTGCCACGGCGGTTCAATTTGCCTTTGCGCATTTTCTCGAGCCGCGCTTTCATCCCCCTCGATCCGCCTAACCTAGGACAAGTCCGTCCAAAATATGCCTGTGACTGCAAGCGCGCTTGCAGTGTTTATCTATAGCTTTAGGTTAGGTGCAACACATGAAATTTCTTCTTGGACTCGCGATGGGTGTCGGGTCGGCAGCATTGGTAATAATGCTATGGCTCAACACACCACACATCGAGCAAAGCCACGATAAAAAGCCGCTTTATTGGGTGGCGCCCATGGATGATAACTACCGGCGCGACGGCCCGGGTAAGTCGCCCATGGGCATGGATCTTATTCCCGTGTACGAAACGGCGAATAGCAACCCCGGCAGCGTAGAAATTTCACCCGCGGTGGAAAATAATTTGGGCGTGCGCACGGCGACAGTGCAAAAGCGAAAGCTCGATTCGAGCATCTCGACCGTGGGTTACGTGGGCTACGATCAGGATACCTTGGTGCATCTGCACCCTCGAGTTGAGGGCTGGGTCGAGAGGCTTTATGTCAAGGCTGAGGGTGATCCGGTTCGCCAAGGCCAAGCGCTGTATGACTTATATTCCCCCGAGTTGGTTAGCGCCCAGGAAGATCTTATGTTGGCACTGAGTCGCGGTGAGTTGCGCCTCATCGAGGGTGCGAAGAGTCGATTGCGGGCGCTAAAACTGGCGGAAAAAACCATCGACGCCTTAGTGCAGAGCCGAAAAGTGATGCAGACGGTGACCTACTACGCACCGCAAGCGGGTGTGGTGGAATCCCTGTCTATACGGGAAGGCTTTTATGTACAGCCCGGCAGTACGCTAATGAGTATTGGCGGCTTAGATACGGTGTGGATAGAAGCCGACGTCTTCGCCCAACAAACCCATTTAATGCGCGCCGGATTAGCGGTTGATATTCAAGTGCCACACTTGCCGGGGCGGCATTTTACGGGTGAATTAGCCTATGTATATCCCTCGCTTAATGCCGACACACGCACCCTGCGCGTGCGCATTCGGTTTAATAATCGCGACCGGTTACTGCTGCCGAATATGTTCGCCCAGCTGCGCATCAGCGGTGATATTGGCCCCGAGGTGCTAACGCTGCCGCGAGCAGCGGTGATTCGCACCGGGATTCAAAACCGCGTGGTGCTGGCGCTTGGCAAGGGCCGGTTTAAGTCCGTGGCTGTGCAGCTCGGCAAAATGGATCAAGACTATATTGAAATCACCGACGGCTTGGCGGTTGGCGATTTAGTGGTCGTTTCTGGCCAGTTTTTATTGGACTCTGAATCGAGCAAGCACTCAGATTTTCTGCGCATGGGTAGTGTTGATGCGGAGCCAAAGGCTGTCTGGGTGCAAGGTCAAGTACACGCCGTTGATCTCGTTGAACGCAAGGCCAGGGTTGATCATCAGGCCGTGACGGCTTGGGGCTGGCCGACCATGGTGATGGATTTCACCGTCGCCGATGGGGTTGAACTCGAGGCCTTGCCAGTGCACGTCAATCTAGAATTTGAACTGACTAAGCAAGCGGGAAATGTTGTTATTACCGCAACCCGTGCCGCCAGTGAAACCTCCGACCAACTCATGAGTGCCAACCTTGCCGAAGTGGACGGCACCGTGAATCATCTCAATAGCAAAACACGCATTGCCAATATCAGCCGCGCTGCCATAAAAAAATGGAACCGACCGGCGGCGACCGTCAATTTCCGTGTCGCGGATGACATTGATATTACTGCGCTTAAAGCGGGACAAAAAATCCGCTTTCAATTTTTAGTCAACGAAGGTGAGTTTATTCTACAAAAAATTGTGTCGAGCCAGCGCGAAATACCGACGCCGATGGATCACAGCGCGCACCAGCACGGGGGCCAGCTATGATCGCTGCAACTATTCGTTGGTCGGTCGCTAACCGGTTTTTGGTGTTGTTGGCTACCTTTGTCATTGTTGGCGCCGGCTTTTATGCGGTGCGCCATACGCCCGTTGATGCGATTCCGGATTTATCCGATATTCAAGTCATCGTTAAAACCAGCTATCCGGGGCAAGCACCACAGGTGGTGCAAGATCAGGTGACCTATCCACTCACCACCGCGTTATTGTCGGTACCAGGCGCGGAAACCGTGCGCGGTTTTTCTTTTTTTGGCGACTCCTATGTATATGTCATCTTCAAAGAAAACACCGATCTGTATTGGGCGAGGTCCCGCGTTCTGGAATATTTAAGCCAAGTGGCGCCGCGCTTGCCGGCTGGAGCCACACCACAGCTCGGGCCCGACGCCACCGGCGTGGGTTGGGTATTTATCTATGCCTTGGTCGACCCAACTGGCCAGCACGATTTGAGCCAATTGCGCAGTTTACAAGACTGGTTTTTAAAATTTGAATTGCAATCGCTACCCGGTGTTGCTGAGGTCGCCACCGTGGGCGGTATGGTGCGGCAATATCAGGTGCAGGTCGATCCGCAAAAGCTACGCGCCTTTGGTATACCGCTGGCTATGGTGCAGGCGGCCATAGAGCGCGGCAATCAAGAGGTAGGTGCGTCGGTTATTGAAATGGCCGAAGCGGAATATATGTTGCGCGCCACCGGTTATATTTCCAACTTGCAAGACTTGGAAACCATACCGCTCACCGTCAATAGCAAGGGCGTACCGGTATTATTGCGCGACGTTGCCGACATTCAGCTGGGCCCTGATATGCGTCGCGGTGTGGCGGAGCTTAATGGCGAGGGTGAAACCGTAGGCGGTATCGTTGCCATGCGCTTCGGTGAAAATGCGCTGACCACTATCGATCAGGTCAAGGCGCGTTTAGCCGCATTATCATCGAGTTTGCCCGAGGGCGTAGAAGTGGTCACCGTTTACGACCGATCCGCACTGATTCACCGCGCGGTGAATAATCTTTGGCATAAACTCGCCGAAGAGCTCGCCATGGTGGCCTTGGTGTGTATGATCTTTTTGTTGCATGTGCGTTCCTCCATCGTGGCCATGGTGAGCTTACCGGTTGGCATACTGGTGGCATTTATCATCATGCACCTGCAAGGTTTGAACGCCAATATCATGTCCTTAGGCGGCATCGCCATTGCCATTGGCGCGATGATCGATGGCGCTATTGTGCTAATCGAAAACATGCACAAGCACATGGAGAAAACCCCCTTAACCGATAAAAACCGTTGGCAGGTGGTTATCGATAGCGCGGTGGAAGTTGGGCCGGCGCTATTTTTTAGCTTGCTGATTATTACCGTGAGTTTTATTCCCGTGTTTACCTTAGAGGCGCAAGAGGGGCGACTTTTTGCACCGCTGGCGTTTACCAAAACCTATGCCATGGCGGCCAGTGCTGCACTCGCCATTACCTTGGTGCCGGTACTGATGGGCTATTTTGTTCGCGGCAAGGTTAAATCAGAGTCGCAAAACCCGGTGAACCGTTTTTTCCTCGCTGGCTATTTGCCGCTGTTAACCTTCGTGCTGCGCTTTCCTAAGGCCACCTTGCTGTGCGCGGGCATTTTGGTTCTCACCAGTATTTGGCCACTGCAAAAATTGGGCAGTGAATTTATGCCGGCCTTGGATGAGGGCGACTTGATGTATATGCCCACCACTTACGAAAGTATTTCTATCGGTAAGGCGCGCGAGCTGTTGCAGCAAACCGATAAACTCATTAAAACCTTACCAGAGGTTGAAACTGTATTTGGTAAAGTGGGGCGCGCCGATACTGCCACTGATCCGGCCCCGCTGACGATGATTGAAACCTTCATTCAGCTAAAGCCGAAGGCACAATGGCGCCCGGGCGTGACACTGGAATCGCTGAAGCAAGAACTCAATGCGCTAGTGTCGTTCCCCGGCGTGACCAATGCCTGGGTCATGCCGATAAAGACCCGCATCGATATGCTCGCCACCGGCATAAAAACCCCGGTTGGTATTAAAGTGGCAGGGCCGGATTTAGCGGTGATACAGGGTATTGGCGCGCAGCTAGAAACCCTGCTTGAAAAACTGCCCGGTACCCTGTCGGTTTATTCAGAACGAGCCGCCAACGGGCGCTATATATCGCTACAAATACAGCGCGAAAAAGCGGCGCGGTTTGGCTTGAATATAGGCGACGTGCAGCAAGTTATTGGCACGGCCGTGGGTGGTCGCAACGTTAGCGAAACAGTGGAAGGCCAAGAGCGTTACCCGATTAATCTGCGCTATCCGCAACAGTATCGGGATTCACCCGAGCAGCTTGCCTTGCTGCCTATTGTCACCCCAGGTGGTCAGCACATCACCCTTGGCGATATTGCCGATATCGTGATTGAAGAGGGCGCGGCCGGTATTAAAAGTGAGAATGCGCGCCTGAATGGATGGACTTTTATCGACATAGACGACGTGGACGTAGGCAGTTATGTGCAAGCCGGTCAAACATTATTGGACGATAATTTAATCTTGCCGCCAGGCTATTCCCTCACCTGGGCGGGTCAATACCAATATCTAGAGCGGGCCAAAGATAAACTGAAATATCTGATACCCTTAACGCTGGTTATCATCGTCATTTTGCTCTACCTCTGTTTTCGCAATCTCACCCAAGTGGCTATGCTGATGGGCACACTGCCCTTGGCGCTGGTGGGTAGTTTATGGTTTATCTACGGCTTAGGTTTCGATCTGTCGGTGGCGGTGGGGGTGGGTATGATTGCGCTCGCGGGTGTTGCTGTTGAAACCGGCGTCATTATGTTGGTGTATCTGGATCAAGCTTGGGCGCAATTGCGTCAACAGACAGAGCGGCCCAGTTTGCAAAAGCTCACCGAGGCTGTAATTGAAGGGGCTGCGCTGCGTTTGCGGCCAAAACTGATGACAGCGGCGGCTACCATTATTGGTTTAGTGCCCATCCTCTACGGAAGCGGCACAGGCTCAGAGATCATGAGCCGACTTGCAGCGCCCATGGTGGGTGGTATGGTGAGCTCTGTGTTATTAACTTTGTTTGTCTTGCCTGTTGTCTATCTAATGTGGCGCAAGCGCGAATTAGAATATGATTAGCGGCAAGCGGCAAGCGGCAAGCGGCAAGCGGCAAGCGGCAAGCGGCAAGCGGCAAGCGGCAAGCGGCAAGCAGCAAGCAGCAAGCAAAAAGCAAAAAGCAAAAAGTGAATAGAGCGGTTCATAATGAAAAATCGAAATGTCACTGTTGATTTAATAAGAACCTTGGCCATCGTGTTAATGGTGGTCTTTCATTTTATTTACGATCTGCGCAGCTTCGGTTATGTGGCCTGGGATATTCCCGACGGCGCCGGTTGGAAGCAGTTTCGCTATGTCATCTTAACTTTGTTTTTTATCTGCGTTGGTATTGGCTTGGCCTATGTGCATGGGAAGCAAACCCAGTGGCGAGGCTTCTTGCGCAGATTCATGCAAGTGTCAGTTGGCGCGGCGCTGGTGACGGCTATGTCTTTGGTGATGTTTCCGAAAAACTGGATCTACTTTGGCGTGCTGCATTTTATTGCCTTGGCAAGCCTTCTCGCCCTACCTTTAGCGCGCCGCCCGCAAGTGGCCCTGTGGTTTGGCCTGCTGTTTATCGCGGCCTTTAATATGGGGTGGATTAGCAGTCGTTGGCCATTTATCTATATTGGCCAATGGTTGCCAAGCTATGCCAACGATTTTGTCCCGATTATTCCCTGGTTCGGTGTTGTGTGCTTGGGAATATTTTTAGGCCATAGCAGGTGGTTGGCGCGCGACCCGCTAGGCATGATCAAACTTAAACGCTGGCAGGCGTGGCCGGGCAAGCACAGTTTATTGGTGTATTTGATTCATCAACCGATATTAATTGGCTTGTTGACGGTTTTTAATTATCTAATGGTCAAGTGAGCGCTGTCAGTTACTGCCTTTTCGCTGGCAAGTTAAGCATAACGCCTTAAATCCGAAAAAAAATTTATAGCAGGCTCGAGCTCTGGGGAAATTTGGCGCCTGCCATCGCGTTGAAAGTCCGAGATGAACATGGTCTCGCCCTGGCAGGTCAACTTCTTTTTTATCCTGTACTGGATTATCGCTGTGTAACACCTTCGATGTATAAGAATGCTGACGCACCTGTATGGACAGGGAAAAATTGTCGGGATATGTGGCGGCAGTATCTCAACCTTACCCCAGCAGAAATGTCGGCTACCCAGGTGAGCTATTACGCTTCGCCGGCAATGGCGAGTGACTTAACGGGGCTACCGGCGACTTATATTTCGCGCTGTGAATTTGATCCGCTGTGTGATGAGGCAGAGGTATTTGCTAAGCGCTTAAGCGATGCTGGTATTCAAGTCGAAAGTGTTTTCCATGCGTCTACTGTGCACGGTTTCGATCTCCTGCTTCCCATCGCCTTAAGCCGTCAGGCAATTGCAATGGGTGTTGCCGCTGCTCGATCTTTTATTGACATAGATACTTGAGTGAGGGCTATTAGTTATCTGCGTTTTCTGCGCATATAAAAAAGCCGCCATAGGAATGGCGGCAACTGCATAGTGACTTAACTATGCATGGCAGGAATCAAACCGTGCTCCTGCCGAGAGAGCCGATCGCCGGAGAGCGACCGGTAAAACACCAAGCGAGTATTGACTTAAAAGTTATAGGTCAAGTCTACTCCGTAGGTTCGCCCCTTGTTGAGTGGCGCGAAACTGCCGCCTAGTGGAACAGGGCCTAAGACGGCTGGTAGCTGGGTGTCACCGCCGTGGTTGACGCTATTGAGTAAGTTGTTAGCGTATAGACCTAACACCCAGTGTTCATCGTTACTGTGGAAGTCGATGCCCGCATTGAGAATTTCCTGTTCATTGATGGTGCCGAGATTATTGTCGGTATAGGCCGATGCATCGCGGAAGCCAAAGCTAAGTCTCGATGACATATAACCCCAATTGCCTAAACCTAAATCGTGGTTGATTCCGATGCTATAGGTAAGTTTTGCGGCTCGTGGTAAATCCAATGATTTATCAGCGTCATCGATAATTCCGTCGCCATTTAAGTCATAGAAAAGCTTATCGTAGCCGGCGTCAGTTAAGCCAACGGAGGCATTTAAAACCAGATTTTGTGTCAATGCATAGGTGCCATCGAGCTCCAAGCCCATGATTGTTGCATCAGCTGTGTTGCGAATAACTTGAACAACGCCGGCAAAGGGATCTGACAAATTGATTTCTCTTTGCATATCGGAGATTCGATTATAGAAGACAGCACCGTTAATACGCAGCTTGTTGTCTAGGTCGGATTTAAAGCCAATTTCAAAGCTATCGACAGTTTCTTCATCGAAGGGACCAGGAGCCTCTGTAATAGAGGCGTTTCGCAAGTTATAGCCGCCCGACCGCTGGCCGCGAGTTAGGCTTGTGTAAACCATGGTATCGGCTGAAATAAAATAAGTTAGGCCTATTTTTGGTGAAAAACTTGACCATGTTTTATCGTCGATAAAATCTAAGGTGCAGGTATTTTCCAAGACGTTACAGGGGCTATTGCTGTTTAGGATAAGTGTTGCAATTTCGGCTTCTTTCTTTTCTTCTGTATAGCGGCCGCCTAAGGTTAATAGTAGACTTTCAGTGAGGGAGTAATCTGCGGCTAAGAAGAGCGCGGCGGTTTCCACTGTGTAGTTACCGCCACCGTCGAGTGTGCTGGCGCCATTCAGATAGCTGCGGCTCTCGTGGTAGTTAAGTTCGTTGGTGAAGTAATAGATACCCGTAGTTACCTCCAAGTTCTCGTTAACCTGTGCGTTGTAGCGTAGCTCGTTACTAAACTGCTCTGCATCCAGCGCTGCATCCGAGTGAAACAATGAGAGTGGCGATGCATCAATATCGCCTCGCGAGGGCGCAGATGATTGACGCCAGCCGGCAATGTTTGTCAGAGTGCCTATGCCTACTTCCCAGTTGACTTCCAAACTTGCTAGATCAGAATCGACTAAATAGAAACCCTCTTCGTTCACGGAGAAGTCGTGTTCATCGCGGTCGAAGTTACCCCAGCTCCCATCAACGCCGCTGCCGTTGGTATGACTTTGAGCAGCGGGACCGCTAGCATCCAATTCATAGTGTTCATAGCGAAGTGTTGCGTCCAGGTTTTCGTTGGGTTCCCATGCCAGTACTACGCGAGCCATTTTGGTTTCAGAACCACCGAAAGCTTCGTCGTTGTAGCTATTTTTAAACCAGCCTTGATCGTCGTTATAGTAGGCAACCAGTTTGCCGGCAAGGGTATCCGTTAAGCCACCGCTCACGCTTGCCATGAGATAGGCGTTGGGTTTTTCGCCGCCGCCTTCAACCGCCGTCCGAACGGTTGCTTCTGTTTCCTGGGTTGGCTTTTTGGTGTTAATCAATACAGCGCCGCCCGTGACATTACGGCCGAATAAAATACCTTGCGGCCCGCGCAATATTTCGATGCTGGCTAAATCGAAGGTATCGAAAATAATGCCGTTGTTTACGCCCATATAAACACCGTCAACAAAGATGCCAACGGTTGGGTCAATAGAAGGAATTGAACTATTAATACCTAAGCCGCGAATAGAGAAGTTTGCGGTGCCCTTGGTTGTGCCTGCGTCGTCCATTGCAACATTGGGTAGCCCCACGGACAGGCTAGTTAGATTTCGCACTTTTAACGCCTGCAACTGTTGCTCGCCAATGGCCGCCACAGAGAGCGGCGCGTCTTGTGCGCTTTCCGCTTTTTTGCGCGCGGTTACGACTATCTCTTCGAGTAATGTTGAGCTAACTGATCGCTTTGTTTCTTGCGCGACAGTCAGGGTGGAATGGCTTGCAGCAAGACAGACTCCCAACGCAATGCTGGTTAAGGGTAGACGTCTGGATGAACCTGGGTGATGCTCTTTCATTGATCTCATTATTGTGCTCTCCAATGGGGTGCAATTTTTAGTGTTTTAAAGCCCCGTCTGATTGAGTCAGACAAATAGATGCTATGCATTATGGTCAACGGAGCGTTATTCCTAGGGCGCCAATTACGTTAGCTTTTTTTGCCAGCGATGCATTGCGAGTAGCCGTTATGTGTGTGTTAGACTCAGGCTGAAGAGCGGGAATAAAAACATTATAAAGTCTGCGAATAAGCCTTATCACAGACACTGATAAATACCGGGATTCTCATGGCTAATGGTCCAGATGTTATTGGTTGCTGGTTGACGTTATTTGCCAGTGCGTTATCTAGCTATAATATAGATGCGCCGGCGTTTTTAACGGAGCAAGGCGTTGATTATGCAAAGGCTTCCGATCCCAATTATCGGTTGCCGGTTGTTATTATGGCGCAACTTTGGCATGCGGCAGTGGCGCAAACTGGCGATAAAACCTTTGGCTTAAAAGCGGGCACATTCGTAACCCCCATGACCTTCAGCGCTCTAGGTGTCGCACTCTGGAGTTGTTGCACCATTCGCGATCATTTCAACTGCTTGGTGCGTTACATGCACGTATTCACCAACGCGGTCGATATTTCAGTGGAAGAGACCCATGAATATCTCATTACCACCAGTCGTTTAAGGCATGAAGGTGGTCGAAGCGCAGCATCGGATTATGCACAAGATGCGGTGTATGCCGCCATGATCACCCTCAGCCGGTCCCATTACAAATCAGATTTTTCCATGGTAAAGCTCGAGCTTACTCGAGCCCAACCTGACGATGAGGCGCCATACCTGGCGCTGTTTCGCTGTCCGGTAACCTTTGGCCACCCGTTGAGTCGGGCTTGGTATAAGCGCTCCGATGTCGATGTTGCTATTCCTGGCTGCAATAGAGAAATGGCAAACGCGACGGAGAAGTTAGCCCAAGATTATTTGGCCAAGCTCGAGTTAAAAAATGCAGATCTACAGCATCGTGTGCAAGATATGATTGTCAATTTGATGCCGCAAGGTGAGGCCACCTTAGAGCGAGTGGCCGATCTTCTTCATATGAGCTCGCGCACATTGCACAGGAAGCTGGAGGCTGAAAATTCCAGCTTTCGCCTGGAAGTTGAGGCTGTCAGGCAGCGCTTGGCGCGCGAGTATATGTTGGATAATAGCCTTTCCTTGGGCGATATAAGCTTCCTATTAGGCTTCTCAAGTTCGAGTAACTTTACCCGAGCATTTCGCCGTTGGACGGGAAAAACACCGCAGGATTTTCGTCAGATACAGTTTTACTGATTGGCAAAATAAGTAAAATCAGTTGTCCATTTTGGAATAACCAAAAAATATTACGCGACTTAACCTAACACACTTGAATTCTGTCATTCGAGTTGAAGGTTTTTGTATGTCTCGTGCCCCAAGTATTCCTCGCTCCAGTATAAACGACTATAGCCTTGATCAAGCCACTGAACGGCGGGAGTTTTTACGCGCTAAAACCGGTGTGCCGTTGTCGGCAGTTGGAAATTACAGTCTCGATCCTAATTTGGTTAACGGTAACATCGAAAATTTCATCGGCACTTTACAAATGCCTTTGGGTGTTGCTGGACCGTTAAAAATCCAGGGTGAAGCCGCTCAGGGTGATTTCTATATCCCACTAGCGACCACCGAGGGAACACTGGTCGCAAGCTACAGCCGCGGCATGCGGGTTATCTCAGAATGTGGTGGTTGTAAAACGGCGGTGACCCGTCACGCCATGCAAAGAGCGCCCGTATTTCTGCTTGGGGATGTACATGTCGCTAAGCGGTTTAGCGCTTGGTTGGCGGAAAATTTTCAGCGAATAAAGTCTGTGGCTGAATCCACCACCCGAAGCGGCAAGTTATTTGAGGTAGAGCAATACGCTGTCGGTAATATGATTTATACCCGATTCAATTACACCACCGGTGATGCCGCCGGGCAAAACATGACCGGTAAGGCTACGTTCGCCGCCTGTGAGTGGATTGTTGAAAATTGTCCATTGTCATTGAAATACTTGCTCTCCGGTTCAGTTGATACCGATAAAAAGCATTCCGCGATGAATTTAATTCGCACCCGTGGGAAACGTGTTATTGCTGAAGTTGTTATAAAAAATGATGTGGCAAAGCGCCTGCTTGGTGTGGATACCGCGACACTTTTTCGGGCTCGACAAATTTCCAACACCGGCAGTTTTCAGGCCGGATCTATTTATAATGGCCCGCACTCGGCGAACGGTATTGCTGCGTTATTTATTGCAACCGGCCAAGACGAAGCGAATGTTGCCGAGTCTCATGCCGGCATTACCCATAGTCAGCTATTGGACAATGGCGATTACTATTGGTCGGTTACGCTACCAGCGGTTATTTGTGGCACCTATGGTGGCGGCACTGCGTTGCCTGGGCAGCGCGAATGTTTGGAAATAATGGATTGTTACGGCGCCGGCAAAGCTGACAAGTTTGCAGAAATAATAGCGGCGGTGGTGCTTGCTGGCGATATCTCTCTTGGCAGCGCGGTGTTGGCGGGAGACTGGGTCTCCAGCCATGAGCAGTACGGTCGAAATCGCAAGTAATACAGGCTGTTTTGTTCTAAGAATTTGAATAATAAAGAGGTGAGTATGAACATCCCGCTATCAGGCGAGAATCCGTCATTAAGTGTAATTAACCCCTATGACACCCCTCGTTATCGCAGTTATGTGTTGGCGATGTTGACCTTGACCTATGTATTTAACTTTGTCGACCGGCAAATTATCGCCATATTGCAAGACCCAATTAAACTGGAATTTGGTTTATCGGATACTCAGTTAGGTCTCTTGAATGGACTTGCTTTTGCCGCTTTTTATGTCGGCTTTGGCTTGCCCATTGCGCGTTGGGCCGACGCGGGTGTACGCCGTAACATCGTGGCTTTAGCGCTCGCCGTATGGAGCCTCATGACTGTATTTTGTGGCATGGCTCAAAATTATACGCAGTTGTTGCTCGCTCGCATTGGCGTGGGTGTTGGCGAGGCTGGTTGTAGCCCTCCAGCCCACTCCATGATCTCGGATATTTTTCCGCCTGCGCAACGAGCCACTGCCATGGGAACTTATTCACTGGGTGTGAATTTTGGCATTTTAATTGGATTTATAGCGGGCGGCTGGCTTAACGAAGTCTATGGCTGGCGCGTTGCGCTGATGGCGGTTGGTGCTCCGGGGATAATTTTAGCTGTCTGGCTTCGTCTAACTGTGCGTGAGCCCCTGCGTGGATTTTCAGATACAGGAAGCCAGAAAGCGATAATTGCATCGGGTGAAAAATTAGTTCCTCTGGCTCAGGTGTTTGAGTATCTGTGGTCTTTCAAAAGTGCGCGTTGGTTGGTTTTTGCCTGCGCTTTAACCAGTGTGGGTGGCTATGGTTTGGCGAACTGGATGCCATCTTTTTTAATTCGAAGTCACGGCATGGGCACGGCAGAACTGGGCGTTTGGCTGGCGCTTATAGCCGGTGTTGGCGGTGGGTTAGGCACGTTCTTTGGCGGCTACTTAGCGGATGTATTAAGTAAGCGCGATGGGCGTTGGGTGCTTTGGTTGCCAGCTTTATCCCTAGCCTTAGCGCTGCCATTTTTATTTTTAACATTCGTACTGTCGGAAAAGCTATCCACGCTGCTGATTTACATATTTCCCGCCAGTGTTATTTCCATATATTTAGGGCCGTCCTTGGCAACGATTCATCGGCTGGCACCGAATCGAATGCGGGCTATGGCATCGGCTCTGCTATTTCTGGTTATTAATATCATTGGCTTAGGTGTCGGCCCTGTTGCTATCGGCATCTTGAGCGATATTTTGCAGCCCACATTACAAGAGCAAGCGTTGCGAACCGCACTGTTAGTGATGGTGTGTGGCGGTGTATTAGCGGGTGCTTTGTGTTTCTTCTTTGGCGCTAAACATCTTATCAGCGATCAAATTCGTGCAAGTCAGTACAACCTAGGTGAATAATATGGCGTTGGCAATTGAGTTGGCACCCACACCCTTAGAGAAATTCTATCACTGGGAAAAAGTCGCCAGTGATGCTGTGTTTCTAAGGCAATCGCGCAATGGCCAATGGTTGGATTACACCTGGTCTGAAGTTTCCGAAATGGTGCGGAGAGTGGCAGGCTTCATCGCGTCGCGCGAGCTAGAGCCTGGCGCGCGCATCGGGCTTGTGGCGTCTAATTGTGCCGAGTGGATGGTGATCGATTTAGCGATTATGTTGGCCGGGCATGTTAGCGTACCGCTCTACGCGGCGCAGGATCTTAACTCCGGGCGTTACATTTTAGATCATGCCGAAGTCAGTCTTGTGTTTATTGGCCGCTTTGCCCATGAGACGCAGGCCGACGAACTTTTTGGCTCAGACCTCTATCGAATAGGGTTAACAGATTGCCGAACGCCGTGTGATATTTCCCTTGTCGATATTTTGTTGGAGGCGCCCAGGTTTAATGAGTCGCCTGTCTATCCGCGCGCCCAGTTGTTTACCCTAATTTACACCTCGGGTACGACGGGAAACCCAAAAGGAGTGATGCATAATATTGGCGCCATTGCCGACGTGGTGCAAAGGCGTACCTTGTATTTGCCGTCAGCCGAACCCGGTGAACGTGAGCGCTTTATCTCTTATTTACCCCTGGCACATGTTGCTGAGCGCGCGGGTATCGCGTTGCGAGCGCTGTACGGCAATGCCGAGTTGGCTTTTTCTGCTGGGCAAGCAACCTTTGCTATGGAAATGCGTCAAATAAAACCCACCGGCTTCTTCGCCGTTCCTAGGCTATGGGAAAAGTTCCGTGAAAACTTACTTAACGCACAGCCAGATTTAATGGTTGATACATTGTCTGAAACTGAAAAGCTTCGCTTACAAAGCTTGTTGGGCTTAGACAAGGCACGCTATATCACGACCGGTGCAGCGGCAACACCACCAGAATTGTACCGTTGGTATAAAGCCATTGGGATTCGGTTAATAAATGCCTATGGTATGACGGAAAATTTAATTGATGGCTGTTTAAATATCAGTGATGCGGCATGCGACCCTGGCTGTGTTGGTAAACCTTTACCCGGGGTAAAATTGCGTTTCACTGAAGATGGAGAGGTGTGCTTTAAAAGTGCAGGCGTAATGGCCGGCTATTACAAAGATGAAGAAAAGTCTTCTCTTGTTTTGCACGACGGTTGGTATCACACAGGTGATAGAGGCTTTTTAGATGAGGAAGGGCGCTTAGTTTTAACCGGCCGGGTAGGAGATATCTTTAAAACCGGCAAGGGAAAATTCGTTAATCCACTCGATATTGAGCACAAGCTTTATGCTTGGCAATTGTTTGAACAGGTATGTGTGGTGGGCCAAGGTTTAGCGCAGCCAGTGGCAATTTTAGTGCCTAATCTTAGTGCCAGAAAGCTACCGAAAGCGCAGCTGGAACAAACGTTGAGACAGGGCTTGGTTAATATGAATAGCCAATTGGCGCCACATGAGCGAGTGTCGAATATCTGTATCGCATCAGAGGAATGGAGCGCCGATAGCGGGCTGCTGACGCCCACGCTGAAGATAAAGCGTCAGGCTGTGGCCGATCGCTACCTCGGTACGATCAACTTGAATTGCTTAGTGACTTGGCTCTAGTTCGTGACCTTACAGCTCTCTACCTGTTTGTTGCCTCGATAGCGATTACTTTGATTTTTTATCTTTCCAGCAGTGGCGTAACCGCGCGCCTAATACTGTCAGGTATGGGGCAGGGGCGCTGATTATCCCGGGCGACGAATACATGAACAAAATGACCGTAAGCGCATAAAGTATCTTTTCCCTCTTTAAAAATGCCCAGCTGATAGGTGATGGAGCTAGTCCCCAATTTTGCTACGGCTAGCCCAACCTCGATTTTCTCGGGGAAGCTTAGCGGCTGTAGGTAACTGCATTGTGAGTCGACCACGAAAGCAATGCATTCGCCTTGGTGAATATCTAATCCGCCATCGCTGATTAAAAATTGGTTTACTGCTGTGTCGAAGTAGGCGTAGTAGGTCACGTTATTCACATGGCCATAAATATCGTTATCGGCCCAGCGCGTATCGATAGGTTGAAAGCGTTGAAAGCTCGCGCGGCTAGGCTTGGCGTCGGGCTTGTGGTTGTTTGGCTTACTCATAGTTGGGCTCAATAAATCGATTGGTAAATTTTTAGCGCGTCGGCTTCGCTCATGGGCTTAGGGTTGTTGACCAATAACCGCTGTTGCAACATCGCATCGGCTGCCAATAGGGGTAAGCTGTCTAGGCTAATGTGAAGATCGCGCAGGCGGGTGGCTAATTGGGTGTTTTGAATAAGGTCATCTAGCGCGTTGATAAATTGCTCACACGCCTGCTCAGTATCTGGCGCAGGGTTAGCGACAAAAATATCGGCCAGCTGGGCGTAGAGTAAGTGCGCGTGGCTGGCGTTGAAACGCAATACGGCTGTCAACACTAGCGCATTGCTGAGGCCGTGCGGAATATGATAATGCCCACCCAATGGATAGGCGAGTGCATGTACAGCGGCGACCGGTGCATTGGCGAAGGCTTGGCCGGCAAGACAGGCGCCAAGCAGCATAGCGGCGCGCGCCTCCAAATTGGTTCCGTTGTTTACCGCGGTTAACAAATGGGTTGATAACAATGCGAGTGCCTGGCGTGCAAGAATGTCGGATAGAGGATTTTTCCTATGCGCGCTGGTGAAGGCTTCAATTGCATGCACCATAGCGTCAATACCTGTGGCCGCGGTAATGGCAGGTGGCAGGCCTAAGGTCAATTCTGGATCGAGCAAGGCTATATCAGGCAGTAATTTTTTCGAAACTATACCAGCCTTGGTGGTGCTGCCGGTGGTAATAATGGCAATGGGCGTAACTTCCGAGCCAGTGCCCGCGGTGGTGGGAATTTGAATGAGTGGCAAACGCAGGCCCGTCACTTTGTCCACGCCATAAATGTCGGCGAGTGTTTGCTGGCATTGTGGGTGGGCGAGCAGGGCCACAATTTTTGCTACATCCATTGAGCTGCCACCGCCTAGCCCGATAATGACATCCGCGTTTAGGGCTTTCGCCTTGGCTACCGCTGCGAGTACTGTTGCTTCCGCTGGATCTGCTTGCACATCGCTAAAGCATGCGTAGCTAGTTCCTGTTTTCTGTAAGGCCGCCTCCGCTTTATTAACCAAGCCTAATTTGACCAGACTTGCATCGCTGATAATTAGCACGGATTGGGCGTTCAGCCGTTGCGTGAATTGACCTAAATCGGCAATTAAACCTGGCTTCATCTCTATGCCTGGGCTGGTGTAAAAGCTAATGGATTGCATAGTGAACCTAAAAATGGCTGGTTTGAAATGTCAATGTTGTGCGCGTGTTGCTCAATAAAATTTGCATTAAACTGATGCAGCGAGGCAGTATGCGTTCAAAATAGAAATGCGCACATTGAATTTTTCCTTGTAGAAAATCTTGGTCGACATCTGAGCTGGCCAAATCTTCGTGCGCCGTTTGCGCTTGTTGCAGCCAGCACCACGCCAATAGAATATAGCTTGAAAAGTGTAGGAAGTCACAAGCGTTAAGGCTGAGTGAATCTGGATTTTCGAGACTGTTGGTGTGCATTAAACTTGCCATTTTCTGCCAGTGGTCGAGCCAGTGGTGCAGAGATTTCGCTAGTGGTGCGAGTTCGATGTTAGCTTGATATTGAACGCAATCTCGGCTTATTTCTTGTATTAACTCGCTGAGTGCTGCGCCCTCATCCGCTAAGATTTTTCGTTTGACGAGGTCCTGTGCCTGAATGCCGTTGGTGCCTTCATAGAGCTGGGTGATACGGCCATCGCGCACTAGTTGCTCCATGCCCCACTCTCGAATATAGCCATGCCCACCATAGATTTGCACGCCTAGATTGCTTACCTCCATGCTCATATCGGTAAAAAAGGCCTTCACTATGGGAATCAGCAGTGCAACGCGCGCGCCCGCTTGTTGGCGTATCGCTTGGCTGGCACCTCTGTGTTCAAGATCGAGCGCCATGGCGGTTTTCAACCCTAAAAGTCTGCTACCTTCTACTAAGGCTTTTTGCGTGAGTAGCATGCGCCGCACATCGCCGTGCATAATAATGGGGTCGGCAGCAAGCTCAGGATGTTTGGTTCCAGACAGGGCTCGGCATTGCAATCTATCGCGGGCGTAACGCAGCGCACCCTGGTAGGACTGAGCGGCTATGCCCAAACCTTGCAGGCCAACTTGAAAGCGGGCGTCGTTCATCATGGTAAACATGCAGGCTAAGCCCTGATTTTCTTGTCCAACTAAATAGCCCTCTGCGGCGTCGAAATTCATCACGCAAGTTGCGGCGCCTTTGATGCCCATTTTGTGCTCTATCGCGCCACAGCTGACGGTGTTTTCCTCATTGCGCGTAGGTAATATTTTGGGCACTAAAAATAGGCTGATTCCTTTCACACCGGCCGGTGCATCCGTCAGGCGGGCGAGCACCAAGTGAATAATATTTTCACTTAAATCTTGTTCGCCGCCGCTAATAAAAATTTTTGTGCCGCTGATGCTATAGCTGCCATCTTCGCCTCGCTTAGCGCTGGTGCGCAGCAGCGCGAGATCGGTGCCGGCGTGCGGTTCGGTCAGGCACATAGTGCCGGCCCATTGGCCACTCACGAGTTTGGCTAAGTAGGTTTGTTTGAGCGACTCGCTGCCATGGGCATTGAGTGCCAACACCACGCCCTCGGTTAAGCCCGAATAAATACGGAAGGCAAGGTTGGCACTCATAAGCATTTCGTGAAAGGGCGTAGCTAGCAGCGCGGGCAAGCCTTGGCCATCAAAGGCCTCGGGCCCCGTCATGGCCGCCCAGCCAGCATCGCAATAGGCTTTATAGGCTGCCGCAAAGCCCCTGGGTGTACTGACTTTACCGCCACTGAACGTCGCCTCTTCTTCATCGCCTACACTGTTAAGTGGTGCTACAACATTGCTGGCGTAGCGGGCTCCTTCCTCTAGAATCGCGTCGGCTAATGCTCGATTGATCTCCGTTAGTCCGAGTGACGCGCAATGTTGTTCGAAATTGAGTAGGCTGTGGAGCAGGAACTGAAAATCTTTTAACGGTGCTTGGTATTCCATGGGGTGCCCATAACGGTGTATAAGTGACAGGCACCACTCTAGGCAATCTTTGCTCAGATGAGGAATCAAACTTGGTGATACGTTAAATTGCGATTATGAATATAAGAAATTTTGACTTAAATCTATTGGTGGTGCTCGATGCCTTGTTGCGCGAGCGCAACGTATCCAAAGCGGCAGACAAACTTTCGCTCACCCAGCCGGCGATCAGTAACGCGTTAAATCGGTTGCGCGCGCAGCTTGATGATGAGGTGATGATTCGCACTGCGGGGGGCATGAAGCCCACGGCGTTGGCGTTGAGTTTAGAAGAACCGGTACGCAGAGCTTTACGCCAAATCGAATCGAGCTTGAATAGCAATCTCGCTTTCGAACCAAGCCAAAGTAGCGACATTTTTACCTTGGCCCTGACCGATTTTGTAGAGCATATGTTGATGCCGTCCTTATCGGCGCTGTTAGCGCAGGTGGCGCCAGGGCTTAAGTTGCGGGTGGTGGACTTAGGTAGAGACTTTCCGTTGCAAGCCTTGGAATCTGGGCAAGTGGATTTGGCTATTGGCCGTTTTTTGAATCTTCCCGCCAGAGCTAGCCATCGCCGTTGGTTAGAGGAAGATCTGGTGCTGGTGTCTGCACTTACTAATCGCTTGCCAGAGCCCTTAGATGTGCCCGGCTTTTGTGCCTTGCGCCATTTGTGGGTCAGCGGCGCACAAACCAAAGGCATGGTGGATACCTGGTTGGAAGAGCATGGCTATAGCCGCGAGTTAAGTTACATTACGCCTAATTATATGATGGCATCTCATCTCGTAGCAGCGACGGACATGGTGGTGGTATTACCACGCCGCTTTGCGCAGAAATATCAGCGCTTGTTACCGCTGTCTCTGTATGAAATGCCAATGGCCTTGGATAGGTTTTCAATCGATATGGCCTGGGCCAGCCTGCGCGATAAAGATAAAGGTTTGCAGTGGTTGGTGGAGCAAATGTTAACGATTGATGTGAGTGCTTAACCGCGCGCTGAAAAGTCTTTGCTGGTGAAGCCGAAAAGCCAGCGGGCATTTAACTCAAAAGATAGCTGGCAAAGCCAAGGTAAATAATTACCCCCGTGGCATCGACAATAGTGGTAACCAAAGGCCCGGAGGCGGTGGCTGGGTCCATGTTAATTTTCGACAGAATGAAGGGTAGGCAGAGGCCAATCAGCGAGCCGGACATGACCACGCAGACCATGGCAGCAGCAACAACTATTGCTACCTCTACGCCGCCGCGCAACCAACCCAAACCGGCAACGGCAATGGCTAGGGTGAAGCCGAGAGCGCCGGCGACTAGTATTTCGCGACCGAATAAGTGTAGCCAATCCTTCATTTGAACCTCGCCGGTGGCCAGTGCGCGCACCATCAAGGCCGCTGCCTGTGAGCCGGCATTACCGCCGCTGCCAACCAATAAGGGCAGAAAGAAAACCAGAGCCACATGTTGCGCAATCAGGGCTTCAAAGAAGGCGATACCAGCGCCCGAGAACAGTGAGCCGAACACCAGCAGTAACAGCCAGCCAATGCGCTTGGTAAAAAGTCGCGCTAATGAAATGTCTTTGAAAGACGAGCCGAGTGTGGCTACCGAGGCGCTTTTTTGTGCATCTTCAGTGGCCTCTTCGACGAAGGCATCCATGGCGTCATCGTAGGTGATGATGCCCACCAGCTGTCGCTCTTCATCCAGTACCGGCACCGCGAGTAGATCGTAGTGGCGCACTATCTCAGCGACCTTCTCCTGATCTTCGTCTACCGCCACGCTCACCACATCGGTGTGCATAAGCTCCGAAATAATGGCGTCTGGCTTGGCTAATATCAGCTGTTTGAGCGACAGGGTGCCCTGCAAGATGCGGTTCTTATCCACCACATAGACTTGGTAAATGGTTTCTTTATCCGGCGCTTCGAGGCGAATGCGCAGTAATGCCTTATGCACCGTCCAATGGCCGCGCAAGGTGGCGTAGTCCGAGGTCATCAAGGCGCCGGCGGTCTTCTCTGGGTAGCTTGCCAGCCGACGTACATCTTCGCGTTCAGCCTGGGCTAACCCGGGCAATACGGCGTGGCGCTGCTCTTCACTCAAACGGTTGTATAAATCCGCTCGCTCGTCCGACTCCATCTCCGAAAACAGCGCGGCGAGATCGTTGCGTGCCATTACCGCGGCAATAGCCGCCTGGCGCTCCTCTGGCATGAAGGAGAAGGCTTCGGCGTGATGGTGCAGGCTGAGCAGGGCTAACAAATTTGCCGCTTGTGCAGGACTGAATGGCTCCAAGGCATCGGCTAAATCGGCGATATGACAATGATCTAACAGGCCTCGAAGTTGTTGTTTGTCGGGCTGCTGGATGAGGGCTGTGAGTTGTGCGCGAATGTCTGCCTGATCCATAACCTGTTCTACTCATTGGCTGGTGCAAGGATTGTAGGGAGAGAAGATCAAGGTTACAACGCCAATGCCTGTCTATACTGGTACGGTTGCTCACCTCACGTGGAGTTTAGATTGTTGGTGAATTCCTTTAAAAAGGACCCCGCGCCGCTACTTTGGGCGCTGCTCGTCATCTTGTCAGTGGTTTTGATCCTTGGTGCGCTTGTAATCGATCGCCTCAGTATCGAGCGCGAACAAGACAATGAGCGGGCGTTGGTTCTACAGCAAGCGAGCTTAGTTCGCGCCCGTCTCGAAGGTAATATCAACGCCAATATTCAAACTGTGCTCGGGCTAGTGTCGGTCATCGCCGCGGAGCCCGACATTACCCAGGTAAAATTTTCCCGCTATGCGCAGCAAATCTTTCAGGGGCGACACCAGCTGCGCAACTTGGGCGGCGCGCCCGATATGGTTATTCGGTTCATGCACCCAATGGCGGGTAACGAAGCCGCCATTGGATTAAATTTAGCGGCCAACCCAGCTCAGCAAGCCGCGGCACAACGCGCAAAGAACACCGGCTTGATTACTGTGGCTGGGCCAGTAAATTTGGCCCAGGGTGGTCAAGGGTTTATCGGCCGTATACCTGTATTTACCTATGGCGTAGAAGGTGAGAGCCAATTTTGGGGCTTGGTGTCTGCGGTGATTGATTTAGAAAAGTTTTATGCTGAAAGCCAGTTATTTCAAGCGCCCCTAGCGCTGGCGTTAAAAGGCCAAGATGGTACGGGAGCCGATGGCGAGGTGTTCTTTGGCAGAGCAGATCTTTTCAACCAAAACCCTATCCTATTAAAGGTCACACTGCCATCTGGCTCCTGGCAGCTGGCCGCGACACCTACACTAGGCTGGTCGCAAACATTTTCTAACACAGTGATGCTGCGCTGGCTGATGGCTTGCGTTATTTTGGCGTTGTTGGCGCCGTTAGTGGGCTTGATCTACACCCAGCGATCGCGCCAGCAAGAGCAGGCGCGGTTGAGGGGCTTGTTTTTGCGTTCCACCTTGGGTATTGCTCTGTGTGACAACAACAGTGGTTATATCTTGCAATTAAACCCAAAATTTGCCGATATGTTGGGCTTGGCTCCAGATAAAATACCCCCACAAAAACTTGTTGATCTGATCGAAGCACCTGTCGATGCGCCAATGCATTGGCAGCAAAGTCTTCTCGGAATGGGCAGCGGTACAAAGATTGAAGGGCGAATACGCAGCGCAGACAAGGGGCCCTTGATCGTCCAGATTAACAGCGTTGCCATAGATCAGCCCGGCATGAAAAACCTCTTCTGGGTGATGCTTGATGATGTGACGAAGCGAACCGAAACAGCCGAAGAGCTTGCAGAAAAGACGCGACAATTGCAATTAGTGGTCGATAGCACTGGCGTTGGTTTTTGGGATTGGAATATTCCATTCGATAAATTACAAGTCAATGAAAGTTGGGCGCAACTTATCGGATTTTCCCTGTCGGAGCTCGAGCAAAAATTTGAAGGTAAATGGTTTGAACGTATGCATCCTGAGGATATTCAGAAAGTGCAAGACTACCTTGCGATGGCTGCCCCAGACCTGCCTATTGCTAGCCCTATAGAAGTGCGAGTTCAGCATAAAAACGGTGCTTGGATTTGGTTGTTGGTTAGTGGTCGCGTAGTTGCCTGGCATGACAATATGCCGGTGCGGGCTGTTGGTGTTAGCCTAGATATTACCAGTAATAAAATTATCGATAATCGACTAAAAGAGTCTCAGGAGCTGCTTGAAAAATACTTCACTATGTCGCCAGCATTTATGTCAATTTCTAACGAGCAGGGGTATTTTGAAAAGATAAATTCTACCTATATGAGAAAGTTAGGTTATACGGAAGCGGAAATGTTAAGCCGGCCTGTGCTTAGCTTTATACACCCAGATGATGCGGAGCTAACCCTCAATTCCGCCCTTGCATTACGTACCGGTGGTGGATCGATCGAGGTAAATAATCGATTTTGTTGTGCGGATGGTAGTTACCGTCATCTCAGTTGGGAGACAAGCTTCGACCTCCTTACTAGAAGGTTCTATGCTGTCGGTCTGGATATTAGCGAAAATATAGAAAATGAGAGGAAGTTGAAGCATCGCGAGCAAATGCTGGCTGCGATGAGTAAACAGGGGCGCATTGGCGCTTGGGAATATGATCTAGAAAATCAAACGCTTTTCTGGTCAGAGATGACCAAGGAAATTCATCAAGTTGATCAGAGCTTTGTTCCTGGCGTTGATTCTGCAATAACGTTTTATAAACCGGGTGTGGATCGAGAAAAAATTACTGCGTGTTTTGAGTCAGCTATAGCTACAGGACAGAAATTCCGCGAAGAGTTGCGAGTTATTACTGCCAAGGGTCTGGAATTGTGGGTGGTGGCGACAGGTCAGGTTGATTTCGTCGGTGGTAGGTGTGTGCGTATTTTTGGCTCGTTTCAAGATATTAATGATAGAAAGCTAGCCGAACAAGAATTGATTTTGGCTAAAAATTTAGCTGAGCAAGCGGTTAAGGTTAAAAGCGAATTTTTGGCAATGATGAGCCATGAAATAAGAACGCCCATTAACGGTGTTATGGGCATGTTGCACCTGCTTAAGCGCACGCACTTAGATCAGGGCCAGAAGCACTATTTAGATATCTCTTTAAAAAGTGCTCACGCCTTGCTGAGTACCATAAATGATGTATTGGATTTTTCCAAGGTTGACGCCGGTAAGCTGGAGCTTTCCAATGAAACCTTTGATCTAACTGAAACCTTGGATGGTGTTATTCAGATGTCGGCATTGTCTGCCGAAGAAAAAGGTCTTTCGCTGGTTCTAGATTGCCGAGAGCTCGATCCGGTTCTAGTATCGGGCGACCAAGATAGATTGCGCCAAATACTTTTAAATTTAATTAGCAATGCCGTTAAGTTTACCGAGCGGGGTAGTGTTGTTGTTAAAGCGATCATGAGAATGGGTGATAATACTTTAACAGTATCAGTGTCTGACACTGGAATCGGTATGGATGAATCCGCGATGCAGGCTTTGTTTCAGCCCTTCTCTCAAGTGGATAGCTCAAGCACGCGCCGATTCGAAGGTACAGGCTTGGGTTTGGTTATAGCTCAGAAATTATGTGAGTTAATGGGTGGACATATATCGGTTGAAAGTAAACTTAATGAGGGTTCAATCTTCACTTTTCATGTTAAGTTTCCTAGCGCTGAAAGAAACGAATTGGCCTATTGCCTTGAGTTGTCAGGAAAGCGTGCGTTAGTTATTTCAGGTGATAATGCGTTAGATATTAATCTATGTGATTACCTAGACAAGTGTGGCGCTCACGCTACCCAGATTAAGTCTCTGGCCGATGTTTCCAAGGAGGTGTTATCGTCAATGGACTTAGTATTGATAGATCATGCCTTGATGCTTGAAAAGAACAGCGTTCAATCCATTCGCTCGGTAAGTGAAAATGAATTGGGGCAGCGCTGGGTGTTAATGTGTTCGCAGCATGGAGTGCCTGATTACATTGAGCTATGTGAGCAAGGGTTTGATCATTTTATTTCTAAGCCGGTGACCGCTTCTTCCCTGAGAAAATTGTTTTGCAAAGATGATGTTGTAATTGATGACTCGGATAAAGGCTTAAAAAAACATGTTGCTGGAAGTGCTAAAGTGCTGTTGGTTGAAGATAATGCCATTAATCAAGAAGTGGCTACACTCATGCTCGAAAATTATGGGCTAAGTGTGGATGTGGCGGCTAGTGGTCTGGAGGCTTTAGACGCGTTGGAGAAAACGTCGGGAGTTCCGCTTTACGATGTGGTGTTGATGGACTGTTTAATGCCGGGAATGGACGGTTATGAGACGACGCGACATATTCGTCTCGGTGATGCGGGCGAAAATTACAAAAACGTGGTTATTATTGCCCTTACCGCTAACGCGATGGCTGGCGATAGGCAGCGGTGTCTCGATGCTGGCATGAACGACTTTGTCAGCAAACCCATTGATGAGGCAACGTTAACCACGGTTTTGCGCCGCTGGCTCAAGGTTGCGATAGCAGAGAAGGTTCCTGAACACCCAGCTGTAGGACGCGAAGATGTAGCGGAGTATGCCATTTGGGATAAGGCTTTTGCTCTGCGCTCAGTGCGCGGTAGGCCTGACCGCTTGGTTTGGTTGGTAAATCAATTTGTAAACTCGAGTGAAAAGCAACTTGCAGCGCTAGAGCAGGCAGTGACTGAAAATAATTTCGAGGCCATTGTGTTTCATGCTCATACTCTCAAAGGTTCGTCGGGCCAGCTAGGTTGTAGGCAAATGCAGCAGCTATGTAGCGCTATTGAAGTGGCGGCTAAGTCTAAGCGTGGTGATAGTGTGCGCGCTGATATTCTACGGCTTCGGCAGGCAAGATTAGATGTGTTGGATTGCATAAAGGTTATTTACGATTAATTAATCGGTGTTTCCTTTGGTGTTTTCTTTGGTTCAATATTTTTGGTTTCTTGATATTTTATAACCTTAAAATAGTCGTTGTGTAAAATTTCCGCGAATAGATTTAACGCGAAAGCAACGCTAAGGTGGGGTTTATGAGTTATAGGCTTATCGTGCTGTCGAACTCTGGCTTATTATCTTGGTGGCTCTTGTTGTGTGCTTGCAGTTTTTCCAGTGCCGCACTAACTTGAATAAGTTGCTCTGCGAACCGTCTAATGTAGCTTGTTTCGGTAAGTGCCGCATCGACTAGTTCGATTGGTCTATGGCTTTTTGCTGCGGATAAAATCAGTTCTTGCTTTAATTCTTTATAATCGGATTTTATTTTAGAAAATTCTATCGAACTTGCGTGATCACTAAGTGCTGTTGTTGATGCTAGCCAGTGTTGTATTTGTGTTTGCCAGCGATCAAGGCTTTCCATCTCTTGGACACCCATATTTTTAATGGCGAGCTTCTGTTCAATAATGTCGAGCATAGCTCGGCAACCATAGTTTAAGTGGTGACCTGCGCTTAAGCCTGCAGCCAGTAATTCCCCTTGAGACTGGGCTAGTTCAGATTTTAGTGCGGTGCTGATAAAAACATTCATTTGTCGAACGCGACTTTCTACATGCTTTATGTCTTGCACTGTTTTAGCCGTTTCTGTTGCTGCTAAAAAACGTTTGGAGATCGTAAGCAACTCGACAATTTCAAGAGCAACGGCGCGCACAGCTAAGTCTGGAATGGCAGCGACATTGGTGTCTAAATGCGGGCTTTTGGTGAAGTCGTTTGGTTCCCGAAAGTGATTGAGTAGCCAGTTCGACAAGTTATTTTCTATGGGCCATATCAATAATAAGCCGAGTAAGTTAAAGGCTGTGTGAAATATCGCTAACAACAGGATAGGCGTCTGGGTCAAACCTGTAGCGTTTGATGCTTGCGTCACAAGCCACCAAAAAATCGGTAAAAATACCAATGCAACGGCAGCGGTTAATAGATTGAAGGCTACGTGCGCAGCGGCTAGTCTTTTGGCATTCGGTGTTGCGCCTAAGGTTGCTAAGATAGCTGTTGATGTTGTACCAACATTGGCACCAATAACGGTTGCTGCAGCGACTTCAAGGCTCAAGATTCCGCTGGCTACCGCTGTTAGAATAATAGCAATAGCGGCGCTGGAGGATTGAGTAACAATGGTAAGCACAATGCCCAGGATTAACGCTATGAGTGCAGGGCTGTTAGCATGGCTGAATATCTCTTGGATATTAAGTGTTTGCGCTAAAGATGAAAAATTTACTTGCAGAAAATCAATGCCGAGAAAAAGAAGCCCAAAGCCGGCTATTGCCATGCCAAACGCTCTGCCTCTTTCGTGAGGTGCAAAGAGTCGTAACAGCGCACCAATACCGATTAGCGGGAAGGCAAAGGCATCAATTTTAAAGCTAAAGCCAAATAGCGTGACTATCCAAGCGGTAAAGGTTGTGCCTACATTACTTCCGAATACAACCCACATGGCTTGATGGAAACTCATGAGGCCGGCATTAACAAAGCCGATAACCGCGACGGTAACGGCGCTTGAAGACTGCACCAGAGCTGTTATGCCGATACCACTTAATAATCCGCGAATTTTACTCGAAGTCCAACGACCGAGAAGGTGTTCTAATGCCCTCCCGCCGGCGAGTTTCAAACCCTCAGTCATTAACCACATGCCTAGCAAAAAAAAGCCGAGCGAGCCGAACAAATTTAGCATGGCGCTAGGTCCTCAAAATGCAAAACTTTGACGAAGCGCAGGAATCGTGACACTGATGCCCTTCTCGGAATATAGCTTTTCTGCTAGTGCATCTTGGGCTTCAGGCTCGCCGTGCACTAAGAATATTTTCGGTTGATTTGAGAAGTTAGCCGACCAATTTACTAAGGCAGCCTGGCCCGCGTGGGCTGAAAATCCGCCGATAGTTTCAATGCGTGCCCGTACCAGAAATTCATCGCCAAAAAGTTTTATTTTTTTCATGCCGTCCACCAGCATACGCCCTAATGTCCCCCTCGCCTGGAAACCGGCAAAGATGATGGTGGTGCGTTTATCCCAAATACGGTGTTTGAAATGATGACGAATGCGTCCGCCCGTACACATGCCGCTGCCAGCGATAATAAGTGCACCACTTTTAATACGGTTAATGGCCATGGATTCTTCCGATGACACCGAAGCTATCAAGCGAGGTAAAAAGTCTTTCAAAAACGATCGATCCCTTTCACACAAGGCTTTTACATCTTCACAATCCATCGTATGTAGCCAGCGGTCGTATACCTTTGTGACTTTTATCGCCATGGGACTGTCTAGAAAAATTTGCCATCCATCCAATTTTCCTTCTTGATGCATTCTTCCTAAATAGAATAGAAACTCTTGTGTTCGACCAACGGCAAAGGCTGGAATAAGGACATTGCCACCGGCTTCCCAGGTTTCGTGCAAGACCTGTTCAAGCTGTAGGATAGAATCATCCATGGTGCGGTGATCGCGGTTGCCATAGGTGCTTTCCATGAGCACAACATCCGCCTCAGTGAGCAGTGTGGGGTCTTTCATCAGGGGCGAATCTTTTTTACCTAAATCACCAGAAAAGACTACACGTTTTTGCTGGCCGCGCTCATTGATATCTAGTTGTACAATAGCCGAACCGAGGATGTGACCGGCGTCATGAAGTGTTACGGATATGTGGGGCTTTATTTCTGTTGCTTGGTTATAGGCAATGCCTCGGCATAGGCCGAGAACCTTTTTCACATCGTCTAGGTTGTAGAGTGCTTCTACCGCTGGTTGGCCACGGCGCTCACGTTTGATGTTTTCTCTTTCTAGGTCGCGCATGTACAAGCCAGCTGCATCGTCCAACATGATTTCTAGCAGTTCAGCCGTTGCTTTGGTGCAGTAAATAGGGCTGTTAAAGCCCGCGTGAACAAGCATGGGCAGCAGGCCTGAGTGATCTAAGTGGGCGTGGGACAGTACCAAAGCGTCTATTTCTGCGGGTTCAAACAGAAACTGTTCAGTTGGCAGCCTCTCAATAGCGTCACCGCCTTGATGCATACCGCAGTCTAGCAATATGTTACCGGCGCCAGGAGCGGACACTAAGTGGCATGAGCCAGTGACTTCCTGTGCTGCGCCTAAGAATTTGATGGTCGCCATGGTGTCTCCGCGGTTTACCTATATTGGGGTAAATAGTAGAGCGCGATAGGGCTGAGGCTGTTGTGATCTCGGTCAATTAAAGCGCCTTTTACGGCGCTTTTACCTGTGTTGGAAAGTGGTTTAGTGGGCCTGTACCAGTGGCGTAGCACCGATATGCTGATCAATGAATTCAACCATTTTCTCTAAGCTGTTAAGTCGATGCTCACTGCTCATTAGATGGTGGTTTTCATCCTTTAATTCTATGAGTTGCACCGCCTTCTTTGCTGATCTTAGGTTGTCGTACATATCGTCCGATTGCTCGAACGGAACCGTTTCATCATTTTGCCCGTGAATTAAAAGAACCGGTGCCGTGAAGTTCTTAGCAAAGTTAACGGGCGATAGGGCAGCGAGTTTCTTGTCGGTGGCTTCGCCTTTGACCATAAAGAGTTCGAAATAAGACACGATCCAATGGTTTTTCCCGTGCTTCTTGCGCTCGAAATCTAACATGCCAGGAAGGTCGCTAACACCATTTAATGACACGATACAGCGGTAGAGATCTGGGGTGAAAGCCCCCGCGACCAGTGCGGCATAGCCGCCGTAACTAGCGCCTACCGTGCACACGCGAGTTTTATCCACAATGCCTTTGCGGATTAGAAATTCTAGGCTATCGGTTAGGTCGTCCTGCATTTTTTGACCCCACTCGCCATAACCGGCGCTTAAATGCTTGGCGCCAAAACCATCTGAGCCTCTAAACTGTGGCTGTATTACCAAGTAGCCACGGCTTGCGAAGGCTTGTGCTAGCCAGTCAAATTCAATGCGATCGTAAGCTTGTGGGCCGCCATGGGGTAGCATGATGGCCGGCAAATTTTTCAGATCACCTGCTTTGTTGCGAGGGATGGTGAGTAGCATCGGTATGATTAAACCGTCGCGCGCTTTAAACGCCACGCGACCTATAGGGTTGACTTGCTCTGCTGCAATGTTAGGTCTCGCCGAGGCTAAAAAGCGTGGTGCTTCGCCGTCGCTGAACAGATAAAAATTACCCGATGAAGACGGGCCTTCTACGTAGATAACAAGATGCTTCCAATCATCGCTCCAGTCTTTTAGCCAAACCGACTGATCTGGAAATTTTTCGATAATGCTCTGCATTCTTTTATCGACTTTTGGGTCAAAGAATTTATAGCTAGGATTAAAACCGGAGTAGATGACGCCATGTGCAATACGGTTGATGTCGGTTAATACAGACTCTACGTCGGCGTCATCTCTTCCGAACAAATTGCGGGTGATAGCGCCATCTTGAAGTGATAGTGAGGAATAGATGGTGCGGCCAGTGTTTGGGTTTTCTTCTAACATTACCAAGGCTTTTTGATCTGGTGTCACACCGGTAAAGCTAACCCGCATAATTTCTGATTCATCTTTGAATACGGTTACCCATTTGCCGTTTTGGTTGGCAATAATTTCGTGTTTATTGCTGGAATTGGAATAGACTTCTTGAGCGATGAGTTCACCGTTTGGGCTTACAAAATAATCGACGCTGTTGTTTCTTCCTTTCTTCATAATGCCGGGCCCCCTTGGTGAGGAAACCTTTACTTTCATCAAATGCAGGTTAGGTGACTGATCTGACTCTGTTTTACCGACAAAGGCGGGCATATAGAGGTACTTTTTATCGGGTGAAATTCCGACAATATTACCGAGACCTGATTGACCCAAATAGATGCGATCACCCGGGGTGAGGAGTTGGCGAATATCACCCGACTTTACGTTCATCACAAAGGCTGTGCTCATGGCGAACTCATCCCGGTAACCCCAGAGACGTTTCAGCTGTGATGCCACTAATATCAATTCATTATCACTGATAAAATACATCCGTCTAGGCTGTGTGGATGACACATCGGCACCGCGGAGCATTTTGTTTTGGGTTAGAGAATAAACAATAACTTGGTCGCTGGTATTGTTCGTTTTTCGAAAAGCGATGATGTTACCGCTGGGAGAAATTGCTAACATTTGTATGGCAGGCAGTGTGCCGTAGTCAGCTAGTGCAGGTTCTTGAGCAATGGCCTTCGCGGCGAGAACGCCAAGTACAATTGAAAATATAATACGCGTTAAAGTCTGTGGCATAAGTTACGTCCCTGTCGATGATGTCGCTCTGCTGAAATTTATTATGTTGGCGGTTACTTAACGAAGCTGATGACGAGCCAAATAGCGGGCTAGTTATTGGTCGTTTATCTTCCCGGTTGGCATTAGCCTAGGCCTTAACCCAGCATAAGCCTCTCTATTATCACTGGGCTAAATGTGGTTTAGTTCCATCTGAAAAAAATCGGCGCTATTGGTGCTAATAAGCCGAGTTGGATGATAGCGTTGCTTGAAATCAGTACGCAAGTAGCATTTTGTTCTTTAGCGCTTTTTATAGGCTGAAAGAGTAGCTGTCAGATAGCTTGGCGATGTTAGCAAAAGCTGCAGTGTTGGTGATGGATATGCGCTCAGCGATTCCCACCTGGGCGGCTTTGATTTTGTTGCGGGCTAGGCGTTTCGTTTTCCCACTCTGAGTGTTTACTAAAATAGGCCACAAGAAAATCGATAAAAGTTCTAACTCTGTGTGCGACAAATCGGCTCGACGGGTAAACAGCGTAGAGCGCGCGCTCGGGCAAGGTGTACTCAGGTAATAAAACTGTCAACTTGCCTTGTTTTATATCTTGCCAGCAGATGAAGCGTGGTGAGCAGACGATGCCGTAACCTTGAACGGCCATGGCATTGAGGAAATCACCGTTGTTGGCCTTGAGTTTAGCCACCGAATCTATTTGGTGCAGGGTTTGATTTGGCCCTGTTAGCCACAGGGAGTTGAGGCTGGTGCCGGCATATTGCAGAAGCCGGTGTTGTTTTAATTGGTCTGGGTTGGTCGGTGTGCCCGCGTGTGCGAGATAACTCGGCGACGCGACTAAACATAAACTGATGGGCGCCAATTTGCGCGCTCTTAGGCTTGAGTCCGCGAGTTCGCCAATGCGCAGTGCTAGGTCCACCCCTGTCTCGATTAAATTCACGAAGCGATCGGAGAGATCCAGCTCAATGGCAAGCTCTGGGTGTAGCTTAGTGAACTGTTCGATAACCGGCGCCAAATGCCCAACGCCAAAGGACAGGGGCGCCGCAATGCGCAAGGTGCCCCGCAATTGCTGGTCTTGTTGATTCACCGTTGCCTGTAACTCAGCGCTGGCATCGAGTAGCCGTAAGGCCTGCTCATAACAGCGTTGGCCAGCTTCGGTGAGGTGCCATTTACGGGTGGTGCGGGCGATTAGGCGGCTACCTAGACGGGATTCAAGATCCGTTAGGCGCCGGCTCACCACCGATTTTGCTAACCCCAGTTGATCTGCGGCACGGCCAATGCCTCCGGCTTCGGCAATGCGGACAAAGTTTTCAAGCTCCTCAAGCTGCCCCATGATTGTTCCATATTTGGCAATTATTAATTGTAATTAGGCCTGTTTATTTGCCTTTTAGCAATAACTACACTGCAGGGCATGGCATTGCCATTTAGCAAACCTTTAAATTTTGGAGCAAGATCATGGATCAATTCACGCGTTATTTTTCACCTTTAGGCCGCGCGCTGTTGGCGCTTATTTTTGTAATGTCAGGCGTTGGCAAGATTAGCGCCTATGCCGGTACTCAGGGGTATATGGAAGCCTTTGGCGTGCCGGGGATGCTGTTGCCGCTCGTTATTCTGGTGGAGGTTGGCGCCGGTTTGGCTTTGATCTTGGGTTGGCAGACGCGTTTAATGGCGTTTGCACTGGCAGGCTTTTCGGTGGTTTCTGGCTTGCTGTTTCACGCTAATTTCGCCGATCAAATGCAGATGATTATGTTCATGAAAAATCTCTCTATCGCCGGTGGTTTAATGTTTATTGTCGCTCATGGCGCCGGCCACTTCGCGCTTGATAATCGCCAGCGCAACTGAGATCACGCGGGGTTTTGCCCCGCCACAACTTTGCCCTAAACCCGCCGCCCTAATTTCAGGTAAGTGGTATGACTAAGCTAGCGTTTCCTGTTGCGTTTGTATCCCACGGTGGTGGGCCTCTGCCCTTGATGGGCGATGCCGATCACCGAGAACTAGTGGCCGCTTGTGCGCAATTGCGGCAGCAGCTACCGGACAACCCCAGCGCTATTATTGTGATCAGTGCGCATTGGGAGAGCCGTGGCTTTGCCGTGACTTCGCAGCCAGAGCCACCGTTGTTGTTTGATTATTCGGGCTTTCCGGAGCAGACCTATCGCTACCAGTATGGCGCCAAGGGCGAGCCTGAGTTGGCGGTTAAATTGCAGTCTGCCTTGGCGACAAAAAATATAGCGTTGAGGCTGGATGCAAACCGTGGTTTCGATCACGGTGTGTTTGTGCCCTTAATGTTGATGTACCCGGAGGCCGACATTCCAGTGCTCGAGTTATCCATTGATTGCGGCTTGTCGGCGCGCGAGCATTTGATGTTTGGCCAGAAATTAGCGGAGGTTTTACCGCCGGATGTATTGGTGTTGGGCTCAGGCTTCAGCTTTCACAATTTACCGGCTTTTTTTGCCCAAAAAACCACCCAGTCTATTGCCGCATGCGCCGAATTTAACACTTGGTTAAACCACACCTTGGTTGACTCATCTATATCTGCTGAGGCGAGGCTAAACCGACTCGATCACTGGAGCGATGCACCCCAGGCACGCTTTTGTCATCCGCGCGAGGAGCATCTAATGCCATTACTGGTGTGCGCAGCCATGACAAAGGCACCGGCCCAAGCCTTGCCCTTTTCGGTTATGGGTTATGGCGCTCAGCATTACCTTTGGCTTAGGGAACCTCTGGATAACTCTGGTGCCGCTCTGGCTTCCAGCAAATTTCGTGGGCTAGGCGCGGCTTCGAAGGCATACCGGGGTCTGTCGAGAAGTCGCAACAACGCACACGGAATTTGCTGGAAGCCCCGTAGGGCGAGGCCTTTAGCGGCCATCCGCTGCGTTGAGCTTCTTGCTAAGGGCTAGGGCCATTAGCTGCGAAACTCGCCTTGCGGCTGACCGCTACAGGTCACGCAGAGCGGTACCAGAGTTATCCAGAGGTTCCCTAGCTCTTGCGTTAGCTCGGTGATTTGATCGAGCAGATCTAAAGCGAGTGCAGCGCCTATCCTCGGCGTTTGCATCCGCTGTTACACTGAGTGCTTGATAGTATTTTGAATTCCACGTCTTAGCTCCAAAATCTACGGTCTAGCGAAAAGTGTGGGCTTAAACCAAGGTATTGCTAATGATATAGCGCATGCAATGTGTAAAGACTGTTTGATCCAGTAGAAGTGTAAGGCAAAAAAAAGCCCAATTACGGCGACCTAGTTGGGCTTTTTTGAGTTACTGAATGTGTGTAATAGTCGACGTTATACCAGCATGGCTAGTGCTAATTTCTAGCGTTGAATGTTGCGTCTAGCCGCACCGAGGAATAGTAAGCCTAAACACAATAGTGCCAGTGGCGCTGGCTCCGGTACATCGGCAATGGTGATACTGGTTCTGATCCACGCACTTTGGTCGGCATCGACAAAATTGTTGTCGGTGTAAATCCAGCTGGCGCTGGTGCTAATACCTGCAATGGGGCCGCCCCAGATATTCGTGCCGTTGGTACCGTACTCGGTGGCGTTGCTGATAAAGGCGCCGGTAGAAAAATCGTAAATCTCCCACGCGGAAGACGAGGAGTGAACTTGATCTCCCCAAATAATTTCCGCCAGAAGGGCAGCTGGGTTGCCAACGAACGCGTGCCTAGATCACGATCCAAATGCCCACTAACGCAAATACAATGGCCGCCACTATGCGCGCGGTTGCAAGGGGAATAATTTTCATGATGCGCTCGCCGGCGAGTACCACGGGCACATTGGCCAGCAGCATACCCAAGGTAGTGCCGAGGGTAACCCAAAGAAGGTGTTGAAATTCTGCGGCTAGCGCAATAGTGGCTATTTGGGTTTTATCGCCAATCTCGGCGAGAAAAAATAACACGGTCGACACCATAAAGGCGCCATAGCGATCGAAGCGGTGGTCGGCTTCATCGGCCTTATCTGGCACCAACAACCACAGCCCCAGTGCAATAAAGCTAGCGCCCACGAGCCAATTACCCCAATCGCTTTGCAGGTATTGGCCTAGCCAAGTGCCAAACCAGGCCGAGGCCGCATGATTCAGCAGTGTGGCGACCAAAATACCGAAAATGATGGCCGGCTTATTGTGAAAGCGCACCGCCAGCAAGAGCGATAGCAGTTGGGTTTTATCGCCAATTTCAGCCAAGGCAACTGTCAGGGTTGAGGTTAGTAGGGCTTCCATAAAATGGTCTTGCCTCGGCTAGCGGGTGGGCCGGCAGTTTATAGGGAGATTTGTGTCACCACAAACCCAATTGAGTCGCGCTGGCCCTTTGCCGAGATCCGGGTTGGAAGGATTCACTGCTGGCTCGCAAGCATGGTGTGAACATCTTATTAGGTTTAAATCTTACGGATAAGTAGGGTATATCTGTTGATGTTCAGACCTGAGTTTTGGGCGATCGCATCGAGTCGCCTAGAATGCTGTCGGGACATGGCTAGGGGCAGCAGTAGGGATGTGTTATCCCTTAACAGTAGACGTGGGCAGTTGGCGCTTGCGCGCCCAAGCAAACCTCAGTAAGTTGACCGTTCAAAGGCGAAGGTTGAATGATGGACAAGATTCTTAATGTGCTGCAAGGTGAAGCTGATCTTTGGCTGACAATCTTCGTTATCGATACCCTGCGCTACCTATTGGGCGTGGGCGCCGTGTTGATTGTGTTGTTTATTTTCTTTCGAAAGTATTCATTGCAGCGGCGCATCCAAAAGCGCCGCGCAAGCGCTGCCGACATTCGCCGCGAGATTCTCTACTCTGTGCTTACCACCGCCGTTTATGCCTTGGTGGGTTTGTTTACGGTGCGTGTCGAGCAAAGTGGTCACTCGCTTATCTATATGGACGTAGCGGCTTACGGTTGGCTCTATACACTGCTTAGCCTGCCACTCGTGTTAATTGCGCACGATGCTTATTTTTATTGGGTGCATCGCGCCATGCACCACAAAAGCTTGTTTAAAGCCTTGCACCGTTTACACCATCTATCGCGCACGCCAACCTCTTGGGCTGCCTACAGTTTCGCGCCGGGTGAGGCCGTATTGATGGCGCTGTTTATGCCCCTTATCGTTGTTTTGTTACCGCTGCATGTGTCGGTTATTTTCGCGTTTCTCGCGGTGATGATCCTGCGCAATGCCATGGGCCATTCGGGTGTGGAGTTCCACCCCGTGTGGTGGGTCGATACGCCGCTCAATACCTTAACCACGCCAACCCATCATGATTTGCACCATCAAAAATTTAACGGCAATTACGGCTTGTACTTCACTTGGTGGGATCGCTGGATGGGCACTGAGTTCCCGGATTATAAACAGGCATTTAAGTTAGCCGCCGCCGGCACGGATGACTCGGCGACTACAGGTCAATATGAACCTGGTATGGGCGAAGACGTTCGTTCCTAAGCGCCACTTATCCGGCGCCGCGGGTGGCGCCGGCATCAGTGCTTTTGTATCTCTACCTAATCATCAGTTTGTGGCTTTACGCTCGTGTTGCTTTTTCTTCGCCCATAGCGCCTTGCCGCGTCGCTCAAGTTGAATTTAGCTCGGCGAAGTGTCTATTCGCACCCGATTATATCGCTCTGCGCGGGTTTATTAGTGCAACAGCCGGCTCAAAATATCCTCGAGCAGGCGGCCCAGACTCGGGTACCAGTGGGATGGGTTTTCGCCGCTCTTTTTTAGCCGTTCAAGATCGGCCTCCGCCAACCAATGGCCTTGTTTTATGACTGCCGAGGGCGTTTGCAAACCTGTCACATCTTCTAACGGGCTGTGGCTGCTGAGTACTAAGTCGGCGATTTTACCGACGGCAATACTACCGTTGTTGGCGTCTATACCCATGGCCCGAGCGGCGTTGATGGTGGCGGCCTGAATCACGCGGGCGGGGCTTAGCCCGGCCTGTTGCAGCAGTTGCATTTCTTCATGGGTGGCGAGCCCTGCCGTGAGATAGAGCGTGCCGGCGTCTGAGCCCACCAGGAGGCGAATACCGGCGCTGTCTAATTCGCGCACGATGGTGAATAAGAAATCTCGCTCTTTGATATTCCAATCCGCCTGCTCGCGCTTAGCATCTAGCCAGCGATTGATGACGTAAAGTTCATTGAGTTCACGGAAGAAGCGATTAAAGCGCGCAAGGGGTAGGGTTTCCACGTAGGCTAATTTTTTATCGCTGATCTCGGTGAGCTGATTAAATGTGGCCAGTGTCGGGGTAATCACTGGATCTATTTGCCGCAACTGCTCGATCGCTGTGCGCAGTAGCGCTTGATCAAACTGGTAATTCAGTGGCCCTTGAAAAATGTCTTCCACATGCTCTAGCGATTGCAGCCCCGCCAACGCTTGCACCGGCAAATCGGAAAATTGAAACGGGCCGTGTTTGGCCACTGGGATGTTGGACGCCTTCGCCTCGGCCAGCACAGCTTGCAGAATGTCATCGGGCAAATAACCGTAGGCCTTAATCAGGTCGTAACCCATGGCTTTGTAGCGTTTTACCAGTGCGCGGCCGTGATCAGGGCTGCGTACAACTTGCTGCAGGGCGTGGGCATAGCGCGGGCCGTCTAGTACTGGTGAGGCAGTATAAAGATTGGCACCTAGCCATTGCTGCTGGCGTAACTCCTGGCGCCAGCGCAAGTGCATGGGCAGGCCGCGTAAGTTGCGCACGGAGGTTACGCCGTAGGCCAAGTTCAGCAGTAGGTCTTTGCGATCGTAGAGGTGCACATGCATATCGGTAAGGCCGGGTGTGACATAGCGTCCGGCGCCGTCAATCACCGTGAGTGCTGGGTCTGCTGCCGCACCCGCTGGCTGAATGGCGGTAATGCGGCCTGCTCGGATGGTCAGTTGTTGATGTCTGTTTAGCTTGCCATGCTCAACATCGAGCGTGTGAACGTTATCCAACACATAGCTTTTTGCGACCGGTACCGGCGGTAAATCTTGTGGCCTATCGAGCCAGGCGGCCGGTATTGAACCGAGGATCAATAGCGCGACGAGCCCTAGCAGGCTGGCGCCGGTAATAAAGCCGCGTTTTAACAGCAGGCTTGTGGGGGATGACAAATTGCGTGTGGCTAACATGGTGGCAGGCCCTCTGTGGATTGATAAGAGTGGCCAGCCTAGGGTTTTCGGCCGTTCGGAGCGTTCGCAAGCGTGATTGTGAACGCGATTTATGCCGGTGGTTTCGACAGCCTTTGTAGATATTGGCTGGGTGTTAGGCCGCTATGTTGCTTGAAGGCATTGTTGAACGCCGTTTTCGAGTTAAAACCCGAGGCCAATGCCAGAGTGAGTAAATTACCTCGTCGATCGGGTGTTTGGTTAAGTGTTGTTTTCACGTAATCGACGCGAAGACCGTTGATATAGTCACTAAAGCTATGGCCACTGCCTTTATTAATGGCACTGGAGACGTCGCGCACCAGCAGCCCGGTGCTGTCGGATACATTTTGCAGCGACAGGCGCGGTGTTTTAAACAATGCCTGTTGTTTGACGACCTGATCAATTTGTTCAAACAATTGCTTTTCAAGCGCGCAGTCGTTTTCATCTAGCGTTGGGCTTTGCACACAGGCTTCGAAATAACCAAGTTGGTCGAATAGCGCGGGTTGCCGCAGCGCTAGAAAAATTGCTGCCACAAAGGTGGCGAAAACACCGGTAAGGTGCAGTAAATACCACATATTGCGCGCGGCGTAGTCGACAAAGGGTTGGCTGTTTAGCCGCACAATATCGTTTATGCCAAGCAGAGCGAAGGCCAGCATAATCTTTATTAGCCAACTTAATTGCACGGCTCCGGTATCGGATTCCATGCCTTGCACGCCTCGGTGATAGCGCACTAACAATAAGTAGGCGGCAATGCCGTAGGCCAGCAAACTGATCGAGCCGAGCGCCAGCACACTTTGGGTGTAGGCGGTAAAGGGCAAAGCTAAAAAAGCCGGCGCGAAATGCCAAAGTGCGCGCACCTGCCAAGGCTGATTGAAGACTAAATGTTGGATGAACAGATAAAACGCCGGCCCGGTACACAAACTGAATACCGGTGTGATGAGATAGTGCTGACGCCACATGCCGGTCTCTTCTGAAAAATTAAATAGCATGAGTATCGCTTCTAACACCAATAACAGACTAAAACCTCGAAAGCGGGGCTTGTGCCACAACAGCGCGGTGGCAAATAGCAGGGTAAATGCAGCGATTAGTTGCAGCATATTCACGGGGGCGAGGCTGTAATGGCTAATGAAAGCGGTCATGAGCTTGCTATTAATGTCTTGCACGGGTTGGGTTGTTTGATGATAACTTCAATGGATACTGCAGAATTAGTAGCGCCCACCTAAGGTCAATAATACTAGCGCATCAATGCCGTCATTGGGGGCGCTGAGTCTGGCGTTTGAATAGTGCCGGTAGGCGATGTTAGCGAGCCAGGTGTTATTGTCACCAAAATAAAGGCCTAATCCTAATTGCGATTGAAACACAAAATGATTGCCTTGCACGCGCTCACCTAATTGGGTTTCGCTTAAGTAAGTGGGCCCGAGAGTGCGCACATAAAAATACGGCTGACTGCTGCCGATTTTGGGCAGCGTCAAATTCAGTTGTGGGTAGATCGAATAGGCCATGAGTCGGTTGTTGGCATCGGTGTTGCTGGTGAGTTGGGCGACACCTGTGCCGATAAAAAGCGTTTGCTTATCGGTAAATACATGGCGATAAAAATTCAGGTCTACACCCACGGCAGTATTTTTCTGCGTATCGGAGCGTGGTTGTTTTCCTCCGCCGGCGTAGAGCATCAATTCAAGCTTGGCGTTAGCCGGTTCGGATACTTGATCAGCCTCGGCCGTTAAAGCCACACCCAGGGTGCTTATCATAAGTGCATTGGCTAATACAGCCCTGCCCAATACAGCCCTGCCCAATAATGTACTGCTTGAACCCGTGACGGTTAATATTGCGCTAAGGCGCGGCCATAAATGCTGCAGTGATGCCATAGGTGAAACGCTTCCGAAAGGTGCATGGGTAAACCGACGATGAATTTGCCTTAGCGTAATTGCATTAAGCTCCAACCGCAACTCGCGGCTGTCAGCAGCCAACCGGCGATTATGAGAAGACCAATAGTGGAAGCGAAACCATGTGCTAACGGAATAATTCCTTGCCCCGGCACTTGCGCGAATATCTGTGCCGTCTCAGTGTTAATTGCGGTCAACCAGGTATCTAGGCCTGCGAGCGGTAAATTAAACAGCGCGATAGTCAAGCCAGCTACTACTGCCAAGGCTAGGACCAATAGTTCAACGCTACGCTGGGACTTTTTCTCACGCACCGTTTCAACCCTGACCTGTTGAATCTTCGTCATCACTCGGTCACTAAAGCCGTCATCAGCAATAGGGCGCTCACTATTTTTTAGCTGTTGCTGTAACCAATCTTGATTATCCATGGGCTAGCTCCGAAGCATTGATGTCATAGTCGGCTAACAGAATTTGCAGTTGTTGGCGGCCGCGCTTCACGTGGGTTTTCACTGTGCCTACCGGAAGCGCGAGTATTTCCGCCGCCTCGCTATGACTGAATTCGCGCTGTAAGCAAAGGTGCAGGCAGAGCTGCTGTGGTTCCGTCAGTTGGGCAAAAGCGCGCTCTATATCGTGACTGGTTTTGACCCGCTGCATGTCGTCGCCGAGCCGGTTATCGCCAACATCCTCTAGGCTGGTCATGGGCTGCGGATGTTTGGCTTTATGGTTTAGGTAAATCGTAAAAGCGATGCGATACAGCCAAGTACTAAAGCGTGCTGCACCGTTAAATTGATGTAATTTTTGATAGGCGCGCAGAAAGGTTTCTTGCGCTAAATCGTCGGCCAAGCTGTGGTCGAAGCCAGTCCAGCGCCTCAGTGTATTGCGCAGCGCAGACTGGTGCTCCCGCACCAGCTCGCTGTAGTGATTTAAACAGTGACTTAAACAGGGATTAGAATTTTGCGCAGGTGTTTTCACGCCGGGTTAGCAGCCTCGCTCGGATCAGCCGAGCCTAACCGGGATAAAATCAAGAATCCGATACCTAGGCATAAGGGAATAGCCGCCACGCTGGCAATTTTTAAATTGGTTAGCACCCAGAGAAAAATGCCCAAGCCAATGCCGGTAGATAAAAGAATAACGCTTACTTGCACATGGTTCATCGGCTTTTTAGCCTCGAAGGCTTTAATCATATCGGCCGGCACTGGCTGACCCTTTTCGATCAGTTTGTTGATGGTATCGTGCATGAGTGCGCGCTTTTGACTATAGGCCTTAAGTGCGAGCCAAACGATGATTATGGGTGCGCCGAACACGGCAAATATGCCTAAGATGGGTATCCAGAGCTCGTTCATGGTGTTTCCTCTTATTGTCTGATGGATATTAGGTTAGACAAGGCAACAACGGCATTTGGATTCAAACGAAAAAAATAATTACCGCAACTGCTCAGACTCAATGATAGTGAAGCCGGGTTTGGCAGTGATAACGCCTTGTAGCAAACTCTTTGCGATGGCCGTGGGGGTGACGGGGCGGTAGCGTTTGGGAATCAGGGGCTGAAAGATGATTGCGAGGCAAAGCCCGATTTGTTCGCCGAGCCGAGGTGGTGTTCGCTTGGCGTTAATGAGTGAGGGGCGAACAATTGTGAGACTGTTGAAATTCAATTCGGCGATTCCTTCCTCCACTTCGGCTTTGGTATTGAGGTAGAAATTTTTACCGCGTTTGGCGCCAAGAGAGGAGTTGAGTGCGAAACTGCTGGCGCCGAGCGACTTAGTTAGTTTAGCAATGGCCAAAGGTAGGTCGCGATCCACCAGAGCGAAGGCCTGCTTTGAGCCGGCCTGTTTAATCGTGGTGCCGAGTGCGCAAATGACTGCATCAACCCGCCAATAGTCAGCGCCTTGATCGAGGGGTGTAAATGGCGTAATCGGATTGATTAACTTGCTATGGCTAGGTAAAGATCTTCGGGTTGGCGCCACCACCTGATGGATCTCGTGATGATCTAGCGCTAGGCGCAAAACTTCCGTGCCCACCGCACCGGTTGCTCCCAATATGAGCAGTTTCATAAGCCATGCTGCCAGAGCACTTCGCTACCGCCGTTGCGTCTTGCGATAACGCGCGCGGCAACAAAAAGAAAGTCTGACAAGCGATTGATGTAGCTTTTTAGTGCTGGGCGCACGTTGGGAATTTGGCTGCCGCTATCTGGCGCCGATAACTGCGCAATGACTCTTTCGGCTCGGCGGCTAATCACCCTAGCCTGATGACAAACAGCCGCGGCGCGCGAACCGCCCGGTAAAATAAAATCTTTTAGCATCGGCAAGTCTTCGTTTAGCTGGTCCAGCCACTGTTCGAGTTCGGTGACATGTTCCATTTTAATTAATTCATAGTCGGGCAGACAAAGTTCACCGCCTAGGTCAAATAACCGATGTTGAATGCGCGCCAGCCAAGGTTGTAAGTCGTCGTCGGCCGGTAGCTCGGTTACCAGCAAGCCGATAGCACAATTGGTTTCATCTACATCGCCAATGGCATGCATGCGCAAATCGTATTTGGGGATGCGCACACCATCGCCTAAGCCAGTGCTGCCGTCGTCGCCGGTGCGGGTGTAAATTTTCGAAAGACGGTTGCCCATACTAACCTCTGTTGTTAAGTCGACCTTTGGCGAAAATGGCTATTGATCGCCTATTTACAGGAAAGGCACCTTTATTGGTGCCCGATGAATGACAAATCCCTTAGCATAATTTGGAGGGCGAGGGTAATAGGATAGATATTGCGGGGCGTTGGCGGCATGGATGCCGCCGTCGAGCTACAAGGATGTATTTATGCGTCCCCGAAATATTTTTCCTGTTGCCCACATGCTGACTGAAAACAGCATCAAATTTTCAGTAGCCAGGCACATATATACGTGCCCACTTATATACGTGCCTGCCCTATTATTTAAAAATAGATTGTCTGCAAGACTAATCTAATTTGCGTTGCACGGCTACACAGCGCTGCTCGGCCTGTGAATTCTTCAGAACAACTTTTTGAACTGACTTGGCAAGCCCCTCAGTATCGGCAATGTGTAAGTATTGCGCTTGTCCTTCGGTTGAACACTGGCGTGGCAGGATAGCTGATGCCAATACCGATTGTAGCGCCGGTTCTTGTTTGCCAGTCATCGCTAACAAGGTTGCGATAATGTCGTCCTGTAAGGCGAGGTTGAGGTCGTGTTGTTCAAGCGGAAATAGGTTGAACAGAATGCCGCGCAAATCGGTGAAAGCATAAGTGGTGTTGGGATTGACCACTTCCTCTAACCATTGTTGTTTTAGGGCGATATCCGGCGCTTGTACTTCGGCTTCGAGGCGGCGTATTTTTCCCGCAGGGTCTTGCTTGCTTAGGCTAGCCAACCATGTGGATGCCGTTGGTGCCTGCTCGCGCACAAGACTGCCCACCAGCGTCCAAGCATCGTCGTTGCTGAGTGCGTTTTGCGCTAATAAGGTTTGCGCGTTGGCTAGCTGAGATTTGCTGTGCAAATAGTTAACCCACTGCCTAAACCAAGTGCGTTTTAAGGCCGGGTTATCGGTTTGGTAGCCTTGCCAAGCCATTGCCTCTAACTTATTGCGGTATTGCTTTCTTTGCTGATCGGTGACATCGCGCACAAAGGTGCGCAGTACAAGATAGCTATAAGCCGTGTCGACATTGGCATTAATGGTGCCTATTAACGAGGTGTTGGTTTGGGTAGGCAAAAAGCTTAGTGCTAAATCTAAAAACTCAGTGGCGGCGAGTTCGCCATCGGTAACCGACTCCCACAGCGCGCGCCAAATCAAGCCCTGCTGTATGGGATCGGTAAACTCCAGAATATGTTTTTTAAGATAATCGACCGAAGTTTGATCAAATAAGATACGGGCGAAGGTGAAATCTGAGGCGTTCAGTAAGACGAAGGCCGGGCAAGCCAAACCGAGCGCTGCAGGTTGGTTGGAGGTGGGGCCGTCCACGTTTATATCGATCAATTGTTTTTGTCCACTGGCTGAAATAAGCAACGCATCGAGCTTGTGTTGACGCAGCGCACCGCTGACATTCGCCGGTGTTTGGATAACGGAAAAGTGCGAAATTTTGTTGTTGCTACAACTGAACTCTGCCTTCAACGCATTCACGCCGCTCTGTTCTAGCCAAGCTTGGCTCCAGCCGGATAGATCCTGTTCAGAGACCTCGCTTAATGTGGCGAGCAAGTCAGACAGCTGGGCGTTTTTCCAAGCGAAGCGCTGAAAGTGTTCGGCGATGGCGCGCTGAAAGGTGGCTTCGCCAATGCGGTGCTTGAGTTGAATTAATGTGGCTGCGCCCTTGGCATAGGTGATGCCGTCGATGCTGGCCATTACCATTTCAGTATTGGCAATGTCTTGAACTATGGGGTGGGTTGTGATCCATTGATCTTCGCTATAGCCCCAGCTTTTGCGGCTGGTGGAAAAGCTTTGCATGGCCTCTTTGTATTCCGTTGCTTCAGCCGTGGCAAAGTTGCCCATTAAATCGGCAAAGCTTTCGTTTAACCAAATGTCATCCCACCAGGTCATGGTGACTAGGTCGCCAAACCATTGATGGGCTAACTCGTGCATCACAACCACGGCCATGCGCTGGCGGTCGGCACGGGTTTTTTCGCGGCGTGGTTGTAAATTTTCGGTGAAGGTTACGGCGCCGACATTCTCCATGGCGCCAAACACAAAATCTGGCACTAGCAGCTGGTCAAATTTTTCGAAGGGGTAAGGGTAGCCAAAGTAGTTATCGAAAAAATCCAGGCCTTGGCGGGTGACCTTAAACCACTCTTCCACGTCGACGTATTCCTGGTAGCTCTGGCGAGAAAATAATCGCAAGGGAATGCGAAAATCATTATCTTGCCAAACTTTATAAGGGCCGGCGTGGAGTGAGAAAACGTAAGTCGAGAATAGTGCTGTTTCGGGGAAAATCCAGCGCTTGCGTGTTTCAGAAATATTTTCGACGCTGGTTTCGCGCGTGGCGCTGATCACTTGCCAGTGCGCTGGGGCCGTTGCGCTTAGGGTGTAGGTGGCTTTCAAATCCGGTTGATCGAAGCCGGGGAACACCTTGTTGAAATGGTAGTCTTCAAATTGGGTGAATAAATACACTTCCCCGTCTTCTGCATCTTGCGACCAGTGTAGGCCCGAGCCATCGCGTCGATATGGGTGAGAGTAATTGATTTTTACCGTTTGTAGGCCCGTGCTAAGCGCGCTGGCCGGCAGGGTGATGTAAAAACCGTTGTGCTGCACAGCAACAGCTTTACCGTTAACCTGCACACTCTCTACGCTACCATCGACAAAATCCAAGGTCAGGGCTTTGCTCGCATCGCTCAGGTTGAACTGTATCTCCGCTTGGCCGGTGAATGGCGTGTTTTGTTCGGGCAGATCCAAGTGCAGGCGGTAGTGCACATCGCTTACCCGCGCCGAGCGCTCTAAGGCATCAATTTTGGTGAGGTAGCTAGCGGCTGGGCGGGCCGTCTCGACCTCTTCGGCTTGGTGCGCGCAGCCGCTTAGCAGCAGAGCGCCGAGGCTAAGCCCAAGACCGAGACAGGCAGTGCGAAAGAGCGTATGTAGTTTCATGTTGGCAATCTTCATCGTTGGAGTTTTGGGGCGGCTTGCAAACACCTTGCCTCGCGTCAGCTTTAGGTGACACCGCCGGCGGATAGATTGGATTTCACACACATGACGAATAGCCTACAGCTTTAAACAATGATTCTGGCGCGTCTGATAAACTCTTCGTCGCACAAACGGTATGATTCAGCTCAAGGCTAATCCATGGTGGAGTTTTCGTGGCAACAATTGGCACCCATTACATAAAAAGCGCCTTAGGTGGTGCTAAAGCTCGGGGTTTAGATCCGCGCGCGCTGTTGCGGATGGCGCGTATTCCCGAGCGCCCGCTAAAAGACCCGAAAGCGCGTATTCACGTGGATCACGTCGCTAAGCTGTATTTTGGTATTGCCAAGGCACTCAATGATGAGTTTATGGGCTTTACCGAGCGCCCGATTAAACTGGGTACCTTTGCCATGATGGCCGAGTGGGCATCCACGGCGGAAACGCTTGAAGACCTCTTGCGCCGCGGCATTCGCTTCTACAATCAAATCACCGATGAATTGCAGATGTCGCTGGAATACGAGGGCGAGCACGTCTACCTCACCACCGTATTCAAACGCCCTGAATTGGATTTTGAACACTTCTATATCGAATACTGGCATGTGATTTGGCACCGATTTGCCAGCTGGTATATCGGCAAACCGATTAAATTGGTGGGCGCCTATATCAATTACACGCCGATTGATGCACAAGAATTTCAGCTCCTATTTCGCTGCCCCACGCACCTTAGAAGTAAGGTCAATCGCTTGGTGTTTCACCGCAGTTATTTGTCCCAGCCGTTGGTGAAAAGCTGGCGCGAGCTGCGTATTTTTTTGCGGCGCGCGCCTATTGATATGTTAACCATCCCCGGCGAAGACACGAGTTTAACCGGGCGAATCAATCAAATGCTGCAAGGCAAACCCGGTCAAGTTCTGTCCTTGCCCACGGCGGGTGAAGTGGCGGCATCTTTGAATATTAGCGAGCAGACCTTGCGTAGGCGGCTCACGGAGGAGGGCATCAGCTACCAACAAATCAAGGATAATCTACGCAGCGATTTAGCCACGGAATTGTTGCGCAATCGCAAATTATCCATTGGCGATGTGGCGGGCTTGTTAGATTTTTCCGAACCCCGTGCATTTACTCGCGCCTTTAAAGAGTGGCAGGGCAAAACGCCTAGGGAGTATCGCAACGATCACGCCGCCCGCGGTGCGATGATTGAACCCGAGCACTTACAGCGCTAGCTGCGCGGCACTCAGGGTGGCCAATTGCCTACCCAGGTGCTAACAGCTGGTTCCGTCCTATTTTTCAGTTTCTCTCGCCAGTCCTCAAACATCATTTCGACCCCTTCCCACAGCACCTGGTTTGAGTGGCGCGGTGCAGTTTCCCCGACTCGCTCTAGGCGTCTAGGCTTGTAGTGCCTCAAGACGCTAGATCGGGCGCCGCTTGATTGGCATTTGCGATATTTTGCGCAGCGCCATGAGTAGACATTATCGAGCATATTAAGTGACAAAATAGTACAAGTCGTGGATGTTTATGTCTATTTTGTGTATTGATTAATGTGCTGAAAAAATTATGTTTTTTATATGTAAAGTTTTATATATCAATAGTTTAACGATTTTCACCTTCTGATGAATGGCGCTATTAATCTTATTTTCGTTAGACGTTATTGTATATCATTGCGCCGTAATCATTTGACTGCTCAATTTTGATGCATTCATCCGACATTTACCCCGTAAAGAACAAAACCGGTATGGCTATGGACTTGTTTAAGAAAAACTCTGCCTCCTTGGATAATCCCTTTGATGAGGCGCGCGAAGTGGAATTCAGTGTGCCTGGTCAGGCGTCTTATGAGCCGGGCTTGTATGAGGCCAGTTTGAAGCAAGGGCTGGCGCTGATGCAGCGCCCCCGTGAGGCTGCAGGCGAGCGCAACATTCAGCGTCAGCACGCGAAAAAGCGCATGACCATTTGGGAGCGCCTGTCGGTGCTGACCGATGAAGAACCCACGGTGTTATTTCAAAACTGGGGTAAAAACCTAGACGGCGCCTCGCTGGTTACCGCCATCGTAAAAATCAGCGGGCGCGATGTGGCGGTTTACGGTCATGATTTCACCGTGCGCGCCGGCTCCATGGATGCCACTAACGGCAAAAAGTTAGCCCGTCTGTTTGAATTGGCCGGCAAGCGCCGGATTCCTTTAGTGGGTTTAAATGACTCGGCCGGGGCTTACGTGCCCGCCGGTGTTGGTGGCTTAGATGGCTACGCAGAGGCCTTTACCGCGCTGCGAAAAATCAGCGGTGTAGTGCCTTCCATCATGTGTATGTTTGGCTTTAATGCCGGCGGCGGATCTTACTTGCCGCGCCAGGGCAGCTTTTTAATTCAACCGAACGACACATTTTTTGGCTTAACCGGGCCCGGTGTTGTCAAATCGGTATTAGGCGAAGACGTTACCCCCGATGAATTGGGTGGCCCAGGGGTGCACAGCCAAAGTGGCGTGACGGATTTTGTCGTGCCCGATGAAGTGGCGGCGCTGCGCAAAGTAAAAGCATTGCTTAATTACCTGCCTAGCAACAACGGCGAGTTGGCGCCCTTTCAGGCCACGTCTGATCCGGTCGACAGAAAAACCTGGGATATCGATATTCTGTTGAAAAAAGCCTTTAACTCGCCTAGCGGTTTTAATACACCGCTGGATGTCACCATCATTATTCAGCAGCTGTGCGACCACGGCGACTTTATGGAAATACAAGCCGATCGCGCGCGCAATACCATTACCGCGCTCGGCCGCATGGGCGGCAATGTGATTGGTTTTGTCGCTAACAACTCGGCTGTGTCGTCCGGTCAAATTGATATTGCCGCCGCCTACAAGAACGCGCGCTTCATTCGCTTTTGCAACCTCTACAATATTCCCGTGATTTTCATGGAAGACACCACCGGCTTTTTACCGGGCAAAGAGCAAGAGCAAAACGGCATAGTGCAAGCCGGGCGCGCCATGTTAGATGCCATTATCGACCTGCGCACGCCGCGCTTCTTGCTGATTATTCGCAACGCTTTCGGCGGTGCCTACGCGTCTTACAATAACTACCCAACCGGTGCCGATTTAGTGGTGGCCCTGCCGTCTACGCGCGCGGCGGTGATGGGCCCGGCTGGGGTCGAGTTTGTCTACAAAGATGAGTTGCAAAAAATTCGCGGTGCAGTGGCGCAGCGCTTGGGCGACGGAGAAGATGCACAACTAGTGAATGCCTGGCAGGTGCAGCAGGAGGCGGCGCTGAAAGCGCGTTATGAGGCTGAATTGATGAACCCGAACGAGGCTTTATCGCTCGGTTCCATTTCACAAATTGTTATGCCTTCAGAGTTGCGGACGTTGCTGTGTAAAAACATGGCGTTCCATTTGCGGCATTACGTTGCAGAGCCATTTAACGGCGTACAGCGCGAATTTCATTGAGGCCTGAACAAACCATGAACAATATGACGAACGAAAATAGACATGGATCTGCAGCAATGAAAAAAGATGCTGATAATTATTTGGCGAATCCACAAGTACATAAAGATCGACGCCTAGGCTTAGGTACGAGTGCGTGGGTGCAAAGCTTCGAATGTTCACATTTGCGGCCGCTGATTATTTGCCGTGGGCCCATTCGCAAAGAGGCGATGGATGTGTTCGATGAAATGGGCATTCATCACTACGGCATTTTGTTGTCAGAAAAAGATTCTATCGTCTATCAGAATGCACTGGCGCCGGAGTTGCGTAAGCTAACCGACCCGCACCGGGTACATCGGGTGCCGGATTATTCGGGTGCCGATAAGGCCGAGCGCGAGGTGCGTATTCGTCAAATCATTAATATCGCCCGCGCCAATAATTACAACGCCATATTTACCGGCTATGGCTTTATGGCCGAAGACGAAAATATGGTTAAGGCCATGGAAGACGCTGGCTTAAATTTCATCGGCCCTTGCTCGCGCACCGTGCATCAGGCCGGTTTAAAGGATGAAGCCAAGCGCACCGCATTGCGAGTGGGTGTATCGGTTACCCCGGGCGTCGACAACGCCAGTGCCTTAACCCTCATCAAAAAATACCCAAGCCTAAGTGCGCTGAAAAACTTGGCCGCAGAGGAAAAACTGCCCGTTGATGTTGAACAGCTGGCCGCAGACGGTCTTGCCTTGGTAGATATTGCCGACGCTGTATTAGCGGCGAGTTATGCCAAGGGCATAGATCTTTATTCCATTGCCGAGCTGGGTGAAACCATTCGCGAGCAAGTGATGGCGATGAGCCGCGAGTACCCGAGTAATCGTATTCGCTTAAAGGCTATTGGCGGCGGCGGCGGTAAGGGCCAGCGTATTTTGGCCTCGCCCGATGCTTACCAAGGTGATCTACCCAGCCGTATTGAACAGGCTGCAGCCAAGGCGCCTAGCCTTGTGCTGGAAATTCTTAACGAAGTCAAAACCACCGGCAAGGGCGATAACAAAAACGTGCTGGTTGAGCTGAACATTGAAACCACGCGACACCAAGAGATACAAGTGATCGGCAATGGCGATTGGGCGCTGGCCATGGGTGGCCGAGATTGTTCATTGCAAATGCACGAACAGAAATTGCTCGAAGTGTCGGTCATTACCGAAGATCTCGAAGCCGCGCTTGCGGCAGCGCAAGCCGCTGGTAATGAACATGAAGCGAAAGTGCTGGCGCAAGATATCGTTACGCTGCAAAAAATGGAGGAGGAATCCGAGCGTTTCGGTCAAGCCGTGGGTTTAGATTCTGTTTCCACCTTCGAGTGTATTGTCGATCGCGATAAGCATTTTTTCATGGAGATGAATACCCGCATTCAAGTGGAGCACCGAGTAACGGAGTTGTGCTACGGCTTGCGCTTTTCCAACCCGGACAACGCCAAGGACTTTTTCCAAGTGGATTCCTTAGTGGAAGCCATGGTATTGCTCGCCGCCCATGGCCCGCGCTTGCCTAAGCCGACGCGCCAATTGCGCAGCCAAGCGGCCGTGGAGGCGCGACTTAACGCGACCAATCAGGCGCTACAGCCGCACGCCGGTGGCATTATTGAGAAATGGTCCGATCCCGTTGCGGGCGAAATTCGGGATGACCAGGGTATTAGCATGCACAACCCGGATACGGATGTGTTTATCAAATACCATTTAGCCGGCGCCTACGACTCCAATATTGCGTTGTTGCTAACAACCGGTGCGGGCCGAGCCGATAGCTATCAGCGCCTCGCCGAAATATTGCGCGTGACCGAGTTACGGGGCAAGGATCTTGCCACTAACTTGGAGTTTCACTACGGCCTGGTGAATTGGTTTATTGGCAATAACATTAACGCGCGACCAACCACGCGATTTATTGTGCCCTACCTAACCGCAGTTGGTTTGTTGAAGCAGGCAGCCAATAACGTGGATTTACATTACGCCTACCAAAGTATTTGTCGCCAGCGCATTAAGCAAGTTGCTAGTGATGATGCAAGCTGGGCCCAAGTATTGGAGCGCAAGCACCTATTGTTGGCGCGTCCGGTTGAGAAATTACTCGCTGAGCCGCATCTGCTGGCGGGATGGTTATCATTGAACCAGAAGAATTTTGATTTGACCAATGACAGGGTGATTTGGCGAGTGAATCCCATCAAGGTCTTGGCAGAAACCTATCACTATCTCAATATGGATTATTGCGCCCAGAAACCTGCGGCAAATATGATTTGGGCGTCGGATGATAAAATATTGCAACAGGCCCTGAACTTCTACCAGAGTTTAGAAAATAAACTGGGTGCCATGGCCTATTCTGAATTGAATGCGCTATTGGAAAGTTCTGCGCCGGTACAGTTTGAGCCTAGCCAGTGGCAGGCCATTCAGGCGGCGCATCGCGGTTATCAGGCTGGCGCGGAGTTGTTAAACTTGCCCGCTTTCCTAGGTCAGTCGACGGGCTATTTCAACTTGGCAGTCAATGCTGATTTGAGTATTCATATCCCTGAGTCGCTGACCGAGCCGAAATTGCAGCAGGCAATGGCGAAAATCTTGGTGCCGCCACCGGCTGCGAAATCTGACGAAATACTGGCGCCAACGGGTGGCATGTTCTATGCCCGCGAAGCGCCGGGCATGGAGCCATTCGTGATGAAGGGTACACACTTTAGTGCCGGCCAACCATTGTATATCGTGGAGGTGATGAAAATGTTCAATAAGGTAAATGCGCCTTTTGCTGGGACCATTGACGAAGTGTTGGTGACTGATGACGGTGCCATTATTAAAAAGGGCCAACCCTTGTTTAAAATTACACCGGATGAAATTCGTGTGGAAGAATCCAGTGCCGATGCGCGCGCACGCTTGAAGCAAGGTACAGACGCCTTCCTCGCAACCTTAGGGGGAGCTCACTGATGATTACCGCACTGGATCATATCGCAATTGCCGTGCCCGATTTAGATAATGCCATCAAGCGTTTTATGGAAGATTTTGGTTTGCCCTACAATGGCCGCGAAGATGTGGCGAGCGCGAAAACCAGTACGGCTTTTTTTCCGTTACCGGCTACGCAAATAGAACTGGTGCATCCGCTCAATGGTGAGGGGCCGATAGCAGGATACTTGGAAAAGCGCGGCGGCGGCTTACATCACCTTTGTTTTCGCTCGGATGATATTGACGCGGACGTCGCTCACCTCAAGGCTAAGGGCTATCAGTTTCTATCTGAGGCGCCCAGTGTGGGCGCACACAATTGTAGAGTGATATTTATTCACCCGAAAAGTTGTGATGGTGTGTTGATTGAACTGAGTCAACCTATGGATGAGCATTGAGAAGCTAGAAGCTAGAAGCTAGAAGCTAGAAGCTAGAAGCTAGAAGCTAGAAGCCGGATGGCCGGCCCCCGGATGGCCGGACCCTAGAAAACAGAATTTGAATGACTTGCCACAGGGCAGGCGTGAGGTGCAAAAATGACAGAGAAAAAATACACATTAAAAGAATGGGAAGCGCTAGCCACCAAACAATCAAAAGGGTTAACGCCCGATGAGTTGACGTGGCACACCCCTGAAGGCATTCATATAAAGCCGCTGTATACCAAGGCCGATGTAGAAAAGTTGGCCTACGCCGATACACTGCCAGGTTTGGCGCCCTATGTGCGCGGCCCGCAAGCCACTATGTACGCTGGCCGGCCTTGGACAATTCGCCAGTATGCTGGGTTTTCGACGGCGGAAGAATCCAATGCGTTTTATCGAAAAAATTTAAAGTCTGGCGCCCAGGGGGTGTCGGTGGCCTTCGATTTAGCCACTCACCGCGGTTACGATTCCGATCACCCTCGGGTATCGGGCGACGTGGGCAAAGCGGGTGTGGCCATTGATTCGGTCGAAGATATGAAAATACTTTTCGATCAAATTCCGTTGGATAAAGTGTCTGTCTCTATGACCATGAACGGTGCCGTATTACCGATCCTCGCCAACTATATTGTCGCGGCAGAGGAGCAGGGCGTGAGCCAAGATCTATTGGCTGGCACCATTCAGAACGATATTCTCAAAGAATTTATGGTGCGCAATACCTACATATACCCGCCTGCGCCCTCGATGAAAATTATTGGCGATATCATCGGTTATACCTCCGAACACATGCCAAAATTTAATTCCATATCCATTTCGGGTTATCACATTCAAGAAGCCGGTGCCGATGCGGCTTTAGAGTTGGCCTATACGCTGTCTGATGGCCGCGAATACGTACGCACGGCGTTGGCGGCTGGTCTGGATGTTGACGCCTTTGCGCCACGCCTGTCATTTTTCTGGGGCATCTCCATGAATTTTTACATGGAAATTGCCAAGCTGCGCGCCGGGCGTTTGTTGTGGACTAAGATCATGAGCGAGTTTTCGCCCAAGAATCCAAAGTCGTCGATGTTGCGCACCCACAGCCAAACCTCAGGCTGGTCGCTCACCGAGCAAGATCCCTACAATAACGTGGTGCGCACTACCATTGAAGCGATGGCTGCCGTGTTTGGTGGCACCCAGTCTTTACATACCAATGCGCTGGATGAAGCGGTGGCTTTACCGACCGAGTTTTCCGCGCGCATTGCGCGCAACACCCAGATTATTATTCAAGAGGAAACCGGTATTACCCAAGTGGTTGATCCATGGGGCGGTTCCTACATGATGGAAACGCTAACGCAAAATCTCGCCGATCGCGCTTGGGAGTTGATCGAGGAAATTGAAGAGAGTGGCGGTATGGCTAAGGCTATCGAAGCGGGCTTACCTAAGTTGCGCATTGAAGAGTCGGCGGCGAAAAAGCAGGCCCGTATCGATCGCGGTGAAGATGTCATTGTAGGGGTAAATAAATACATCCTGGATAAAGAGGATGATTTAGATATTCTAGAGGTAGATAATGTTGCGGTTAGAGAGTCGCAAATCAAACGCATTCAACAGATTCGCGCCAGCCGCAACAATGAAAAGGTAAAGCAGGCATTAGCCGATATTACCGCGGCTGCGAAAACCGGTCAGGGTAATCTACTGGATCTTTCTGTTAAGGCTGCCCGTTTACGCGCCACGGTGGGAGAAATTTCAGACGCTATGGAAGAAATTTTTGGTCGCTACAATGCCCAGGCGCGCACCATTTCAGGTGTCTACGGTGCTTCCTACGAGAATGACCCGGATTGGCAGGCTATTAAGTCAGACATAGAGGCTTTTGAAGAGAAAGAAGGCCGTAGACCGCGCATGTTAGTGTGCAAAATGGGGCAGGATGGTCACGATCGCGGCGCTAAAGTTATTGCTACCGCCTTTGCCGATGTGGGTTTTGATATCGACTTGTCGCCCATGTTTTCTACCCCGGAAGAAGTGGCGCGCCAAGCCGTAGAAAATGATGTGCATGTTGTCGGTGTGTCATCGCAAGCAGCTGGTCACAAAACCTTAGTGCCGGAATTGATAGCGGCGTTAACGGCGCAAGGTGCAGACGATATTATTGTGGTGGTTGGCGGTGTGATACCTAAGCAGGATTATGATTTTTTGAATCGGGCTGGGGTAAAAGGTATCTTCGGCCCCGGCACCAAAATTCCCGTATCGGCTCGGCAAGTGTTGGAGGCGATTAAAATTTCGAACGCTTAAGCTAGGAGTTTCACGGCTTCCGCGCGCTGTGTCGGCATAGGCGATTATCTTTGCCGGCGCAGCCTCGCGTCTTATCAGTTTCCTTTTTTGTAGGTTGTTTTGTTTTTGATTATTTCGTTGCGTTTTTTACGCCGATAAATCGCCCACCATTTTCCGTTACTTCCTGATCGCAAAAATCATTTAACCAGCCCAAATTTCATCCAAGGTACTTATTGTGTTAGGCTGGTGTTGTTTTCGAGTAGCAGTTCGAAACCCTATCGCTAATATTACAGTGCCATTCTCCCGGCACTGCATTATGTTGCAGTGCGACATTTCCCCTCCCTGCCATTGGATTTTGCTATGTTGCTGCGCACACGATGTGAACTGGCTTTTGATATCTCTGTCGCAACACCGTTTATTTTTATGTTGCGGCCGCGTAGCGGCGCTCAGCAATGGGTGGTAAGTGAAGCCTTCCGGCACGCACCGAGTGTGCCCGTGCTGGAGTTTACCGATAATTATGGCAATCTGTGCCAGCGACTCGTGGCGCCCCCCGGCGCGTTCAACATAACAACACTCTCCGATGTCATAACGGCCGATAGGGCAGACAGCGCCCCAGGCGCCGAATTTATTGAAATTCAATTATTGCCCGATGCGGTGCTAAGCTATCTGTTACCCAGCCGCTATTGTGAATCCGATCTATTTTGCGCCTTGGCGACTCAAGTTACCGCTGGCTGTAGGCCTGGCTATGATCAAGTATCAGCTATTACCCAGTGGGTGCGCGACAATACCCGGTACGATTCTGATGCCTCGGGGTTATTAATATCCGCGGTGGAAGTGAATGCAAGGCAATCGGGCGTGTGTCGGGATTTCGCCCATATCGGCATCGCGCTTTGCCGAAGTATCAACATTCCAGCGCGCTTGGTGGTTGGCTATTTGTACCAGCTGCACCCCATGGATTTCCACGCTTGGTTTGAAGCTTTTGTGGGCGGCCGTTGGTACACCTTTGATGCCTCGCAGCCAAAACTTTCCGGTGGCTATATTGCCGTTGGTTACGGCCGCGACGCTGCTGACGTTGCGGTGTTTAATCAGTTCGGGCCCTGTTCCTACCCAAGGTTTCAAAGTGTCGATGTGCAACTGATTATGGAGGCGGACGCGACCGCCACCGTTTGATCAAAATGCGTGACGCGCGATTGTTTGCATTCGTCCGAGCACTTATGGAAGCGCCGCTATAGCGCTTTAAGATGTAGGTCAGTTTTTGAACAGGGATCTTGCGTATTGTTGGATGGCACAGATTGTGCTCTGTAAACGATTGGGTAGGTTTTATTACCCGGTGACAAAGGTTGCCAACACTTAGTGTTGGGCGTGCGTCGAGTTTAACGCCTCATAAGGAATTCGCTGACTATGACAGACATTTGGAATACCTATAACTGCCAAGACTTCTTTGACGAAGTGATGAGTAGCCCAGGCAAAGCGCGTCAGCCTGCCAGAAAGTTAGTTTCCTACTTTAAATCTCTATCTGAGGATGCAGTTGAATCCCGCCGTCTGGCCGCTGAAGCCACAATCAAAGAGATGGGAATTAGTTTTACTGTGTATACCGAGGGCGAAAATATCGATCGCGCTTGGCCCTTCGATATTGTACCGCGCACTATTAGCCGAAAACAGTGGGATAAAACGTCGCTCGGATTAAAGCAGCGCCTAAAAGCACTGAATATGTTTATCGATGATCTTTATCATGACCAAAAGATCATTAAAGACGGCGTTGTACCTGCTTATGTGTTGGAGCAATCAGAGAATTTTCGCAAGGAGTGCATCGGTATATCGCCGCCGCTGGGCGTGTGGGCGCATATTTGTGGAACCGATCTCGTGCGCGATCACGACGGCGAATTCTACGTCCTAGAGGATAACCTTCGAGTGCCCTCGGGCGTGTCTTACATGCTCGAAAACCGGTCTGTTTCCAAGCGGGTTCTGCCCGAGCTGTTCGAGGAAACTAACATTGCCGCGGTCGATAACTACTGCGCCAATCTTATCGATACCCTGCGGGCCCTGTCACCCCGAAATATCGCCAAGCCTGTGGTGGTGGTGTTAACCCCAGGTATCTACAACTCTGCCTATTTCGAACACGCCTTCTTAGCCCAGCAAATGGGCTGCGAGTTGGTGGAGGGTTCTGACCTGATCGTTCAGGATGACGATTGCGTCTACATGAAAACCATTTCGGGTCTTAAGCGTGTAGATGTTATTTACCGCCGAATCGATGATTTATTTATCGACCCAGAGGTGTTTAATAAAAAGTCGACCCTAGGTGTAGCGGGATTAATGCGCTCTTGGACAGGCGGCAAGGTGGCTATTGCCAATGCGCCCGGTGCCGGTGTTGCGGATGACAAGGTGATCTATGCCTTTGTGCCCGATATTATTCGTTACTATCTAAAAGAAGAACCGCTTATCAAGAATGTGAAAACTTACCTGTGCTATGACGATGAGCAGCGCGAGTACGTTATTAACAACATTGAAAAGTTGGTGGTGAAGCCAGCCAATGAATCGGGCGGCTATGGCATGCTAGTGGGGCCGCATTCCACTAAAAAAGAACGCGATAAATTTGTTCAGTTAATTAAAGATAATCCCCGCAACTACATCGCTCAGCCTACGTTGGCGCTGTCGACATCGCCAACGTTCGTTGGTAAAAACAAATTAGAACCTCGGCACTTGGATTTACGCCCGTTTATTCTTCAAGGTAAAGATAGTTTTGTCACCATGGGCGGCTTAACGCGGGTGGCAATGAAGAAAGGCTCTCTGGTGGTGAACTCATCGCAGGGTGGTGGCAGTAAAGATACTTGGATTGTGGATTAGGAGTCGAGCATGCTATCACGAGTTGCAGAGCGAGTTTATTGGGCAGCGCGTTACTTAGAGCGGATTGAGAACACCGTGCGCTTGGTAAGTGTTTACGATCAGTTGATGTTTGATCTTCCGCGCAGCGTAGGCATCGGTTGGTACAACTTGGTGACTATCAATAGCGCCGAAGAGGCCTTTGGCAAATTGTACGATGTCCAGAGTGAGCGGAATGTGGTTAAGTTTTTATTGGGTGATGAGGCCAATCAATCCTCTGTGTGCTCCAGCCTTAGGTATGCACGGGAAAATTTGCGCACAACGCGAGACGTTATTCCCGCTGAAAGCTGGGAGTTGATCAATGAGCTGCACATGTTTGTGGTCGATAATCTTCAGCGCGGCATCGCCCGCAGTGAGCGCTTTAATTTTCTCGACGGTGTGGTTAAACACTGCCAGCAGATTCGCGGCCTCATCGTCGGCTGTATGCCGCGCGATCACGTTTGGTGCTTTTTAGAATTGGGTCGCAACATCGAGCGCGCCGATATGACAACCCGCATATTAGATGCCGGTGTTAGGGCGCAGATACAAGTATCTGAAGATGTCAGTGCGATTAATAGCCAACAGATTATTTGGGGCCATGTATTGCGCTCGCTCGATGCAACCCAGAGTTATCGTCGCACCGTGCGCGCCTCTATTAGTAGCACGGAAGTAGCGCGTTACATACTGGAAGACAAGGCATTTCCGCGCACCATTAGCCATTGTTTGATTCGATTGGAGGACAGTCTAACTAAACTGCCTAAACACGAGGCGGTGTTGAGTTTGGTGGAAAAAATGCAAGATAAAATCCTTAATAGCCTAGATTATAGCGATTTGGGCGAGCCCATGAAGGATTTCCTTAATGATATGCAGTTGGATTTAGCGTCGGTGCATACGAGTGTTTCATCCAGCTGGTTTACTTATGAATAAGGGCTCTAGGTTATGACAATTCGTGTTGCTATTAATCACCGCACAACCTACAAGTTTGATCGCTTGGTAAGCTTGTCACCGCATACGGTGCGTTTGCGCCCTGCGCCCCATAGCCGTACACCAATCCACAGCTACAGTTTAAACATCAAACCGGCCGAACATTTTATCAATTGGCAGCAAGATGCGTTTGGCAATTATCTGGCTCGGTTGGTTTTTCCAGAGAAGTGCAAAGAATTCGAGGTGGATGTCGAAGTCATCGCCGATATGACGGTTATTAACCCGTTTGACTTTTTCGTGGAGGAGTATGCCGAGTATTTTCCGTTTAAATACCCAGATCAGCTTAAAAAGGAATTGCTACCCTATTTAGAGGCCGATCCACTGGCTGGTGATAGCTGCGGTGCTTTATTCGAGCGGCGACTAAAAGCGGTAGATATCAAGAAACAGCGTATTAACGATTTCTTGGTGGCCATCAACCAAAAGCTGCAACAGGATATTGAATACCTGGTGCGGCTTGAACCCGGCGTGCAAAGCCCGGAAGAAACATTGGCAAGTGCTAAGGGGTCTTGTCGGGACTCGGCGTGGTTGTTGGTTCAACTTTTGCGACATTTAGGTTTGGCGGCGCGATTTGCCTCGGGCTATTTAGTGCAGTTAAAGGCCGACGAAAAATCCTTAGACGGCCCCTCGGGAACGGAGCAAGACTTTACCGATTTACACGCTTGGTGCGAGGTGTTTTTGCCCGGTGCAGGTTGGGTTGGTTTAGATCCTACCTCGGGCCTATTTGCCAGCGAAGGGCATATTCCCTTGGCCTGCACACCGCACCCGGTTTCAGCCGCACCCATTGCCGGCTTTACCGATAAGTGTGAAGTGGAGTTTGATTTTAGTAATACTGTCGAACGTATTTTAGAAGATCCTCGGGTCACTAAACCCTACAGTGAAGAGCAGTGGCAACAGGTGTTGGCGCTGGGTAACGCTGTTGATAAAGAGTTCGATGCTAACGATGTACGGCTCACCATGGGCGGAGAACCCACGTTTGTGTCCATCGACGATATGGAATCCGACCAGTGGAATACCGACGCGCTGGGTGAGCATAAATTAACCCTGGCGAAAACCTTACTGTTGCGTATTCGCGATGCCTTTGCGCCGCAGGGATTGTTGCACTACGGCCAAGGGAAATGGTACCCAGGCGAAGAAGTGCCGCGTTGGGCGCTGGGCGTTTTTTGGCGTAAAGATGGTGAGCCCTTGTGGCAAAACCCGGCGAGCTTAGCGCGAATCGATCAAAACTATAGCCACGATTTAAAATCTGTTTGTCGCTTCGGCCGCTATTTGACACAGTTGTTAGGCATTTCAAAAGAGCACTGCCAGCCTGCCTATGAAGATGGCCTGCACTATTTATTAAAACAACAATCCCTGCCTAAAAATTTAGACTTGCTCGCCCAGGGTGTTAAAAATGATCAGGACCGCAGACGCTTGGCAAGATTGATCGAGCGCGGCTTGGACACGCCCACAGGCTTAGTCATACCCATTGCAAAAGGTTATGGTGCTAAGGCTTGGAACAGTAGTGTGTGGCCGATGAAACGGGAAAAGATCGTGCTTATCCCCGGCGACTCGCCCATGGGCTTGCGCCTGCCGTTAAATGATTTGCCCTGGTTAGCCGAAGACGAAGCTGAGCAACCGATTCAGCGAGACCCGTTCGCAGCGCGCGAACCTCTAGTGAGTTATACCGATATTCGCTTTGCCGCCGCGCCGCCGACGAACGAGGAGTTGAATGCTGCAGAGCAATTACTGGCGTCGGATCAGCGCGTTAATCGGGCCGGCAGCAAAGACCCGAACTGGGTAGATGTGGTTCGCACCGCCATGTGCATTGAAGAGCGCGGTGGCCGACTGCATATATTCATGCCGCCGTTACAGTATTTAGAAGATTATGTGGTGCTGGTTGCCGCGATTGAAAAAACCGCCACGGATCTAAACTTGCCGGTTATCTTAGAAGGCTATGAACCACCGCGTGACCCGCGGCTGCAAAAATTGTTGGTGACGCCCGACCCGGGTGTGATCGAAGTGAATGTGCATCCTTCCAATAATTGGCAGCAGTTGGTTGATACCACCACCAAACTTTACGAGGAGGCGCGTCAGGCGCGCTTGTCGACGGAGAAGTTTATGCTCGATGGTCGCCACACCGGCACCGGTGGCGGCAATCATATTACCCTCGGCGGCGCCTCGCCCGAAGATAGCCCGCTGCTGCGGCGACCAGATCTGTTGCGCAGCCTAATTACCTATTGGCAACATCATCCGAGTTTGTCGTATTTGTTTTCCGGCATGTTTCTCGGTCCTACGAGCCAAGCGCCGCGGGTGGATGAAGGGCGCGATGAAATGCTCTACGAGTTAGAGATCGCCTTCTCGCAAATGACCGATGGCGAAGTGCCCCAGCCCTGGTTGGTGGACCGGCTGTTTAGAAATTTGTTAATTGATATCACCGGCAATACCCATCGGTCTGAGTTTTGTATCGATAAACTTTATGCGCCGGGCAGTGCCAGTGGTCGCTTGGGGATTTTGGAGTTCCGCGGCTTTGAAATGCCACCCCACAGCCGCATGGCGCTGGTGCAAGCGCTGCTAATAAGGGCGCTGGTGGCTCGGTTCTGGAAAAGCCCCTATAAAAAGCCCTTGGTGCGCTGGGGCACCGCCTTACACGATAGATTCATGATGCCGCACCATATTTGGGCGGACATGAAAGATGTGGTGCAGGATTTGCAGGCCCATGGCTACCCCTTCGAGCTAGATTGGCTGGCGCCCTTCGAAGAATTTCGCTTTCCCCATTACGGCCGAGTAAAGCTCGATGACATTGAGCTGGAGTTGCGCTGGGCCATCGAGCCTTGGCACGTACTCGGCGAGGAGAGTAGTAGCTTCGGCACGGCCCGCTATGTGGATTCCTCCGTCGAGCGCTTACAACTGAAGGCCACCGGCTTAACCGATGGGCGCTACGTCTTGGCTTGTAATGGCCGTCGGGTTCCGCTGCGCAACACTGGCCGGCAGGGCGAATATGTGGGTGCGGTTCGCTATCGCGCTTGGCAGCCCCCCTCGGCCTTGCACCCTTTGATTGGGCTGCATGTGCCGCTGGTATTCGACCTGATCGATACTTGGAATGGCCGCTCTGTGGGCGGCTGTACCTACCACGTATCGCACCCGGGCGGGCGAAGCTATGAAACCTTGCCGGTCAATGCATTCGAGGCGGAGTCGCGGCGCAATAACCGCTTTGACAACCTCAGTCACACACAGGGCCCGTTTATGCCTCGGCCTGAGGTGAACGCGCTGCGGGAGTTTTTCCCGAACGCGCACCCGCCTCGCCCAATGGACCCTCCACCGGAAGAGCCCACCCATGAATACCCCTATACCTTGGACTTGCGCCGGCCTAGGGGCTGTTAGGGCTGAGGTCTGCTAAGGGCTGGGCACTGTGATTGAGGCTTTGGGCGGTGCTTGTGAGCAAGAATAGTTTTAGGGTTGGGGCTGGCTAAGGGGCTATAATTACGGCCTTTACCCGACGGGCGCGCTAGGCGCCCATTCTATCCTTGGTCGAGTTTACGAGTAGTACAGGTAACAGCGTGTCAGAATCGATTTATCCTCAGAATCAACCTTTGCCGCAGCCCCAGCTGCAAATGCAAGCACAGCTACAAGTGCCGCCTCAGGGTAATAAGACCATGAATTATGGACCGGTATCCGGTGTTGCCGATCAAGTATTCAGCGCCGATGGCAAGTTCAAACCTGAATGGGATTACCTGCTCACCAGCTTGAGCGACTTGGGCCCGGCGGCACTCGCAGCGCGTCAGGAAAAGGCGCAGCGGATTCTGCGCGACGACGGCGCCACTTATAATATTTATGGCGACGCCGCCGGCTCCAGTTCACACTGGGAGCTCGATATTATTCCCTCTGTTATTGGCAGTGCAGACTGGGCTCAAATTGAATCGGTTTACTCGAGCGCGCAGAATTATTTAATTTGATACTTAAGGATTTTTACGGCCCGCGCAATTTAATCAAGCAATGTGTACTACCGCCAGAGGCGCTGTTTGGCCACGGTGGTTTTCTGCGCGCCTGTCAGGGCATTCAGTTGCCCGGTGAACAAGAGTTGATTCTGCATTCGGTGGATATGATCCGTCAGAAAGATGGCTCCATGTGTATCTTGTCCGATCGCACCCAAGCGCCCAGTGGCTCAGGTTATGCGTTGGAAAACCGCACGGTGATGTCACGTGTATTTCCAAGTTTATTTCGCGATAGCCACGTGCATCGTTTAGCGGGTTTCTTTCAGCGTTTGCGCCAAAAGCTCGTATCGCTTTCGCCCTCCGATGGTTTGGCCCGCGTTGTTGTTCTGACACCCGGAGCAAAAAGCGAAACCTATTTTGAAGACAGCTATATCGCCAATTACCTCGGCTTTCCGCTGGTGCAAAATGGCGATCTAGTGGTAAGAAATGGTTTCGTGTGGATGAAGTCCTTAGAAGGGCTCGGTCGCGTCGATGTGATATTTCGGCGTATCGATGATGTGTATTGTGACCCGGTAGAATTGCGCAGCGATTCCTACGGGGGTATTCCCGGTTTGTTAGATGTTGTGCGTGCCGGTAGAGTGGCAATCGCTAATCCGCTCGGTTCTGGCGTGCTGGAAAACCCCGTTCTGTTAAAATACCTACCCGCGATTAGCAAGGCATTATTGGGGCGAGAGCCAAGATTAGCCTCAGTAAAAACCTACTGGTGTGGCGATGAAGCCGATTTGCGTTTTGTGTGTGCCAATATCAAAAATCTAATCGTTAAACCCATCTACCGCGCCTCTGGCCAGCAGAGTGTTTGGGGCGGCGATCTGTCCGCTACAGATTTAACGGCGCTGTTAGCGCGCATACAAAAAAGACCGCAGCAATTTGTCGCCCAGCTGCGGCTGGATAAATCCCATATTCCAACCCTTTCCAATGGCGCGATTGCTCCGCGACCGGCCATTCTGCGCACTTTCTCTGTCGCGGCAGACAGTTCCTATATGGTAATGCCCGGCGGCTTGACCCGGGTCGGCTTGGGGGTAGGTGAGCAAATTATTAGCATGCAGGCGGGCTGCCCGAGTAAAGATACCTGGGTTACCGCGACGGAGCCCGAGCGCGTCGGTAATGAACATATGACAGACCCGCATCAAGCCGAGGCTGATGCGTTGTTGGTAAGTTTACCGAGCCGGGTGGTAGAAAATTTATTCTGGATGGGGCGTTATGCCGAGCGGGCAGAGGCATCGCTACGCATACTGCGCACAGCCTTTATGCTGATCAACGGCGAGCAACCTATCAGCAAGGAATCGAAGCAAGTTTTGCTGCACACGGTGACCGAAGTCACCGGTACGCACCCTGGCTTTATTCGCGCGACGGAAGAGCTGCTGGACAACCCAGAAGTTGAGTTGCTACGCATTATTAAAGATGGCAACAGAGCCGGAAGTATCAAGGCAACACTGAATTCCATGTTGTATTGCGCCGACGAATCTAAGGAGTTGTTGTCCTCCGATACCATTCGCGTGATTAACGATGTACGCGACGAGCTCGATAATTTGGAGTCGTCGCTGGCGAGTGGTTTATCCTCCGCACCGGAAGAGGCTTTAGACCCGTTGGTTATACGCTTGATTGCATTATCTGGTTTGATGCAAGAGAGCATGGTGCGCGGCGTCGGCTGGCATTTCATGGATATGGGGCGGCGCGTTGAAAGAGCGATGCTTATCATGAAAACGGTGAGCACCCTAATCACACCGGTGGTTGAAAAGCCAGACGACGAAACTCTGCTGCACGCGATGTTGCGCTCTATGGAAGTATTGATTACCTACCGACGCCGACATAGATCGCTCGCCGGCGTGGAGCTAGGCTTAGAGTTGGTTATGTTGGATGTCACGAATCCGCGTTCACTTATTTTTCAGTTTGAGCAATTGCAAAGTCATTTCCAGGCGTTGCGTCGCGGCGACTCCAATTTGCGAGAATTGGAAGAGCAAGACCGTGTTTTGTTAGAGGCAATAACCAGCCTTAAATTATCTAGGATTGCAAAGTTAGCGGACGTGGAGGAGGGCAGACGAGCTCATTTGGCCTTGCTATTGACGCAGCTCAATAAATTACTGAGTGAATTTAGTAACATCGTGAGCGATAAATACTTCGAGCATCGCATCGATCCTCAGCAGCTAGTGACCACCTTTTGGGGCGAGTAATTTCAATGTGCGATAGACCGTTGGTTTTAGGACTGAAACCTTTGACTCGAAAAGTCAGCGGCGTTTTATGGCTCAAGGCAAGATCTGGAGGAGCGCGCTAGTGCGTTATCGAATTCGCCACATCACCACCTATAAGTATGCGGCCCGCGTGACTCATTGTTACAATTTGGCCAACCTAGTGCCGCGCGATACCGAGCGTCAAAAGTCGGTAAAAAGTAAAGTTACGGTTACGCCACAACCTATCATCGCTAATCGCAGAACCGACTACTTCGGCAACAAAAGTTATCACTTTGAAATTCAGTCGGCCCATAAAGAGTTATCCATCATTGCTGAGAGCGAAGTGGAAACTAAAGATGCCCGCCTGGATCTCAATTTGGATTTGGGTATGAGCTATGGCGATGCCCTGCAGTTTTTTAAAACTGAAAAGTCGATGGATGTATTAAGCGCTCGTGAGTTTTCCATGGACTCGCCGATGATTCGTGCTAGCGAAGCGCTTGCTAATTATGCTCGGCCTTCTTTCTCCTTGAATCGCTCACTCTATTCTTGTGTTGCCGATTTAACGAGTCGGATTTACAAAGAATTTAAGTACACACCCGGCTTTACCACCATAGCAACACCCTTGTCTGAGGTGTTACAACATAAGCGCGGCGTCTGCCAAGACTTTGCCCATCTGCAAGTAGGCTGTTTAAGGGCTATGGGTATTCCCGCGCGATATGTTTCGGGCTACATGGAAACGCTGCCGCCCCCGGGGCAAGAAAAATTAGTCGGTGCCGACGCAACTCACGCTTGGGTCTCCTATCTTTCGCCCGGTGAGGGTTGGATTGAGTTTGACCCAACCAATAATGTGCGCCCAGGTAATCAGCATATCGTGGCGGCCTATGGTCGCGACTATTATGATGTTACGCCGCTGAAAGGGGTGATTATTGGCGGCGGTAAAAATCCTATTTTGGAAGTGTCGGTAGACGTACATCGATTGCCCTGACGGTGTCTAGGTAACATTTTTTTGCGGCTGCAGAACCGGCTTAGGACTGGCCTGAATTGCTCTGGCTTAGGTTTTTTTTATTCTAATTACTCAATGAAATTCTATGATTGACATAGCGCAGTTGAAACAAGGTAACCGTCGTGCTTTAGCCAAAGCGATCACCTTGGTTGAAAGTAAGCTCGACAGTCATCGCTTGGAAGCACAGGCATTACTTGAAGCGGTATTGCCCGACACCGGAAACAGCATTCGCATTGGAATCAGTGGTATTCCTGGTGTGGGAAAATCGACGTTTATCGAAGCCTTTGGCAAACATCTCATTAGCTTGGGCAAAAAAGTGGCCGTGTTAGCGGTAGATCCTAGCTCTCCGGTACGTGGCGGCAGTATTCTCGGCGATAAAACCCGAATGGAAGAGCTATCGCGTGAAGCTAATGCCTTTATTCGTCCATCGCCCTCCGAGGGTGCGCTGGGTGGTGTCGCGCAAAAAACGCGTGAAACCATGTTGCTGTGTGAGGCAGCTGGCTACGATGTGATTTTGGTGGAAACCGTGGGCGTGGGCCAGTCAGAATATGAAGTGGCTGCCATGGTAGATTTCTTTTTGGTGTTGATGATACCTAATGCGGGTGATGAGCTGCAGGGTATCAAACGCGGCATTATGGAATTGGCCGATGCCTTGGTAATTAACAAAGCCGATGGTGAAAGTATTAATCTCGCCACGCGCACGCAACAGCATTATCAAAATGCCTTCCACCTTATTCGCCACGGCACCTTTTGGACGCCAAGGGTGGAAACCTGTTCAGCATTGAATAAACAGGGTATTGAAAGTGTTTGGCAAATGATTGTGGAGTTCCAAGATTTAGCGATTGAGCACCAAGCCTTCGCTGCCAAGCGCGCTAAGCAAAATGCCGACTGGATGAAAAAGCTCATTCATCAGATGCTGGAGCAGCGACTGGTGGATAACCCAGCCATTAAGCAAATGATGACTGAATTACGAGCCGACGTGATCGATAATCGCGTAACGCCTTATAGTGCTGCAAAGACCATTCTAGACCTGCTCTAGCGCCATAGATTCGTCATCCTGCCTGTGTCACACTTGCCAATATTCGCCGGTTGAATGATTGGCGGTTTCAATGGCGGGCAGGAGATAGGTGTGGCCGATAAACCTAATCAGCAATACCCTCAGATGTCGGATATCGCGCGACTGGCTGGGGTTTCTAAATCCACTGTGTCTCGTGCTTTATCAGGGTCGAACTTGGTGAACCAGCAGACTCGCGATTTGGTGATGAAAATTGCCAAGGAACAAAATTATCGGCTTAACACCGCAGCGCGTAATTTCCGCTTAAAAGAATCGCTTACTATCGCGGTGTTGCTACCCAGCGCTATCGATGTCGACTTTAAATTATCCGACCCTTTTTTCTTAGAGCTGCTAGCCGCCATTGCAGAGGCAGTGGACGAGCATGGTCATCAATTATTGTTGTCTCGCATCGCACCGCAAGAGGGCGAGTGGATTGAGGCGTTCGTCGACAAGCGCGCGGCCGACGGTGTGATTCTCATTGGTCAGGGCTCGCATCACGACACTATTAATCGTATTGCCAGTAGGTTTAAGGCTATTTCTGTTTGGGGAGCAAAGATCAGTGATGATCAGAGCTACCCAGTAGTGGGCAGTGATAATATTTTAGGCGGCCGACGAGCGGCAGAGCATTTGTTATCGCGCGCGCGTAAGCGCATCGTTTTTCTAGGTTATAAATCCTTGCCTGAAGTATTGCAGCGCTACCAAGGTTATTGCGCCGCATTAGAGGCAGCGGGTTTATCGGTACTGCCCGAGCTAGTGGTGGAAGGCTGTTATGGCGAGGCCGATGGTTACAGCGCGATGTCGCAGCTTATTGATTCGGGATTGGTCTTTGATGGGGTTTTTGCCGTTAGCGATGTGTTGGCTATGTCTGCTATTCGTGCACTACAAGAAAATGGTAGAGCAGTGCCAGCTCAGGTATCTGTGGTTGGCTACGACGATATTAGTTTAGCGGCCTACTACAATCCACCGCTCACCACCGTGCACCAAAACCTCACCATGGGCGGTAAGGTGTTGGTGGACAATTTACTCGAAGCTCTAGAGGGGCGCGCGCCAGAGTTTATTAGCCTGAACCCCAACGTAGTGGTGCGCGGCTCAAGCTAATTGCGTTGCGCGATTAGCTGCTCAGCACGGCTGAGATCTTTAAGATCTATTGTAAAAGGCGCGGCAAATGTTAGCGGTTTATTTGCCACTTCTGTGGTTGGTGATATGCACGATAACTGCTCGGCTTTGAAATTTGTTTGCAACACTGTCATTGCAAAATAATTGGGTGTATTGCCAATTACGCTGGTGCTGGTGCCGCCTGGTTGCCAAGGACCGGTGAGCGAGTAACTACTGTATAGGCGCATAGTTTTTTCAATTTCGTGATCGGGCTGCTGTTCCGACGTTCGTGTGGAAGCGGCGATAATCAGTAAGTAGCGCGACTTGATTGGGTCCACATAAATTTTTGGAATTTCGAGTTGGCTGAAAGTTTGCGCGTCGGGCAGGGTAATAGGCGCCATGAGTTCGTTAATTTTGATCTGGCCGCCCTCTAAACTCAAGCGTGCTAAGCCCATCGCGTTTTCCGTGGCCGACTTCTTTGCCGCCCACGCCATCATTAATTGCCCTGCCAAATCATAAAACATAAACGGGTCGCGCCAAGCCAATATAGGGCCGCCTGCTTCACCTTGATGACTACCTAGGTTTTCACGGTTATCAAGATAGTAGCCTTTGGATCTAATAAGCTCATAGTCACGTTCTGGGCATAATAGTAACTGTTGGCTACCTAGTGTTAGCACCATGCCATCATCAGAAAGCCCTGCAGCCAAGCTTTGAACGAAGCTGTGTTGGGCTCCCCGCTCGCGCAACCCTGTGTAACCGAAGAGCCATTGGCCGCTGTTTAAACGCATCACCGAGCCGCTCCAAATACTTCGGCTATCGTGGCCGTCCTCGGCTTGTTGGTGTTGTTGAAACACACCTAAATCTTGCCAGCTGAGTCCCGCATCATCGGAGCGGAAATGGCGAATGTGGAAGGGGTGGTTATTGCGAGTTTCGGCCTTAAGGGGTGTGCCGTCCGCTAAGCGGCGACTAACCGCAAGGCAATACAAATGCAGGGCATCGCCGTCGGTGCAAGACCAAGCGTCCCAAAGGTGTAAGTCTGGGTGATCAATGCCTTGTACAAAGACACCCTCAGCGGGTTTAGGAATCATAACGGCTGTCCTGTTAAATAAGTGTTTGCCAAATAAAACGCACCCACTAAACCGGCGTCGACGTGGCGCGGTGGCTCGATAAATTGTTCTATGCCCGTGCGGAAACTGTGTCGGCCGAGGTAGGTGCCAACGTGACGTTGAAAAGCTTTTTGTAATCGTTCGTACATACCTGCCCGCTGCATAACACCACCACCCACCACCAGCGTGTGAGGTGAATAAGCGAGGGTAATGATGTGACATAAGGTGGCGAGGTGGTGCGCAACGTTGTCCCACAATGGGTGATCTGTCGGTGCGTTTTTTGGCTCGATCTGCCAGCGTTTAGCCAGAGCTGGGCCGCAAATGAGCCCTTCGATGCAGCCCGCATGGAATGGGCAAGTGCAGTTTGGTTCGCCCTTGATAGGGATGCTATGTAAGTGGCCAAGCTCAGGGTGTAGCTGGGTACTAAGGCTTTCGCCTTTGTTGCATAAACCCACACCCAACCCGGTACCTAGTGTTACATAGGCGAGACTGAGATCCTTAAAGCCACGGGCATGGTACTCGGCTAATGCGGCGGCATTGACGTCGGTGTCTACACGGATAGGGCAATTAAATTCCAATAGCGCAGCGCGTAAATCCGCTCCACTCCAGCCTGGCTTGGGGGTGTCTAATAGCTGCCCATAGTGTGGACTGTTTGGATCTATACACACGGGCCCAAAGCTAGCAATGCCAATCCCGGCCAAAGGGCCATAGGTATTAACGGCGTCGCGCAGGAATAGTTGGCAGGCGCGTAGAGTTTCACTCGGCGTTGTCGTGTCAACTCGCGTTTGCCTCAAGGGCTGGTCGACACGGTAACCCACGGTGAGATTGAATTTTGTACCGCCCGCTTCGATGGCGGCAATAAGTGGTGTTTGCATCTGGGGCTCCAAAAAAGCCGGACCTTGTACAGGCCCGGCAACCACGAGAGGTCCGATCAGAATTGATATTTCAGAGCGAGGTTAGTGGAGCGACCTGCAATTGAGCGCCCGCGCACATAGTCAACGCCAGCGATTGTCGTCGGCGTGTTTTCTTCAGCTTCGGTAACGCCGATGGCGTTGGTCAGGTTGTTGATGGATAGCGTTGCCGTGAAACCTTCTGCCAGTTGGTAGCGCATAAAAGCATTCAAGTATGCATAGCCTTCAAGTTTGTAGTCATTTGCATCTTGCGCATAGGAGTCACTAGTACCAATCAAATTTAATCCAACGGCGTGCTCCTGCCAGTTATAGGTAGCATTAGCGGAGTAGACAAAATCGGCTTGGCGACGAGGTTTATTGCCGATCAAGCTGGTATCGTTCGAGGCACTAATTTCGGCGTTGGTCCAGGTTACGGTACCGAACAGAGATAGATTGTCGAAGTTAGCAATGGCCTCCAGTTCTAGTCCGGTCGATTCGTATTCGCGCAAGCGTGCCGTATTGGTACTGCCATTGGTGCCTTCTGAATTGACATCCTCGGTTTCCACATAAAAGGCGGTGGCAAAAATGCCGAAGCCATCGTCCTCGTGTTTAATACCCATTTCGTATTGGCGCACTTTATTTTCTACCGCACCATCGATAACGCCACCATTTTGAATAAAGCCACCGTCTCCTAGGCGATCGGCGTTAGCCCGCCCACCCTCACTGACGTTGGCAAAGAGTGCTGTGGCTTCGGTGAGCAAATAGTTCAAGCCTAATGCGTAGGAGTTGTAGGCCCAATCGTAGCGATATTGAGAGCCGGCGATGGCCGCTTGCGAGATAACTTGAGCCTGACTTTCTGCCAGTGAAATAATGCCGTCGCCGTCAAAATCGATGGCGGCGTTGCTGCCAAAGGCGTAGTGACCAATTCCTTCACCGTCGTCGTGACGCACACTGGCACTCAATATAAGGTTGTCTTTAATGTCAAAGCTACCGGCTAGGTAAACGGCATCCACTTGAGTCGACAACTCTGTGTCTCGATAGCAGCAGAAGCCCCAATCCGGCGCGCCGTACGCCACTAGTCCGCCCGAAGTGAGTGCGGTATTACCTTCATAGGCATCTAGCAGTCGAACATCGTCCGATACGTCCGCTAAATAGGTTTGCCAGTACCAATTGACATCCACGTCTTGGCTCGCGGTGTAGTAGCCACCGGTAATTTCAAAATTTTCGAACCGTTTAGTCAGGCTGATGTCGTTGGTGAAGTTGTCTAAACTTTTGATGTCGTTATCGAAGCTGCGAATATTTTGAATCAAACCGTTACCGTTGAGGTTGCTCAATTCACTGGCACTCAATAACTGGCCGGCGTTTGCCCCAGAGGCATAGGCCAAGCCATCGGCATTCACCAGTGGACTAGAGATAGCTGCTGGGTTGTCGGCACTGCCAAGCGCTGCGGTGAAGGCGCCAAAAAAGCTGCCACTGTTTTGTGCCAGACGAATCTTTTCTCTTAGGGTTAAAGTTTCGGTTATATCTATCTCAAACTCACCACCGATGACTGAAGATTTGACTCGGCTGCCGTCACCAATACTAGAGTTTCGAATGCTTGTACCGCCGTCGCCGGTGCGTGCCCGCAATAATTCGGTGGGTATATTGGAGCCGGTGAGTGCATCGAAGCCGTTGATGCTGTCGCCGCTGGCCAAGATCGGCATGGGCAAGTAAGTACTGGTTTGGTCATCCAGCATTTTTACGTAGACCCGCGCGTGGCCATTGTTGAAACCACGGCGCACGCTTAATTTAATTTGGCCACCTTCATTGCCGTTGAAGCCGGTTTCGCGAACGCCTTCGCCCTGGCGATAGTAACCACCTACATGAAAGGCCCAGTCGCCTACGGGCGCGCCATACTCAAAATCTAAGCGAGTGCTGTCGTAATCAAGCCCTGTACTAACGCCCACTGAGCCGCCTTCCTCTTCTCCTGTTTTACTCACGAAGTTGATCACGCCTGCGGGTGAATTACTGGCCATGGTTGCAGCGGTAGAGCCTTTAAGTGCTTCAATACGGTCTATGCTCCAGTCATAGCTAAGAAAGTTATCGGCATTGCCGACAATAACATCGCCAAACTGAAGAACCGGAAGACCATCTTCGTGCAACTGTAAAAACTTGCCGCCGCCAGAGGCCACAGGGATACCGCGCACCGAGATGTTGGTGTTACTTTCGCCGGCCGATGATTCAGAGCGGATGCCGGGAATAGAGCGGAAAATTTCGGTGGTAGAGCGCGGCACGGCTGTGTCTATTCGGTCGCTACTCACGGTGGTGATAGATGCAGAACTGTCCATTTTGGACTTGGCGCCTGGTACGGCAGTAACCACCACTTCTTCTAGCGCCAGAGTTTCAGCTTGAGCGAGTGACGTTGTTGCTAGGGCCAATCCTGCAATTAGCCAGCATAAAGGATGGCGTTGAAAACCTTGGATATTAGTTGTGTGCATTGCGTTGCTCTCCGGTTATTTTTTGATTATCAGCAGCCTTTAGGAGTGAGGCTTATCTTATTACAACCGATTGCAATACCTATTGCAACCGGTTGCATTGATTATTTTTTGAGCTTACACTCCTTCTCGATAAGTATAAATAGTAGCCAAAAGGCACACATGAGGGCTTTCCATGTCACATTACACACCAGATGCCGCCAATAACCGGGCCATCAAACTACTCACCTTTTTTATGTTCCTCATTTTTGCGATGACTACAGATGCTGTTGGGGTCATTATTCCAGAGGTCATCAAGCGCTACGATCTAACCCTTACCCAAGCCGCCACCTTTCATTACGGCACCATGATTGCGATTGCCGTGAGCGGGATTTGCCTCGGCTTTCTTGCTGACCGGTTGGGTCGAAAGCCTTCTATTTTGATAGGTTTAGCCTTGTTTGCGCTGGCCTGTTTTCTATTCATGGTCGGCAACAGCTTTGCCTATTTTCTGAGCCTCTTATTGGTCACCGGTGTTGCCATTGGTATTTTTAAGACTGCGGCGCTTGCCCTAGTGGGTGATATCTCCAGCAGTAACCGCGAGCACACCTCGACCATGAACTTGGTAGAGGGCTTTTTTGGTGTTGGTGCGATCATTGGTCCTACGCTTGTGACCTATTTACTGAGCCGTGGCGTGGACTGGACTTATGTTTATCTGGTGGCGGGTATTTGTGCGGTACTGTTGATTGTATTGGCTTCGCGAACCCGTTATCCCGAGCATATAAAACCGCAGGAGCCCGTGCGTTGGACTGCTGCCTTTGGCATGATGCGCGACCCATTTGCTCTATTTTTCTCGGGCGGTATTGCGCTCTATGTGGTGGTTGAGGCGGCAATCTATGTATGGATGCCGACGCTACTGCTCGACTACGACGGCCACTGGACTAGCGTGGCCACCTATGCTTTGTCGATCTTTTTCATCTTCCGCGCCGCCGGCCGGTTCTTGGGTGCCTGGATTTTGTTGCACCTAGATTGGAAGTTGGCCATGGTGCTGTTCACGGGCGGTATTTTTGTCTGTTACCTGTTAAGTGTGTGGCTTGGTGTGGACGTAGCACTTTGGCTTTTACCTTTGTCGGGTTTATTTATGTCCATTGTCTACCCCACCTTAAATTCCAAAGGTATAAGTTGTTTCCCTGTATCCGAACACGGAGCCGTTGCCGGTTTAATCTTATTTTTCACGGCAGTCGCTGCAGCTTTGGGGCCACTCCTTATGGGGCTGTTAGGAGATGCCTTTGGTCACGTGCGTTTTGGCTTTCTGTTTTGTTTATTATGTGCGGCCCTGCTGTGGTTCGGCGCTGTTTATAATTGGCTGAAAGACCCAGCGCGCCAGCGCTTAAATGCAGATTACTAATTGGGCTGTCTGTTGAGTGAAAACCTTTTACAATAGCGGTTTTTCTGAGCAGACACCGTCATGGATCTTGTGCAAGACAGCCAATTACTGACAGATTTTTTTGATCATCAACTCCCCATTACAGAGTTTATGGGCCTAGGCGTCGAGCGCTACGATGGCAGCCAACTTATTTTGCACGCGCCACTCGGCCCGAACATCAACGATAAATCCACAGCCTTTGGTGGCAGCCTTTACAATGCAGCGGTTATGGCTTGTTGGGGCATGATCTATTTAAAAACCCAAGAGGCGGGCTTGGTGTGTAATCAAGTGGTGGCCGAAGGTCATATTAAATACCTCGCCCCTGTAAAAGGCGATATTTATGCCAGCTGCAATGCCCCCAGCGAAGTCGACTTAGCGAAGTTTTTCGAGCGCTTTAACTCGAAGGGCAGAGCCAGCATAACCCTAAGTGCGGTGATTGAGTGCGGTGGCAGGAGGGCTGTGGAGTTTGAAGGGCGTTATGCGATTTTAACGGTGGAATAGCACCTAACTTGGTACGTGTGTTTCTATTGTTCTCAAGAAATTGCATGGCATTAGGTGTACACACCAGATGGTTCACCATGAAATACCCAAAATCCGGAAAATCGACTAGAGCCTAGGATTTTCTCGGCTTATAATTTCGGCTGGGTGCCCCTTAGGGCAAGGAGATTTACCAAAAGGACTTAATCCTATGCTTCTCGATGACAAGCCGCTTCAACCTTCCCATCTAATCGCTGGTTCTACTTCGGGTAAACCTGTTTATATTACGCCTCAAGCTAAGCCAATTTATGATGAGCTTTACCGTTTGGCAAAACGCAATAATTATTGGGCGCAAGTCACGATTAAAGGAATCCAAGACCTAGCTGCTGGTCGCTTACACAAAAATAACATCTTCGTTCATCCAGGTAGTCGTCGTCGAGATGGCCGCGAAGAGTTTGTCGTAGTTTTGCCTGGCTGTAAGGTTACGGCTGAAAAATTGGACACAGATGGATACAAGCTTCTATTTTTTGAAGCTGACTCGAATTATTTCGATGTGACTAAGGTTGAGCAGCGACCCTCAATGTATTCAGTAAGTAAAGTTCGAGATAATTGGGCCGCTAATCTTTCTAAGTCCGGAAAAATCAGGGATGGCGAGGATCGTGTTGTAGCAATTGGTGACTCAAATAACTCTCAAGTGTCAGACGCTATTGAAGTTGCTGCAATTGCTGCAGGTAGTACTCCTTCTTACGGTGGAGATGTAATTAATAGAAAGGGATTCGATTATCACTTCACTCCTGGAGTTCGTTCGTTAGGTGGCTTGAAAAATCTCAGGAATGCACTTAGGCCGACTGATAACATGGCAATAAATGATTCTGCCTTGATGTTGGCCAAATCTATGTACGACGCTAGAAATCAGGAGGGCGTGTTATGGGTATCTGAAAGGGGTGGATCAGCAGTATTGACACAGGCATTGCGTGTACTCGCTGATCAAGGGCTAAAATTAAATAAGCACAGTATTTTTATGGTTGAGCCTAATACATCGTCAGATGATGCCCTGAAGCAAGCGCACCGGTTACAAATGAAGTTGGGTCGAGAAGTAAGTAAAGTTGGATTTTTAAACGTTGTGGGTAATCAAGGTCAGCCTCGTGCGATAATGGCTAGGTTAAGAAGTGAGCAGTCTTATAACTTAACGAAAGCTAGTGTGGATCTTGTAAAACAGGGTGTATCTATACAGGGTGGTATTGGTGCTATTACAACTCTGTCGGGCTATATGCTTTTGGCTGGAGGCATTAGTATGACCGGTCCAGCGCTACCTGCGGCATTGGCGTTTATGGGAGCAGTGGCGTCCGGAGTTTTAGGTGGAATATCAGCTGCAAGCTCTGTAGTCGAGCAAGTTGCCCCTCGGCTTCACAACCAAATTAAAGGGAAATTGTAATGCTTGGTCTGTTCATTCATCCTCGAGCTAGGTTGAGGCGAGTGCATAATCCTTCACGTCTTATTTGCCCGGTTGCAAAGACTATGCGGCCTGTGAATGTAAAATTGGACGGTGCATTACTAAGTTTTAAAGCGCCAATTCATTACCCGGCAAATTCATCGATTACCTCTGAGCGGTCGCCCAAAGGTGATTCCTTGGTGGATTTTGGTTCTGAGGCTATTTCCAAAGAAAATAATTTTTTAATTAATGAGTGGTCGCCTTGTTTTCGAGCTTGGTCCTTTAATGCCCCTTGGTTCGCAGGTTATGCTGCGTCACTTTCCATGAGATTGTCGGTGTTAGAGTTTCCAGAACTTCCAGAGCATGCAACTTATTTTAACGCTCAGGCATTCAAATATGGTATTGGTAGCTTTCTAGAAAGTATATTTGGTCAAACCATAGTTGAAGGAGAGGTTCCTTATCCTGTAAAAGGCCCCCTTAACTGGAAAGTCAGAGGCCATACGCGCCTTCCCTCAGCCTCTTTGGAGATGATGCATGAAAATGGAACTGATAAAGAGCTTTTTTTCTTTACTCCTTTAGAGCGCAATAGAATAGTTTGTTTTAATTTCTTCATGCGTCGTTACTGTAAAGTAAACTCCGATCAAGATGCTGATGCTATATTTTTAGAGATGAGCTCATTGGCAGAGCGAATTATTACCTCTGTGCATGTCGAGTTTAATTCGAAATCTGAAATGCAGATTAAAAGCGTGGAGGCGGCTGGCCAAGCACAGGAGTTAGACTCGAATTTTCCGCCTATTCAGTGGGGTGCGGAGTCTAAAACACCGCTTACCTTACCAATCTAACCCTCCGATCTAACCTGCGCCTCCAGTAGCGCAGGTGTCGCCAGCGAAATATCTGCTATTACCGATGCGGTGTACACCGCTTCGTTAACCCTGTAGGCAGTGCCCATTAGGTGCTTTCTTAACGTCGACGTGTGTTTGGTATTGGGAATGCGTTCTAAATAAAACCACAGGGTGTACTCCAACGCGTAATCCCCGGCGCTTGTCAGCGCCCATTCAAACATTTTGTTGTTGTTAATCTTTACGTCTTTGTTGCTGGCGCAGGCTTCAAAGGCCTGCCGGAACAGTTGGTCAATTTTGTTTTTGAAAATATTGAGGTGTTCGGTTTTTTCTTTGGCTGAGGTTCCGGTAATACCTGGGTAGCCAATTTTATAGGTGAGGGGTTGGCGAATGCCGTCCGTACTCGCGATTCGGCTTAAATTATCGATTTTACTTTGGGTGAATTGGCTATTGCGAATAAGTGTTCGGTGGTTATTGCGAATATCGTACAGAATGACGTAGATCAGCGTCACTTTGCTGATCACGTATTCGTCTGGGTGGCGGTCGATAACCACGACGTCGCCGTCCTCTAAGATTTCGGTATTTAAAATGATTAGGCCGCTAATAATATCGGGCGCCCAAATGGAGCTAGTGAAAGCCAGGAAGGCGATTAGGATACCGAAGATGCCGGTCGTTTCTAATAGGCTATCGGCGCCCCAGATTTTAATAATGACGTAGAGCGTCGTTAAGGTTATTACCATCAGTAGCAGTAGGTCGACCAATCGGCTGCTATAGGTGTCTAAGAAAATCTTTTTCCCGTCCAATACTTTTTGATGGCCAAAGCGCTTGCGAGAAAAATAGCTGGCGAGGCTGTTGACGAATAGACCACCGTAAATGGCCATTAGCGACAGGCCAACATTGATGAAATAATTTTCGTAGCCGACGTTGGTTCTTATGAGAGCTAGGTCTAGCACATGCAATACGAGAACAAGAATATTTAACGCGCGAAAAACTTTTATTCTGGTATCGCTATCTATGCCGGCCTGTACCATTTGCAGTAGGGGCCGAGCGAATATTAACAGCGCGACATTTGTTAAAAATATCAGCGAGTGCACCAGCCACTGGGTATGACTTAATTCGGGTAGTATCCATTGGATGGCATCCATGCGTAGCCTCAAATTGATTGCTGAACGGGAGCGACTCAAGAGTGGCTATCATTCATTAGTTAAGCGGTTTATGTCAAATAGATAGGTTTTTTTGTTGGCCGGTGATTATTCCAGCTGCTCAGCTTGGGCGCGGTAAAGCGCGGCGACTTTTTGCGCTTTACCGCTGCTACAGTTCTTGGCTTGATCACTGTAGTGCTTTGCCATTTTTGCTAAATAGGCGTGGTGATCTTGATTTTTCGCCTGCCAGTGTTGGCCAATAGCTGAGATGGCCGTTTGTGCTGCCGGATTTTGGTAACTGACGTGTAATATTTCGTAATTCCAGCGTTTTTCCTTAATAAAACTCTCTTCTAGCAGCTTGAAATTATTGGCGATGAGAAATTCGCGCAATTGATACTGGGCGGTGTTCGGGCAGAGCAGAAAGTCTATCCGTTGTGCCTGATAACGGCCAATGATGTTGCCGATGATAGACGCGGCTAGTTCTCCACCTATGCCGGCCAGTACGACCAGATGCCTGTGGCTAGAGTCTAATGCAATGGAACCGGCATCAGCGCAAGTCACGCCGTAGTGTTGTGTATTAAATTCGCCTAAGCGTGAGCGCAGATCCGTCATCAAGTGCGCCACACAATCGACAAATTCAACCCGGGGCACCACTTGCTTGCGGAGTAATTTCACGCCCAAGTAGCCGTGATCACAACAGCAATCCCATACTGTGTCGTAGAGTTCAGCGTGCGTTTGAATCAGGTCGAAAAGCCGCTTGAGTCTGGGTTTCAATCTAACTCTGGGCTGTGGCGTTACAAGGGTTTTTTCCATAGTGTCGATAAGACTAATACATTTGGTGGGTTTCGCGCCATTATAGCAATTCACAGGCCATTCCTGAGCAGGTAAATGGTTAAAACCTACCTATACTTGTGCCTATGTCGATAATGGAAGCCTGTGATGAGCACGCCAATAGATAATCTACTCAGTATTCTCGCGAAGAAAGATGGCTCAGATTTATATTTAAGCACCGGTGCTCCGCCCTGCGCCAAGTTTCAGGGTCAGTTAAAGCCACTTAGCCAAACCCCCTATACCGCCGGTGAGATAGAGGCAATTGCCGAAGCCATCATGGATGATGAGCAGCGCAAGACCTTTGCTTCGGAGTTGGAAATGAATTTAGCCATTTCCATTGCGGGTGTTGGCCGGTTTCGCATCAATATCTTTAAACAGCGCAATGAAGTCTCCATTGTGGCGCGTAATATCAAAGCTGAAATCCCCAAATTTGAAGACCTTCGTTTACCCGAAGTGCTAAAAGAAATTATCCTCACTAAGCGGGGCTTAGTTCTGTTTGTAGGCGCTACGGGTTCGGGTAAGTCCACTTCGTTGGCGGCGCTTATTGATCATCGCAACAGCACGAAAGCCGGGCACATTATTACCATCGAAGACCCGGTGGAGTATGTGCACCGGCATAAAAAGTCGATTATCAATCAGCGCGAAGTGGGTGTTGATACCCGAAGCTTTCGCAATGCGTTGAAAAATACCCTGCGCCAGGCGCCGGATGTGATTCTTATCGGTGAAATTCGCGACCGCGAGACCATGGAGCATGCACTCGAATTTGCCGAAACTGGGCATTTGGCGATTTCCACTCTGCATGCCAATAACGCCAATCAGGCCCTAGAGCGAATCATTAACTTTTTTCCCGAAGAGCGGCGGCCACAACTGCTGCTATCGCTATCGCAAAATTTGCGCGCTTTCGTATCCCAGCGTCTCATTCCCACCATTGACGGCAAACGCTGCGCCGCCGTGGAAATTCTCATCGGTACCAAAACCATACAGGAGATGGTTTACACCAGTCGCTTCCACGAAATAAAAGAAATTATGGAGAAGTCGGAAAATTTGGGTATGCAAACCTTCGATGGCGCCTTATTCCACCTGTTTAAGGAGGGGCGTATTAGCCAAGATGAGGCCATCGCCAACGCCGACTCCGCCAACAACTTGCGCCTTCGCATCAAACTCGATAGTCGCAAGGTGGGTGCCGAATCGCCAAACCCAGTAAATTCAACGCCGGCAGAGGCGGACAAGGCTCCCGGTCTGTCCTTTGGCAGCCTCGCTTTGGAGGAGATGGATAGTGATGAGGATGAGGAAAACGGCATCTACAAATGAGGTTAAGTTCTCAATACTGTACTAATATTGTTGAATTGGGCGCCAAGTTTATTGCGCAGTGATAGGATAGCCGACCATAAAATTGCTAGCGAGTGGTTGTTAAATACAACATCGAGGGGTTTAGGTAAAACATGTGTAGGCCCGTCGTTTGGCTCTTCAGCTTAGCCTTGTTACTTGCGGCCGGTGGTGGTTGGGCGGAGGGTGCGGACAAGAAAAGTATCGTTATCGGCATGGGTAATTTCGAGCCTTACTTTATTGCTGAAAGCGAGACCGGGATATTTACGGATTTAATTAACGCCGTGTTCGTACATATGCCTGATTACAGGCCCGTGTATAAATTTGGCTTTGGCAACACCGCCCTGTGGGCGAGTTATGAAGCCGGGCGAATTGATGCCGTTACCAATCTATTTGATTTAATACAGCTCGAAGGGTGCCGTACAGATCCGGTATTTCTGTACCGCGATGTGGCCATTACCACAGCCATTAATGCCCCGTCGATTGAGTCTGTTGCAGATCTGGCCGGGCTCAGCATCGTGACTTTTCAGGGCGCAAGTAAATTCCTGGGGCCTGAATTTACCAGCGTTATTAGCGCCGATAGGTACAGCGAAACAGAGAAGCCGGAATTGCAGGCGCGCATGTTAATGGGCGGTCGCTACGATGTGAGCGTTGGTGATCTTTTGATTTTTCTAGATGCGCGAAAAAAGTTACGGGCTAGGTCGGCAGCCAATGATGCGGATTTTCCGATAGTCGTTCACGACATTTTTCCTCAGATATTGGCTCGCATGGGGTTTAGAAATCAAGCCTTATGCGACGCGTTTAATAGCGGTCTGGAAAAGATTAAAGCTTCGGGCGAGTACTCGGAAATCTACCGTCGTTACTATCAGGAATATAACTTCACGCCCATTGAACATTAAATGCCGCTTGCGGCGCGTGTTTGCCAGTCCTCTTGTAACCTTTTCTGTTTCTATATCCACCGAGTAAGAGCGTGATTATGAATACCAGACCTTACCTATTCATGGCCTTTATCTTGTTGTTTTCACAACCTGTCTTTGCTGACGATAAAGAACAGTTAACGCAGTTATTGCACCATTTTTTACAGGGTGTCGATAGCGCTGCGCAGCACGATCGCTTTTGGGCAGAGGATTTAATCTACACGAGCTCTTCGGGTAGTCGCTTTGGCAAAGCCGAGATTATGGCAGGTTTCGCACCGGCGGATGCTACCGAACAGGACAGCACCGCCGCGCAGACTTACGCGGCTGAAGATATTGATGTAAGGCTCTTCGACACAACAGCGGTTGTTGCCTTCAAATTGGTCGGGAGCAGTGCAGGCCAAGATGGCGCCGAGCTAACCTATTATTTGAATACCGGTACTTTTGTCAAGCGCGCAGGGCAATGGCGAGCAGTAGCATGGCAGGCGACAAAAATCCCTGAACCTAAGTGAATCACACGCGAAAATAGCCGGCACTATCAAGAGTCAAGAAGGTGCAAAAAACTAGCACCAAATGGACTTTTATTTTTGGTCCACTTTTTTATAGGTAATGTCCACCCATGCTGGGCATTTGCGCCATTTCAATCTGTAAATATAGCGCCACCCTACCTGCCTGGGCTGACTACATGGCGCGCAGGCTTAGCCTAATGTTATGATTGCTGCCCTTGAGATTGCAATCGCCCCCTTTTATTAAGCACGTTGCACCCACGGCTGCACCATGCAATCGAAACTTTCATTCGCGTTAGGTTACCCAGAGGTAAGCATGTCAGACGATCGTCAAATACCCAGCCGCCATCCCGCTCTTGATTATCATGAATTTCCTAAGCCTGGGAAATTGGAAATCAGGGCCACTAAACCCTTGGCAAATGGTCGGGATTTGGCGCGTGCTTATTCGCCCGGGGTGGCTGAGGCTTGCTTGGAAATTGTTAAAGATCCTTCGGCGGCAACGCGCTACACCGCACGAGGAAATTTGGTGGCGGTGGTGAGTAATGGCTCTGCCGCGCTAGGCTTGGGTAATATCGGCCCGCTAGCGTCTAAACCTATTATGGAAGGCAAAGCTGTCTTATTTAAAAAGTTCGCCAATATTGATTGCTTCGACATTGAGGTAAACGAAAGCGACCCAGAAAAGCTGGCCGATATTGTTACCGCCCTCGAGCCAACCTTTGGTGCGATAAACCTCGAAGATATTAAAGCGCCGGATTGCTTTATTGTTGAAAAGCTATGCCGCGAGCGAATGAATATACCGGTGTTTCACGACGACCAGCACGGCACGGCAATTGTGGTGGGCGCGGCAGTAACCAACGCCTTATTAGTGGCCAATAAGGCCTTCGCAGATATCAAAGTAGTGTCTACCGGTGGTGGCGCCGCAGGCATTGCCTGTTTAAATATGTTGGTGAAGTTGGGCGTGCAGCGGAAAAATATTTGGCTGTGTGATATCGATGGCTTGGTCTATCAGGGCCGTACCAGCCAAATGACCGAGCAGAAAGCGGCCTTTGCTCAGGCCAGTGATTTACGCAGTCTTACTGACGTCATAGGCGGCGCAGATTTATTTCTAGGTTTGTCCGGCCCGGGTGTGTTGAGTCAAGATATGGTGAAAAAAATGGCGCCAAAGCCCATTATTTTTGCGCTCGCAAATCCCACCCCAGAAATTATGCCCGATCTTATTCGCGAAGTTTCGCCAGACGCCATCATAGCGACCGGTCGCTCAGATTTCCCAAACCAAGTAAATAACGTTTTATGTTTCCCGTTTATTTTTCGTGGCGCCTTAGATGTTGGTGCTACAGAAATTAACGATGCCATGGAGTTGGGTTGCGTTGAAGGTATCGCGGCGTTGGCGCGCGCCTCGTCCAGTGCCGAAGCGGCGGCAGCTTACAAGGATGAAAGCTTAAAGTTCGGTGCCGATTACCTTATTCCCAAACCCTTCGATCCGCGCCTGTTAGCCACGGTTGCTTGCGCGGTGGCCAAGGCGGCAATGGAAACCGGCGTTGCCACGCGACCGGTAGATGATCTAAGCGCCTATAAAGAAACATTAAATCGCTCTGTGTTTAAATCGGCGCTTATTATGCGGCCCGTGTTCGAAGCTGCTCGACAAGCACAGCGCCGCATTATTTTTGCCGAAGGTGAAGATGAGCGGGTATTGCGCGCTACACAGGCGGTTGTTGAAGAGCTCAATTACAAGCCTATTCTCATTGGCCGGCCAGAGGTGGTTGAGTCGCGCTGTGAACGCTTCGGCTTATCGATTCGTCCGGGGGTGGAATTTGAACTCATCAACCCCGAGCACGATGATCGTTTTCGCGATTACTGGTCTAGCTACCATCAATTAATGCAGCGCAAAGGCGTGACGCCAGATCTTGCCAAAGCCATCATGCGCACAAACGCTACGGCTATTGCAGCTGTGGCGGTTCAGCGCGGCGATGCTGACTCAATGATTTGCGGCACCTTCGGTCAGTACCTTTGGCATTTGAATTATGTGGAGCAAATAATTGGCTCCAGTTCACTGCGCTCAGTGGGTGCTTTATCGTTAATGCTAATTGAGAGCGGGCCACTATTTATTGCTGATACCCATGTTTTCCCGGAGCCAACACCGGCGCAAATTGCCGATATCGTAACAGCCGCAGCCAGGCATGTGCGCAGGTTTGGCTTGAAGCCGCGTATTGCACTGTGTTCGCAATCGCAATTTGGCAATATGCAGTCTAACTCGGGTCGCACTATGCGTTCTGCCATTGAATTGCTGGATGAGAAAACGGTCGATTTTTCTTATGAAGGTGAAATGACCTTAGATGTGGCCTTAGATCCTGAGTTGCGCCAGCGCATTTTCCCCAATGCCCGTTTTTCTGAGCCAGCTAATGTTTTGGTGTTTGCCAACGCCGACGCTGCAAGTACCGCGAGGAATATCCTGAAAATGTGCGCGAGCGGTTTAGAGGTTGGGCCTATATTGATGGGCATGGGCAATAAGGCGCATATCGTTACGCCTGCTATTACAGCTCGTGGTTTACTGAATATTGCCGCGCTTGCGGGAACGCCGGTGCAGCACTACGGCTAAATCATTGCGTGAGGGCTTTATGAGTAAAACGATTGTTAAATTTGAAATAGAAAAAGAAACCAAAAATAGCGTGCGCTATAAAGAAGTGCCCGCTGAAGGTACGGCTCCCATTATTGGTAGCCTGTATGTGCAGAAGTGGTTTGCCGGCGATGCCAAAGTGATAGAAATCAGTATCGATAAAAAGGCTTAGTGCTTTGGCTGAACAGCAAAGATCGCTACCTATTCTGTATTCGTTCCGCCGCTGCCCTTACGCCATGAGGGCGCGGTTGGCGCTGAAAGTGGTAGGGCTTGATGTGTACATCAGGGAAATATTACTCAAAGACAAACCAGAGCCAATGCTCGCCATTTCCCCGAAGGGTACTGTGCCGGTAATGCTGTTGCCCTCGGGGCGGGTTTTGGATGAAAGTCGAGACATCATGGCTTGGGCAGCATCGCAATCTGGTAGCCAGAAATTGGCAGCGGCGGAACAGGACGCGCTTCAGTGGTTAGACCTAAATGACGTAGAGTTCAAACAACACTTAGATCGCTATAAATACGCAGATCGATACCCAGAGCACCCAGCAGAGTTTTATCGCGCAGAGGCCGAGGTCTTTTTGTTGCAGCTAGAGCAGCAACTGCAGTTGCAACAAAAGCAAGGCGTATCCCAATTTTTATTGGGTTCTACGTTAACGCAAGCTGACATTGGCATTTTTCCATTCGTTCGGCAATTTGTAATGGTCGACCAGCCTTGGTTTGAGAGCGCGGACTATGTGTGCGTTAAACGCTGGTTGAATTTTTGGTTGGGGTCTAATGTTTTTGCTCGGGTAATGCAGCGTTACTCTCCATGGAAAAGTACGGATGTCGCTACGATTTTTTAGCTGTTTTTAGGCGAATTGTTCATCGTTTTTTTCTTTGACCTCAAACAGTTGGGTAAAGCTAGGGCACCTCTGAATAACTCCAGTACCTCTCTGGCTTACAGCAATTTTTGTGAGCGCGGCGCAGCTTCGAAGGCAGACCGGGGTCTGTCGAGAAGTTGCAACAAAGCGCACGGAAATTGCTGCAAGCCTCGAAGAGCGTGGCCTGGAGCCGTCATCCGCGGCGTTGGTATTCTTGCTAAGGACTAGGGCCATTAACTGCGAATCCCGCCTTGCGGCTAACAGCTCTAGGCCGCGCAGAGTGGTGCCGGAGTTATTTAGAGGTGCCCTAGGCTTGTTTGCCGTCTAATTTACAATGCTTCATGACCTTTTTAGCTAGGTCTGCCTCATCGATTGGCTTAGCGATATGATCGAGCATACCCGCCTCTAAACAGGCGTCAACGTCGGTGCTAATGGCGTTGGCCGTCATGGCGATAATGGGGATGTGGTTGGTATTTGGATCTGCAATAATTCTTTTCGTTGCTTCAATGCCGTCCATTACCGGCATTTGCAGATCCATTAAGATCAGGTCTATCTCATTATTTTCTTTGAGAAACTCTATAGCAGCTAGGCCATTTTCGGCAACAAAAACCTTAGCGCCGAAGTCTTCAAGTATATAAGTTGCTAGCTCTTGGTTAGTGGGTATATCTTCCACCAACAAAATACGTATGCCAGCCATTAAGGTGTTATTTGGCGGATCGTCCGATGTAATTTTCTGTGCTTCGTTGTGGTCTGTATCGCCGATCTTAAAGCAAAGTTGCACGGCTATTTGCGTGCCTACATTGACTTGGCTTTTAAGGCTGATAGTTCCGTCCATCGTTTCAACTAATTTTTTGCAAATAGCTAGCCCAAGGCCGGTTCCACCATAAAGCCTTTCTATCCCCGTTTCTGCTTGTGAAAAAGCGCTGAATATCTTTTCTTGTTGATCCGCTTCAATGCCAATGCCAGAATCTATCACCTTAAACTCTAAGGCTAAGTGTTGGTCATCCACCTCTTCATTGGTAACCTTCAGTGTGACACCACCGCTACTGGTAAATTTGATGGCGTTGTTGCATAAATTGATGAGTATTTGCTCTAGTCTTAAGGGGTCGCCGATGAGTTTGCTAGGTATTCTTTTATCTAAAGAAAGTTGGAAGAAAATACCTTTTTCCTCCGCTTGGTGAGAAAATATTGCCGCTAGCTTGTCGATAATATGGGTTAGGCTAAAGCTAATGTTTTCTAGCTCTATTCGTCCGGATTCTATTTTTGAATAGTCCAATGTGTGGTTAATTAATGACATTAATGTGCTAGAGGCTAGCTGAGCCTTGTTCAAATGGCTGCGTTGTATTTCTGACGTTGGTGTTTTTAATGTTAAGGCGATAAATCCCATAACAGCATTCAATGGCGTTCTTAGTTCGTGGCTCATGTTATTGAGAAAATTTGTTTTCGCGCGGTTTGCTTTTTCGGCCGATATTTTTGCTTTATTCAGCTCGAGTGTTTGTCGGTCCACCTCTGATTTAATATTCTCTGTGGTTCCGGTAATGAGTAGAATAAATGCTTGAAATAGAGCCGCCAACAAGAAGCCAAACGTGAGAATGCTCCAGCTTGTCCAATCTTTCGATCCGAGCTTATACTCCACATCCGCGTATACAGTAACCTCCAATTTTCGTCCGCCAAATGCCAGAGGTATAGTGTTCGGTTCAAGGCCAAACAGTTGCGGGCGAGGTGTTTGATACAGGGTGATGCTCGAGTCTGAATTGGTGATGTCTACAATGCTTGCGCCATATTTCTTCTCGGTAAGTTGCTCCACTAAGGTGTCGAGTAAGCCGTTCATTTGAAATACGCCACTAATAAAGCCTACTGCCGCGATGCTTGGGTTTGTGGCAGATAATGGAGTTGCCGAGAAAATGGGTAGGTAGAGGATAATCGCTTTTTGTTCGCGGCTACCTTGTACCAAGGTGATGGGCGCCGTCGCCAGCGGCTCGCCCGTGGCGTTGGCTCGCAGTAATAGAGGGAGTCGCTGGGGTAGGGAGCTCAGATTTAAGCCAAGCGCTCTTTTATTTGACGCCAGCGGGTAGATAAAAAATACGGGATAGTAAGTAGATTGCTCGGGTGATTTTACTAACGCCCCTTCACTATTGAGATCTCTAAAAACAAAATCAGGCGAGATGTCTTCCTGTGCGAGCTTTTCGAATAAGTGGCGCTTATCTGCGCTGACAATAGGCGTCCAACCAATGCCTTGGAAAACGTCGTCATCTTCTAGAATGTAGGTTGAAAAACTTTCGAAGTCTGCGGCAGTGATAACCTGCGAACTGTTGAAGAAAGCATTGTAAGCTAACAGCTTGTTTTTCGAGATACTAAGGCGCTCGTTCAAACTTTGGCCGAAAGTGCGCGCCGCATCGGCGATATTACGTTGCGCGATTTCTGTTTGATTGACGGTGGAAAGATAAAATAGCAGGGTTATGCCTAAAAAGATCGCGGCCGTTGGCACCGCAATTTGCCATTTTCTGATGCGGGTAAAGCGCTTTTGGCGCGAACAGAGGACGATTAACATGGGCGCAAACAGCAGTGTTCCTATGGTATCTCCCGCCCACCAAGTTAGCCAAGTAAAGGTAATATTTGTCGCGTCTATTACGCCTAAGCTGGATAAACTGCCGGTCCCAACGCTGGCTGCAACCAAACAGCTGATAGGGCAAACCACGAGAGTGAAGCGGATGATACTGACGGGGCTATCAAATAAGGTATTGGTTAGCAGGCGAGTGAATAACCAATAGCCAACATAGGCCTGCAAGCTCGCGCCCAAGGCAATGCTGGCGGGCAGAGTAAGCATGTCAACCGTAATACCCTGGTAGCCCCCCGCAACCACACCCAAATTCAACGCGAAAGAGCCCAGCCCAATGCCAATGCTTGTAAAGACTCTCGGATAGAGCAGCATGGCAGCCAGCGCGACCCCAGACGCCGGCCAAACGGCGGAGGCAAAGCCGGGGGGAATAGCCAACACGAGACCATACTTACCGGCAATAAAATAGGCCATACCCGACACGAGAGTTGCGGTTAGAGGCATAAGTAGAGGAGTTGTAATACGCATCGCATAAGGTTAGTAGAATACCTCCCCAGTCGCCTGATTAAGTAGGTAAACCAGCCTGCTCGTCGGCCTTTCACGCCTTTAGTGGCTATAGCCTTGCAATTAGCCGCCGCTGCCCATAGATATAGATACGTGGAGCACCTATAATCCACGCCCGGCCGCCAAATGGCGCCGACCAATAGCCCAGCGCTCTTGGTGTTCTCACCGACACAACTTAGTCGCTTCTGACCGCTCGCAAGAGCAGCAGACAAATTCTTCCTTCAGCCACGTGGTGGCGAAAGGAAAGATCTTTCAACGTAGCGTTGTTCTAGGCTCGGCAGGCAAAGTGAAATGTGTGAATGCACCCAGTGCACAAACCATTGAACTGACACCTCAACTCTGTGTCTAAAGCAGGTACGTAGAAAGAAACTTTTCAAGTGCAGTGGTGATAGGCAAGGCGCCCAAGGCACTAAAAGCGGATCGCTACAGGACGTAGCAGATTAGAGCAATGCAGGAGCAATTGCCGCGCGTACATTAGTACGTGAGCAGTTTAGTGACCGCCGGGCAACGCAGCTTAGCGCCATTACACGCAGAAAAGGGGCCGATTAGGATTCGACGCCGGTAACAAAACCCGATGTGCATGTCGTGAGGGTAGCCAATCACGTAAATCCAAAGCTGCAAACTATTAGTTGCCAACGATGACAACTACGGTGCTCAACTAGCCGCGTAAGCGGTCTGTGAAGCACTTCTAGTGGGTTCGCCCCTAGCGGTCTCTAACAAGGTGCCAGTACCGCGTTAAAGACTGTCATATAGAACTGGATCGTCGTGAAGCCTGCCTGGGGTGGATCTACTAAAACTTATCAGGATCGCGTTTGACGTCTCGCCCGCTGGGCTGTCATTCGCTAAATCAATAAGCGGTTCTAAACATGTAGAGCTGACGGCGGAGTACTGGCGGACGGGGGTTCAAATCCCCCGGCTCCACCAATTAAGGATCTAAAACGATCCGAGAAAGACCCAAGAGCCCCGCTAAATGCGGGGTTTTTGCTTTATACTAACTCCATTGTAGTCCAATGCAATACCGTCTAATCTTACCTCGTAGGACGGTATTAGTTACGGTATCTGGAGGAGTCGCCAAGCCAATACCGTCAAAAGGAGTCGGTATTGTTAAGTGATGCTAAGGCCCGAGCGGCCAAACCCAAGCAAGTGGATAGCAAATCCAAGCCCAATAAAATCACTGATTCTCAGGGGTTATACCTCTATGTTGCCGCGAGTGGCACCAAGTCTTGGCGCTATGACTATCGCTTTCAGGGAAGGCGTCAAACCTATACCTACGGAACTTACCCAGAATATTCAATCCTAGAAGCGCGAACCGCTCACCTAGAGGTGCGCAAACAAATTGCCCACGGCATAGACCCAATGGCCGCAAAGAAAGCGGAAAAGGGTAGCCAAGCAGATGCAGCGGAAAACAGTTTTGCCCGTGTTGCGCGCGAGTGGTTTGAGGTGCGAATGGTTACGCGCTCAAAGAGTCACCAAGATCGAACCACTAGAGCAATTGAAAAAGACTTAGCGCCATATCTTGGTAAAAGACCTATCGCTGAAATTACCGCGTCCGAGTTATTGGGGGTGCTGAAAAAAATTGAGGCCAGAGGCGCAATAGAAACAGCGCACCGCGCCAAGCAAACCCTTGGTCAAATCTTTCGTTATGCCATCGCTACTTCGCGCGCCGACCGTGACCCGAGCGCCGACCTTAAAGGCGCGTTAAAGACCCCGCAAGAAACACACTTTTCCGCCATTACCACGCCTGCTGAAGTTGGCGACCTCATGCGCGCAATTGCCGATTACCGAGGTACGCCGGTCGTTAAGGCAGCGCTTCAATTATCGCCCCTATTGTTTTGTCGCCCGGGTGAGTTAAGGCAGTTGGAATGGGCAGATATTAATTGGCCGGAAGCGCGCATTGAAATACCTGCCGAAAGGATGAAGTTGCGAGAGCCGCACATTATTCCGCTAAGTAATCAAGCGCTGGCTATCCTAGAGGAGCTAGAGCCGCTTACGGGTCAATTTAGATATGTGTTCCCTAGTGCTAGGGGTGCAAGTCGCCCCTTGTCAGAAAACGGCGTTAGAACCGCGCTCAGGACGATGGGTTACGACAACAGCACGATGACACCACACGGCTTTCGGGCGATGGCCAGAACGCTTTTAGATGAGGTGTTGGGGTATCGCATTGAATGGGTTGAGGCGCAGTTGGCGCACGCGGTGAAGGACGCTAATGGGCGAGCATACAACCGAACCAAATATCTAGCGCAGCGTGCTGAAATGATGCAGGCGTGGGCTGATTATTTAGAAGGGTTATGCTAAATGGCAAAGGATGACGGTATCGATAAAAAGGGGCGATTTGGCCAAGTTGGTGAGTACCTCGATAAAGACTTGGATGAAGACGAAGATGAAGAATTAGGCGATGTGGAAGAGGCAGAAGAAGACGAAGATGAAGATTTACGCGATGTGGAAGAGGCAGATGAGGATGACGAAGAATGGTTAAATGAATCTAATTCTGAAGAGGCGCATTCGCTACTTTCGTTAATTGAGGCGGGCTTCCCGTCTGACTGGTTCAATACCTTTGATTGGGTGAAAGATATGATGTACAGGCTGTATAGCGATGATCGTACATCTGTTACGGATGGTCTATTAAGGCAGCTTGGTGTTGATTTTAAATATTACGATGTTGGACATAGTTATTACGATAGCTGTTCACCATTTGATCTAGAAAGCTTGGATAATATCGTAAAGGAGTGGGTTAGGCTTCGTGGAAATTTCAAGCCTGATTTGGAAGCGCAAGCTATGTATCATCAGGCTATAGACACTGCTTTAACTCCAGTTGAGAGCTTCCTGAACTCCGCTAAGGAAGGCAGTTTTCCTGAACCTGAAATTTTGCTATCTGTGGCTAAATGTTTCCAGCTTTATTTTTTAGCCGGAGGGAGGCTTACGCTTGAAGATGTATTTTTCGGAGCTGTAAAACAGAAGGGGGGAAATTACGCAGCCAGAAGGAAGAAGGCCTCTATATTCGTTTACTTTCACGAGGACAGGCTTCGAGAAATTCAAGTCGCAAATCCTATGCCGCTTGTTGAGCATGTGCGTTTGTTCCTTAGAAATATGATCGATAACGAAGAGATTAGATTTATCGATGATGACTCGTTTGTTAGGAGTTACCGAAGGTGGTTAAAACGAGGGGGGTATAGAGACGGCGGACAATAAACTGTTTTATTTGTCCTTTGGGTAGAGTGAGCTCTCAATCTAAGATCGTATCGGTCAAACCAATGGAGTTCCGATATGATTAGCAAAATCCAAAAAGATCTACCTAGTACCGGTTTCGTTCGACTAAGCACAGTACTGCAATTTATTCCGGTAGCAAAATCCACATGGTGGCTTTGGTGTGCCCAAGGAAAAGCGCCAAAAGGTATTAAACTTTCTAAAACAGTCACCGCTTGGAAGGTCGAAGAAATAAAAGCCTTCATTGCAGGGAAAGGCGGGGAGGTGTAGTCATGAAAGAATATGCACCCACCAATGTTAATAACCTCTTGATTCAAAACCTAAATGATACGAGCAGCAACGCCCAAAGGCGGAGGTTGTTGCGCGCGCTAGAGTTGGCTGGAGATGATGGAATTTCCACCCTTGAGGCGAGAACTGAGCTTAATATTCTTGCGCCCGCCGCTCGTGCTTTTGAGCTTCGATGGCAGGAAGGGAGGAACATTCAAAGTCATCGCGTTAGTCAGCAGGATGATCAAGGGCGCAGCCACCATGTTGCTCGATATATCCTTAGGGCTGGAAAGTGGGAGGGCGCAATATGAGTGTATTTCAAGTAGAGGTTACTTCAGTTCAGTCGCACATCTTTACGGTAATGGCGGCGTCAAAAGAAGAGGCCGAACGTTTGGCTTTGGGTGGCAGGGCGGAGGATTGTGAGTCGCTCCCGCCGGAGGTTAAACGGGTTACAACAACTGAAAAATGAATTGGGGCCTAGTGCCCCTTTTTTGTAAGCCATTGCCGACAATCGAAACCCCAGTAAACCGTCTTGGATTGATACGGATTTGATTATCGGGTTTTCGGAGCCCCTAAAGTGTTTCGCGACAACTACGCGCGTACTGGTGCGGAAACTCTCGGGGTTAGTGGGCGCTTACAGGGTGCTAGGTTTTTCTTAATATCTAATCTAATCGAAGTTTATGAAATACATTAGCTATGCGGATTACATCGCAGTGGGCGAGCGGATATGGCAAGTAAACAGCAAGCCTAGTGGAATCTATACGGCGATACTCAAACGCTTTGTAGGGCAGCTGGAAGCGATGTTGAGCCACCATAGTCGCGTGCTAGTTGTGCGGGTTGATTTAAGGGAATATTCAAAGTACCCAGACAACAACAGGGTAAGTACTTTTCTTGCCCGGCTAATAGCTCATCTCAAAAGACATTACGATACCAAGCGCATTGCCTACGGCTGGGTGCGAGAGTTGGAAAAGGCAAAGCAGCAGCACTACCACGCCTTCTTAGTGCTGGACGGCCACAAGGTAAACCGAGCCCATTACATAAACCAAAAATGTCGAGAAATATGGAGTTTTATGGATGGCTCCCAGTACACGCCGGCCAACTGCTACTATCACTTTCACCGCGATGACCAGCTAAAGCAGCAGGCCGCTATCTACCGAATTTCTTATTTGGCGAAAGGCCGGGGGAAAGGGTATCGGCCTGAGCAGACCAAGGACTATGCTGCTAGCAGAATAAGCATGAAATCTATTGGCGACCAAAAATGAGGGATTATTGTGTTTCGGAAGATTATTAACTTATTTCGCAGGAGGCCGAATCAGCAATCGACGGCAACTATTGTTCACGATTCGCCTGCACAAGATCTTAGCTATGACGATCACCAATGGGCAGCTGTTGAGGCTAGGAAGACTGGTGAGCGCCATATGAAGGAGGGCGACTATAACGCGGCGTGGAAGCACCTGTGCATTGCGAAAGATGAGTTTATCAAGCATGCCAGCGACTGTGGCTTTACCTTCGATCAATCCATCGCCCTTGATGCCACCATTTCAGAAATTATGGCTGACGTATTAAGGCGAGAGGGGCGGCATATTCCAGCATTAGTACACATTATTTACTGGATCATTGCAGGATCTAGAGTTAATAAAAAGATTAAGCGGCACGGCGATAAATTTAAGGCTTATTTTGATAGGTGTAAGTTTACGAGCATTTCACGTGCGGAGGCGTGGCTAGAGGTGCAATTTGTTGGAGATGCCCATGCTTATTTTATTGCTGAAAGTTTGGTTAAGCGTTGGTCGGGCTTTGGGGAAGAAAACTAGTGCATCTTAAGAGCAAAAAACTCTCGAAAGAGCTCTAATGTTCAGGGTTTTTCTTCCCCATTTGCTATCGAATTAAATACAGTTCCAATTGGGCAAGTGAGTTAGGGCTTCCTTTGCTTTCTTCTTGACGCGAAAAGCCCAGCTAAGCCTAACAGTAATAATATGGCTGAGGTTGGCTCAGGAACGTTAACTGAACTTTTGGACCACATCGCAAATACTGCGTAGTACCCGTCTGATAGGGAGGCAGAATTAGTGCTGTCATCGTAGATGATTCCCCTAACAAAGCCATCAGGCCCATAAGTGGACGATCTATTTTGAAATGCTGAGCTATAAAGACTATAACCCGACTCAGAATTACCATAGGGAGTCATGATGAAGCAACCTACGTCATAATCATACCCCTGATCACTAGCATCACAGCCGTTAGTTAGGGTGTGCTCGTCGTCGAAGATCCCTTGAAATACTTGATCGGCGAGCGCATGTGAGGCTGCGACCGCTGAGTCCGAGGTATTAAATTGAAAGTCACTGGGCTCGTCACATCCATTGAATAACCCTGTGCACCATCCATCGACGAAATCTACGTCATAGTACCCACCTAATACCACAACTCCGGTAGCTCCAAGTAGCTGACCATTACTGTCAATTTTCAAGATAGGGGAGGCGAGTGCGGTGGTCACACACAGTGGAGCGATCATAGCTCCAATTAGTTTTATTATTTTCAAGTTTATAATCCCTTAGTTTATGACGCCTATAAGTAGCTCATCATTTAAAATTTCCCATGAACCGGTTTGGCTCTATATTCGAAAACGGAATGTAGGGCACAAAAAAACATTAGGCAAAATTTATACCTATAATGAGAACTCGATTAAAAACAATTAGTTATGAAGAAAGTATGTGCTGTAAAAACTCTTTGGTGTAAATTCTAGCGACAGTAGAGCTGACCTTTGTGGTTCTAATTTGAGGTGTTTGAAGGTGATTTAACGGGAGTTGTTTTGGTGATGAGTTTGGCGAACTGAAACAATAGAGGAACTGAACCGGCGTCTGAAATAGACAAATAACGACCAATAGACGGTAATAATGACGGTATATCCTGATTTATCCTGACATAAATCTATTTAAACCAATAGGTTATGATTAGTATTTAATTGACCCCGGCCACCAATACCCACAAAACCTCACCTGAAAAGGTGGGGTTTTTTTATATGTGGGTATTGGTGGAGCCGGGGGGATTTCGACTTGCAAAGTCGGGTTCACAAAAATGGAGGAAAGCACTTTTGCACAGCGACTTTAGGAGCTGCCTCGAAGGGGGAAGGCCAGGGATGGCCTGAATGAAATCCCGAAACATAGGACCTTTCACGCTCTACTAATACTAAATCGAATGTCGCATCACCTATTCCTGAAAAGGGCTCGACGGTTCGATGCATCGACGGTTCGACGGTTTTAATTTTATTGGGGAAAAAGGAGTATGCAGAGCCCCTTGGGTTCACTAAATTGTCGGGAACAATTTAGGTCGACCTTCAGGTCGCCGCGAAGCGGGCTCGCGCAGGAAGCGCGAGAACAAATCCCCGAAGCATCGGACCGCCCCGGCTCCATCAAATTAAAAAGGTGAACTGATCTCAGTTCACCTTTTTTTATGCCTGCACCCCGCGCCACAGGCCTGCTCTTCACAAGATCAGGGCAAGGGTCTACGGACTTCGCCACCCTTGTAATCGCGGACTTCTGCCGGCAATTGTTACTCGGGCTATCCATGCCCTCGCCCCATCGGGGCCAGCTGAAGCTGTTCAAATTCATTCCCGATGAATATGTCTCTGAATGGCCGTCAAAATGTTTGGAACATTTTGTACCGCTTTCGCTCGAAGGGGCTAAGCCTAGGACGGCTTAGCGTACATACGCTCAGAGCTTCCCGATCACGCTAAGTCAATTTCCTTGACCTGAGAACAAAGAACTCTTTAGATTCAATGGCTTATTTTCTGACTTAACGAAGAAGTTTGATTGGTAAATTGGGCAACCTGACCACCTTGTCGCCGGATATCGTCGAGGCCATTCTGGATGATTGCTTACCACCCAATATCACCCTGTTTGATTTGGTGGTGGAGCCGCCAAGGCTGTAGTCCCAGCAGCGGGAAAAGCATAAGGATTGAAGTCGACGATTGTTAAGCACTGGGTTTCAGTATCGTGACAATTTTAAATCCATCACCTGTAACTAAACGTCGGCAAATGCTGATAATTGCCGACATTTTGCAACATTACGAGTAATCTTGCGGGTCGGGGAGCAAGTTACGTGGCAGATTGTTAGCCCTGTTGCGGGGCAATACCCATGATAATTCACTACTTGCCGATTTCTGATAAGCTGGATAGTATTACCTATACATATTTTTATCTATAGGTTTTGTTATCCGTGACGAGAATGCCCGCAACAAGCAAAGCCTGCCATAAGGCCCTTGATGCCATCCGAGAGATGGGGGGCACTATTCGAACAGTGGATGCAATCCAAGCAGGGATCCATCCTCGAACGCTGTATCAGCTTAGGGATGCTGGTGAGCTAGAGGTTCTATCGCGCGGTCTTTATCGCCTTACGGATCTGGAGCAAATATCTGATCCAGATCTTGTGATAGTTGCGAAGCGAGTTCCCCAAGCCGTCATTTGCCTCGTGTCGGCACTGGCTTATCACGATATCACCACCCAAATTCCACATGCGGTTTCTATTGCCATACCAAAAGGCGCGGAAACTCCTCGTATTGATTATCCACCAATAACAGTGCACAGATTTTCTGAACCAGCACTGAAAGCCGGGGTTGAAACGCATCAGATTGATGGTGTTTCAATCAGCGTGTACTGCCCAGAAAAGACTTTAGCTGACTGTTTTAAATTCAGAAACAAGGTCGGAATGGACATAGTGCTGGAAGCACTGAAATTCTATAAAGCGCGCAAAACATTCAATCTTGAAAAACTAATAATGTATGCAAGAGTCTGCCGCGTAGAAAAAATCATGCGCCCCTACTTAGAGGCCACCCTTTGACAAAATTTCAGAATAGAAATTTTGCACAGCCGCAGGCTGCCCCTGAGGGTGGTACACAAGGATGTGTGCCATGAACACAACTAAAAATATCGCAGCCTCGGTACGCCAAAAGTTACTGAACCGTGCAAGAACTGATAAGCGGCCATTTGCCGAATTGCTCCAATACTATGCCATGGAAAGATTCTTATATCGCTTGTCCCAATCAGCCCACTCAAAGCACTACATCCTTAAAGGTGCTCTGATGCTGCGTGTTTGGGAATCGCCTCTGTCTTCAAAAATCGAGGGCCGGCCAACGATGGACATCGATATGCTGGGGAAAACCAGCAATGATGAAGCCAATATCGTGTCGCAGATAACTGAAGTTCTTAACTTGGCGGTTGAGCCTGACGGTTTGAGATTCGACGTTGACTCAATTCAATCTGAACGCATCAAAGAGGATGCAGACTATCAGGGCCTTCGAATAAGGTTTCGCGGCACTATTGATTCAGCCAGAATTAATATGCAGTGTGATATTGGGTTCGGTGATATTGTGCACCCAAGCCCGGAAGAATGTGATTTGCCGACAATGCTCGACTTCACTGCTCCGAGATTACTCTGCTACAGCCGTGAGAGCGCCATTGCGGAGAAGTTCGAAGCGATGGTCAAGCTCGGAATTCTGAACAGCCGGATGAAGGACTTCTATGATATCTGGCTGCTCTCCCGGCAATTTAACTTCAATGGCAGTCAATTGGCGAAAGCAATTCAGCTTACATTTAAACAGCGCGGCACAGTCCCGTCAGACAATATCGTCGCTTTCCAAGCACAATTCATCGAAGAAAAACAGGTTCAGTGGACAGCTTTTTGCCGTCGCATTAATCAAGAGTATTTGCCAAACGATTTTTCCGATATCGTCGTTCAATTAACAAGTTTTCTTGGGCCTATCATAGACGCCACGTGCGCCGGCCAACCATTTGATAAAAACTGGATGGCAGCCAATGAATGGCGCTGAAAGTAAAACGAGCTCAGAGCTTCAATCAATAATCCAGAGAATTACCCAACTGGAGGAATAGCTCAAAAATTTAAAAGCAAAGCGTGATTCTTTGGTAGTGCTATGCGAAGAGGAAAAGACAAGTCCGGTAATCGAAACACAAACATTTGAGTCACTTACCGTCAAACAAAAAGTCGCTCTATTCAAGCAGCTTTTTAAAGGCCGAGCAGATGTATTTGCGACTCGATGGCAAAACTCGAAAGGTCGCAGTGGTTATTCTGTTGCTTGCCACAACGAGTGGGTGCCTGGCATCTGCAAAAAGCCAGACATTAAATGTAGCGAGTGCCCGAATCGACAGCACAAAGCACTAGACGACCAAGCGATTTACGACCATTTGGCTGGCAAACATATCGTCGGGCTCTATCCGCTTTTGCCAGATAATACCTGCCATTTGTTAGCGGCAGATTTCGACAAAGATGGTTGGCAAGACGCGGTAAAAGCCATGTCTGAAGCTTGCAGGCGATACAACATTCCTCACTTGGTAGAGATTTCAAGATCGGGTAATGGCGCTCACCTTTGGGTTTTCTTTTCTGAGGCGGTATCTGCCCGCGATGCCAGGTTGTTGGGATTTGGGCTGCTCGACAAGGCGATGGAGATTCATCCAAATTTATCGTTCGAATCCTATGACCGATTGTTTCCCAATCAGGACATAATGCCGGAAGGTGGTTTTGGCAACCTCATCGCGCTGCCGCTGCAGAAGCAGGTGAGGCAGAGCGGAAACAGTCAATTTGTCGATCAAGCATTGGAACCCTTCGTCGACCAGTGGCAACAATTGAAGCAAATAGCAACGGTTTCGCTAGCACGATTGACCGAATTGATCGCAATTCTGGCGCCTGATGCATTGAAGCAGATCGAGCAAGAAATTATCGATTCGCGGCCACCCTGGGAATAGGGTGCCAAAATCAAGCCTGAGAAGATCAATAACTGTCCCGAGCAGGTTATCATCACGCTGGCAAATCATATTTACTTCAAGCTCAATGAGTTGCCTGCACCGCTAGCAGCTAGGCTCAAGCGATTGGCCAGCTTTTCCAATCCTGTATTCTTTAAAACTCAGGCAATGCGGTTTTCAACCCATAGGATCCCCAGATATATTACTTGCGCCCGCATTGACCAGGGTTATCTATCCATACCGCGTGGATGCCTTGAAGAGGCATTGAAGCTACTGGATGAACACAAAATTACGGCAATAATTGACGACAAGCGCGATGCTGGAGAGCGACTGAAAAAGCTCAAATTTCTCGGCACACTCAGAAAAAACCAATCCGCCGCAGTGACCGCCATAACCAAACACGACACTGGAGTTCTACATGCACCTACGGCTTTCGGAAAAACAGTAACCGCTATTGGAGTCATCGCCAAACGCAAGACCAATACCTTGATCCTTACACATAGTCGCCAGTTGCTTGATCAATGGAAAGAGCGCCTGGATGCGTTCTTGGCAGAAACAGAAATTGGCACGATAGGAGGAGGCAAGAAAAAACCGACTGGACAGATAGACATCGCCACCTATCAGAGCCTTATCAACAAAAATGACAACACTGTGGATCCGCTGATACAGGACTATGGCCATATCATTGTGGATGAGTGTCACCATATTTCAGCGCCGCGATTTGAAATTGTGCTGAATGAAGTGCGCGCGAAATATGTTCTTGGATTAACAGCAACACCAGACCGGCAGGATGGTCATCAAAAAATCATTTTCATGACGGCGGGTCCGATACGTCACAAGGTTAAGCCTGACCATTCAGAGCGCTTCGAACAACGAGTAGTTGTTACCCAAATCTACAGCCAACCGCCAATTGAATTGGCACATTCAGAGCAGCGGCCGCGCATTTCTGATATTTACCGATGGTTGGCGGAAGATGAAAAACGTAACCGAAAAATCGTCGACGATGTTATCGCTAAAATAGTAGACGATAGACATCCTCTAGTGCTCACAGAACGACGCGAGCATGCAGAGCTCATCAACCAATTACTGACTGATCAAGGTTTTGACTCGGTTATCCTGAAAGGGGCAATGCGAGCCAATGAACGTAAATCCGCTACCGAACGACTGTCTGACGCCCAAGCTGTCGTTGCCACTGGAAAGTACGTTGGTGAGGGGTTCGACCTGCCACGGCTCGACACACTATTTCTGGCAATGCCCATAGCTTGGAAAGGTTCACTAGCCCAATACGCAGGAAGGATCCATCGCGAGGTAGAAGGCAAAGATCTGGTTACGATATTTGATTACGTTGATGTATCCCTACCAATGCTGCATCGTATGTTTAATAAACGCGAGAAAGGATACAAAGCGATGGGCTATCAAATACAACATTCCGATTGGAAAACTGATTATGACGCTGGCGAAAATGGCGTGGCCGAATAATGCGCGCCATTGCTGACAATGCGTTGTATCGACCGCAGGATCTTTACGCCGACGGTGCAAAGCGGATCTGCTGCACTCGACCGCGCAGCTTCAGGAGTTGCGGGCCAATGCCTTCAGAGTGCCAACGCTCAAGGCAGGCTTCACTGACTCCCCATCGGTTGGCCAGCTGCCGCTGGTTCATATGCAACACTTCCATTTCGCTCACCTCGTTGTTGTTTGCGGGAGGCCATGAACGCTCGAAGCAATAGAGTTTGCAAGCTATTGAGGACATTTGCAGGCAAGGGTTTGGCTCAGGTGAAAGCACTGGTTTGGTAAACCAATTCAGCTCCCGTTCTGGGAGTTGAACCCGCCTCCTACAGCACCACCATTACCCCATCGAATGTCGCGTCACCCACTCCTGAATAGGGCTGGATGCATCGACGGTTCGATTTTTACTGGCCGCCAGGTCATACAATTTTCTCAGTCAAGCGTTGCCTTTCTCAGTCTTTTGGCTGTAAAGCATTCGTTGGCGTTGTGGTGTATGTTTGGCGAATTAGCCGTTGCAGTTGATAAGAAACGGCAGCTGGCCGGCACCAATTTTTCTCCATAGTGGGGAGCTCTAATGACATCGATATTGCTAGGTATGGGCCTAATACTTATTGCCATGGTGGTGCTCGTTATCCGCAGGGGTTTGCAGATGCGCCGGTTGGTTGACCATGGTGTGCCCGCCACCGCAATCGCCAACAAGGTGATTGGGCATACGGGTGCCACGGGTATGCGTAGGTCTTTTTTACGCTACAGCTTTGAAGACAGCGCGGGTAAGCCTTACCAAAATAAAGTGATGATATCCCCAGCCGAGCGCGATGCGATTTACGAGGGGGCCAGCGTGGCTATTATTTATTTGCCCGATAATCCAAAAATCAGCGCTTTGGCGCAGTCCGTTGAAAGTGCGCGCAACGCGTTGGAAAAATAACGTCTACTTAGTAATGGAGTGGGCCATGAAATGCCGTGTTTATTTTTCCGCAGTAGTGTTGCTGGGTGTGGCGATGCAAAGCCTGTCTAACCCACCGGCGGTGCCAAATGCCGACCGAATGAATCAACTCATCAATGAAATGATGCAAGCCCAAGCGCAGGGTGATATGGCGCGCGTAGAAGCTATTGGCCGCGAGATGGAGGCGCTTTCCTCTGGCGTGCAGTCGGAAATGTCAACGCTATCGAGGCCAAGCGATCGAGAATCGACGGCGATGCAGGAGCGGATGCAGGGGCAACTAAACGCGATGCAGGCCGCTGCAAACAGCCCAGAAAGTAGAATTGGATTGGCCGCGCGCAAAGGCGATTTAACGGAAGTGAAACGCCTAGCCGAAGCCGGCGCCAATCTCAATGTGTATGGCATTAACCCTGGCCCGCCTTTGATGGAAGCCGCCAGCGAAGGTCATGTTGACGTTGCAAAATATTTGTTGTCCAAAGGTGCCAAGCTGCGTGTTGAAACGTCCTTGGCCAGCCTAGATGCACTTCATTTGGCGGCGCAAGCGTTGGAAGATAACTCGGCGATGATAAAACTATTGGTAGCGGCGGGTGCGCTAGAGCAAGCACCTGGTGAAAACCTCGGCGCTAAAATGCTGAAGGAGAGCGAGCGTCAATCGCCACAAGCCAACACTGTTTCAGCCGAACAGCTAGGATCTGATTCGGCATTGATGGCGGCCATAGAAAAAAATCGAACTAAGCATGTAGAAACACTTTTAGCACTCGGCGCGAACCCGAACGTATGGGCGCACGGCAAAACGGCCTTGATGTTGGCCGCAAGAAAACTGCAGCCAAGTACGGTGCGCCTGTTGCTTAGCAAGGGTGCAAATGCTGCTGAAACCAGCCCGGAACATAAAACCGCGTTGCAATATGCCGAGGAAACTAAAGAAACGCCGCAAAATAGCGATAGGCGTCGCGCGGTCTTAACTGCTCTGCAATCTATTTAACGACTCAAAATTTTGGGAAGCCCTACCATGTCGCGTCCAATAATTTACTTGCTTTGCTTAGTTGGGGTGTTTTCTACCTTTAGCCTACTTGCTCAAGAGACAGTGCCGGTATCGAGGTACGGCATTAGTGAAACCAGTGGCCTCACCGTAACGGTTACGCTCGGTGGCGATGGTGCGCGCGGCGGTAGTCAGTTGCTATTGGTGTTCGAAATGAATAACGGTAGCACACGCAAGTTTGATTTAAATCGCTCCAGAGCGGAATGGCCCGGCAACAGTGAACGCACAATAGAAGTGTCGGTAATTCCGTCAGTTCGGTATGCCGATGTTACCCGCATGGGCGTTGAATGGCATGGCAGCCATGGCGATATAATGCAAGAACAGGACGACGTCGATATTAGTAGCCTAGTGGTTAAATCTAAATCGGGCGAGTCATTGCCCGCGTTCATTCGCAATCGTGTGGTAAGTGTAGGGTTTGCGAACAATTTTCGTCTTGAGAATGATCAAGTCTATTGGTTTGGTGCTATCCGGCCAGAGGTTCGGCAGTCGGGTGTTTGCACCTCAGACGCTAGTTGTGATGACGGACGGTTCTGCAATGGCCCTGAACTGTGTTCGCCGGGTGATCCCGCCGCAGACCCGCGCGGTTGTGTGCTGGCTGCAGCCCCATGCGGCAGCGGAACTGCCTGTAACGAAGAAACTGATCGCTGCGCCGTGAGTTGTCCAGATAATGATGGCGATGGGCACTTAGCGGCTAGTTGCGGCGGCGATGACTGTGATGATAACGATGCCAATCGCTATCCGGGTAACGTTGAAATTGCAGACAGCAATGATCACGATGAAGACTGTAATCTAAATACTCACGGAATTTTTCGTGGCGCGGCAAGCACGCAAATTTGCGATGGCCGAAATCAAGTGGTGTTAGTGGACGCACAAGAACAATTTACCCGTGCCCGCTGTGTAACCGGTACGGTTTGCGTTCAGCAGCCCAACGGCACCGGCGTTTGCATGCCTGAGCCCGCAGGTTACCAAGCACCCACGGCAGCTATCTTGCCCAGCGGGCCACAGCGAGCGCCTACTAATGAGGCCACTAAAAAAACCGACAAACCCTCAACGGATAAAATTCTAAAACCTAGTAAATCAACGTCGATCAAAGATCTTTTGAAAGACGGCAATTAAACTTAAACGCATAGTCAGGAAATATTGTTTTCGCAAACCTATTGAAAATACCTATCAGGCCTTTGGTCTGGTAGGGCATGTTGGCCTCGAAAATCTTACCTGTGAGCCGGTTTAATTTTCGTGCCGAGTCTTTCAGTTAATTACATTTCATAAACTGTATCTTAAGCGTTTTGCAGAAGTTACAAATTTGTTCGAAAAATAGGCTTGCCAAAAGTCACATTACGAATTAAAGTGCGCGCTCTGTTGATATTCGATCAACCTTCTATTTCTACTCATTCAGCCAAAGGAGGCTCAATATGTTTTATGCAATCGAAACTACCAAGATGTTGGGCTTCGCGATTAAGGCTTACGCTAAGTAAGTTTTTCCTTGCCCGTTTCTGGGCATACAGATCTCAGCCTAAACTAATGTGTTTGCGAGCGTTTTCCGTTAACGCTGGCGGCTGATGTTTTATTCCAACATCTTTATCGCTTTGTACTGCGCATCGTCGTAGGGCATCGCTTTATCAAAAATTTATGGCCAGCCCAAAAATGGGCCGGTTAGGGGCGGCTCTGTCTTACAAACCATGACTCAAAAGGCATGATGTAAAAGATAGAGATCACCCAAAAGGAAAAAGAAATGGGTAATACAAAAATCTGTGAAATGGTTGAGCTGCCGGCATCCAATGGAAATGTGCCAGTGCGGTTAATTATTTCAAAAAATAATTGGTTGGAAACCGATGCGCTGGATCAACTGCAGCGCGTTGCGCAGTTTCCGGGTATGTGTGCAGCCTTTGGTTTGCCGGATTTACACCCTGGCAAAGGCCATCCTATTGGCGCGGCGTTTGTCTCGCGTGCTGTGGTGTATCCACACTTAGTGGGCAGCGATATTGGGTGCGGTATGGGGCTTTGGCAAGTCGATGTGCGCGCGCACAAAATCAATAGCGCGCAATGGGAGCGCAAACTTAAAGGTCTGGATGATACCTGGAGCGGCGATGCAAACGCCTGGCTGGAAACATTCGGGCTGGATGCAACAAAGGCAACGCCGCAGCAAAACAGCAAGTTGGGCACCATTGGTGGCGGCAATCACTTTGCCGAAGTGCAAGCGGTGCAGCAAGTGTTTGATGCCGCCGCGCTAGCCACCTGCGGGTTAGATAAAAACAGTGTGGTGTTGCTTGCGCACAGTGGCTCGCGCGGTTTGGGGCAGGATATTTTAACCCAATATATCGAAGCCTTTGGTAGCGCGGGTTTATTAACTGAGCAAGCGCAGCCTTATATGCAGCAGCATAACTTTGCCGATGCCTGGGCCGCCGCAAACCGCGCCTTGATCGCGCATCGCTTCGCTAGTGCTTTGCGTTTATGCATTCGGCCTTTACTCGATGTGTCTCACAATCATGTGCGGCCCTTGCGTCCTGCGGAGGCGGCATGTCTGCAGCTAGATGCGCAGGCCGGCGAGCACTATTGGCTACACCGCAAAGGTGCCAGCCCATCCACGGAAGGTTTGGTGATGATTCCGGGCTCCCGTGGCAGCTTGAGTTATCTGGTGCAGCCACGTTCGCAAGATTTACCGGCGCTAGCACAGGCGGGTTTTTCTGTTGCACACGGCGCTGGCCGTAAATGGAAGCGCAGTGATTGCAAGGCGCGGTTACTTAAACACCTGCAGGTGAAAGATTTGGAAAGCACGGCCTTTGGTAGCCGGATTATTTGCAAACATAGAGACCTGCTGTTCGAAGAGGCGCCGCAGGCGTACAAAAATATTGATCGGGTAGTGGCAGATTTGGTGGCCGCAGGTTTGATAGACCTGGTGGCCAGCTTTAAGCCTGTGCTGACCTACAAAACCATGAGGAAGGCATCGTGAACAGTTTTGCAACACAAACAATAGCGCAAGCAGCTGCGCAAACAATTTATCTACAAATCAGTGCCGGGCAAGGGCCCAGAGAGTGTGGCTGGGTGGTGGCGAAAGTGACCGAGAAAATATTGGCGGCGGCCAGTCAAATAAAACTGTGTGCAACTTTGTTAGAAGCGCGGGCTTTTGACAAGGCATCGATGAAACGAAATGTGTTGGAACCCGAAACTGCTAGCTATAAGTCGGCGCTCATTAGCCTTGCAGGTGATGGTGCGCAGGCCTTATTTGAGCAGTGGCAGGGCTCGGTGCAATGGCAGGGCGAAAGCCCCTATAGGCCAGGCCATAAACGCACTAATTGGTTTGTGAGTGTGCAGTGTGTTGACTACAGCTGCCTTTCGCCCGCGTCTATCTCGGCGTTGGAAAAAGACGTGCGCTTTGAGGCTACGCGCTCGAGTGGGCCGGGTGGCCAGCATGTGAATAAAACCAGCAGCGCCGTGTGGGCGACGCATCTACCCACCGGTATAAAGCTGAGGGTGGAATCTGATCGGTCACAACACCGCAATCGCCGTATTGCGTTGGAGCGCTTGCAGTTGCAATTAAATGCGACTGAGCAAGCCGCCGTGCAACAGCAGGTGGCGGCGAACCGGCTGGCGCATTATCAACTGCAACGGGGTAATGCCGTAAAAGTTTTTTGCGGCGCTGATTTCGTAGAAAAACATTAACGAATTTTTATTTCACCTTCAAAAAGGTATCGGGAGAAAGCGATGACAAATAGTTACCCGCTAAATAAACAAAGAAATTGCACAAGCCACAGCCAGCTAGGCGTGTTCGCGCGCTGGCGATGGCGAATAAATTGCTTACGGAAAACAGACCATGAAATCACAAGACGTAGAAGACGTTATCGCCTGCTTGGGTGATGAGCGCAGAATATTTCGCTATTTTAAAGATCGCTATTGTTTCGATCTGTTGGCCTTAGATTTACAGCGTCAGCAATTGGCACAAGTAAAAGTAGCGCAATTAAAAGCCGGGCCACTGGCGCGCTACCTGCAAAAACCATTACTGGCCAGCGCCTTAAAACAGTGTGGTGGCGGTGTGGTAGATGTTAAGAGTTTCGGCCCGGTCGACGCCGTGCAAGCGCTGCCTTTCTCCATCACCTTGGGGCGTTGGGGTGACGGCGATAGAGGCTGGGACCAAACCTCGCGCAACCAATGCAACCTGGTGTTGCAGCTGAATTTCGATAGCGGCCACAACGCCCGCTACAACCGTTTGGTTAAACCCGCCAATGCCTACGGCCCGTTCGAGTCCTACGGCCACCCGGTGCATCAGCAGGGTTATAAAACCCTAGCGTGGGTGCGGCTGGATATCGATTTTGGCACTGGTGAAGTGCTTATTGAGGAAATCCAAAACGACTGGCTGCGCAAAGCCGAGCGCGTGCTCGACCGAATAAACCGGCGCCGCTCCCGCAGCCCGCAGGTAAAACCGCAAGACGTGATTCGCGCCATCAACGGCAGCTACAACGATCTTGTCACCTATGTAGAAAAAGAGCTGCAACCCTACCGCAACCTTTGGGCCGAGGCCGCCATGCTGGCCGCGATTCGCTTTATTAAAGATGACTTGGGTATCAGCACCGTCTATTACCACAGTTTCGACACCGGCATAAAGCTCAAGCGCGTCGGCGGCGCACCACCGCGCTCTATGTACACCACATTGCCCAAGCAATTTGGCTTCGAACTCACTACCGAAGTGCCGGAGATGTTGGCTACACACAAGCATTCTCGGCGCTATATTAAGGCGATAAAGGCGCCGAGTTGGTTTAGGCGGGAGGTATAGAGGGGGGGCATACTAAGCTGCAAGGCGGATGGCCGCCCCCTGCAAGCTGCATGCTGCATGCTGCAAGCCGGATGGCCGGACCCCGCAAGCCGGATGGCCGGACCCCGCAAGCCGGATGGCCGGACCCCGCAAGCCGGATGGCCGGACCCCACAAGCCGGATGGCCGGACCCAAAAGCCGGATGGCCACCCCACGGATGGCCGCCCCACCCCATTAACCCCAAAATGAGAAGCTTTGAAGGAGCGCTATTGCCATCATCGCCAGCCTGCAATATATTCATATTTGTTAAATATGAATATACGAGGTGAGTTATGGCCACAACCAGCCTGAGCTTGGGGGAGCACTGGGAGGTGTTCATTAAGAATGAGATTTCAAGCGGCCGTTACGGCTCCGCCAGTGAAGTGGTACGCGATGCCTTGCGCGCCATGGAGGAGCGCAAAAGCAAGTTGGAAGCGCTGCGCGCCCATCTGGCCGAAGGCGCTACACAGGCTAAAAATGGCGAGTTTGTTGATGACTTTTCTATGGACTCGCTCATCAATGACCTGGATGCAGAGTCCTGATGCCACCCACTAGAAAAGTCAGGATTACCCCGCGCGCCTGGGAAGACCTTAAAAATATTGGTCGTTACACAGAGCGCACTTGGGGCAAAGCCCAGCGAAACCTCTACTTGAAGAGTATCGAAGCCCGCTTTAAATGGCTGGCGGAAAATCCACAACTGGGGAAGCACCGGACAGATATCTGTGAGGGATACCATGGTTTCCCTGAAGGTCAGCACGTGGTGTTCTATCTGTTTAGTAGCAGCACCATTGATATCATCGGCATTCCTCACAAGGAAATGGACACCCTCAGCTACTTCCTCGGCGGCTGACAGCCTGATTTCAACGCCAGCCATGCTCCGTTATTTTCCGCACCAGCCAGCACGCGCAGGCTGTAATTGAGATATTTCCGAATGACTTTCCATATAGATAATTGCCACCAGTACAAAATCGAGTGTCGCACTACCCATCGAATGGTCGAACCCCTTCTAAAGAGGCTGGCCCGCCAGCTTGGTTGTTGTGGCTGTCCCGTTAGATAGTCCCGTTAGATACTCGTTGTGGCTGTCCCGTTAGATACTCTTTATTTCAATAAGCTGCCAGCAATTGGCGTTTGAGCCGAATAACCTCTATTATTCGGCTCATTATGTGAGCCAAATAAGCGCTTTATTCGGCTCAACAGCAAGCCATAACGGTGGAAGCAACTATGCGATATATCTGGCAACTAACTGCCTGGCAGCAGGGCGTAGCACCCACGTTTCACTGGCAGGAAGAAACCTTGCGCCCGCAGCTACAGCGAGTACGCTTGCAGCAGGGGCGGCTACTGGGCCAGTCAGAATCTCTAACCAATGAAAACCAAGCAGCACACTTGGATGCGCTGGTGCAAACCGCCCTGCGCACCAGTGAAATAGAAGGCGAAAAACTTGATGCGGCCTCCGTACGTTCCTCTGTGGTTCGGCATCTGGGCTTAGACCAAGCAGGATTTGTAGGTAAAGCGAATAACTTTACCGGCACCCCACAAACCGAAGCACTGGTACAGCTGCTAATTGACGCCACCAGCAACATTACGCAGCCTCTTAGCCAGAACACCCTTTGTGATTGGCAGGCTGCCTTATTCCCCAGTACACCTAAGTTTCAAACCCTGCACGCGCCCGTTTTAATAGGCCAATTGCGTGGCGATGCCCCCATGCAAGTGATCTCCGGCCGAATGGATAAACCCATCGTGCATTTTGAAGCGCCGCCTAGGCAAGGGTTGGAAGGTGAGCTACAACGCTTCACCCAGTGGTTTAATAATCCACCTGTTGAGGTCGACACGTTATTGCGCGCAGCCATCGCTCATCTTTGGCTCATCACCTTGCACCCCTTTGATGATGGTAATGGCCGCGTTACCCGTGCAGTAACAGATCGAGCCTTGGCCCAAGCGGAAGTCAACAGTATTCGCTTTTACTCTTTAAGCGCCGCCATCATGGCGCGTCGCAGGGAATACTATGAGCAGCTCGAACAGGCACAAAAAGGGAGCCTAGATATTACCTCTTGGTTGCAGTGGTTTTTATCCGTACTGGAAGACGCCATCGTCAGCGGCCTGCAACGCTTTGAGCGTGTGCTTAATAAAACCCGCTTTTGGCAACAGCACGCTCAAACTGTATTAAGCGAGCGCCAGATTAAAGTACTTAACCGGTTGTTAGATAATCTGGGTGAAGAATTTATCCAAGGTATTAACGCCAGCAAATACCAAGCATTGGCCAAAGTCAGTAAATCCAGCGCCACCCGCGAGCTAGCAGACCTTGTGCAAAAAAAATGTATTAATAAATTACCCGGTGGTGGTCGCAGTACCCGTTATGAATTGGCCATTGCGCTTAGGTCAAAAGCGTCAGAGGCACCCAAGGTCTAGGTGTCAATATTTGGGTGTATTCCTATGGGTATAAAAGGGCTAGCGGTCAAGGTTGCGCGCGCTCAGCTCAAGTCACTAAATCCCTTTTAATTTGATAGAGCCTTTTGTGAATTGTGGTCCGCGCAAGAATCCATTGTGAATGACGTAAAAGTATTTCTTGTCACTTTTGTGAGAACAAAAGTAACCCAGTCGGAGCGTAATGGTTTTCAATTGCTAGGGGGTTGGCTACAGAAAGTTGGCCGCAGGCAACGAGCAAGGGTACTGCAAGCCACTTAACGCTTGGTGCCGCGCCTGGCGTGTAGGTCACGTTTTTAAGTTCGTAATTACAAAACGTTCGATGTCTACCATCTCTAATACACCATCATTTTTAAGTCTGTCATGGTAACTGGCTACTTTTAGAAAGGCCTCCTTTGAGCTTTCTTTTATGCAGAAAACCCTTATTTCATTCGGATTAATGCTGTGGCATAGCATGATGCATAGCGCCTGTACCAGTGACTGTTTGTCTTGCCAGTGGAAATAGGCTGCAAGACGGTCTTTAACCACATCGTGCGCCAGTAATATTGGAACTGCACCTTGCTCTGTTTTAAATTCGGTATGTTTTGTAATGAACTCATCGCCAACTGACAGTGGCGCTGAAGGAAATTCGACAACAATGTCGGTCTTGTCACTTGTGTAAACTCTACCTTTTTTCTGAAACCCCAATGCTTTCATGGCGCTTTGTAGAGCGCTTGGTGTTTGGTAAGAAATATCTACCATGTCGATATCTTTGGTAAGGTAACGGTTATCTGTATAACAAGCCACAGCTAACCCGCCCACTAAAACAACGTCGATATTTCTGGCCTTTAAGTGCTGCGCAATATGGCCAGCGAGTTGAACCATTGAAAATTTTGAGATATCTGTCTTAGCGTTTACTTAGTTTGTTTAACAGTGGTTCTGAAGGGGGCTTTAACGGTTTCATTGGCATAAACCACAGGCTTCTCTGCTTTCCTAGGTCTGTTTCGAGTCATCGTGAGTTTTGTGGTTAAGTCTTGAGGGTAGGCCTCTATCGCTTTTTTAATGAGCGCCGTTAGGTGCACTAAAAATGGGTAGCGGGGGTTTAACTCGTACTCTTGTAATTTCCCAATAGCACGGCTCACTACCACGCCATCTTCCTCCATGCGGATAAGTTGTTTTTGAATCGCGTTTTGGGAGGAACCATAGAATTCAGCAATCGCCTTGCCGTAGCCCTTTTCGCGCAACAGTAAGTAGATCAAGATCTTCTCTTGGCTCTCTGCCCGCAATATACCTTTGAGTACAAACATCGCCTGATACCGTATATACCAACTATTGGTATATATTAACCATAATATGGTTTTTGTAAATCAATAGTTGGTATTACGTAAATAGTGGCGCTATGCAGGTTGATTTAAAGGGTTCCTAGTTGCGGTTCGCCATTTGCTGGCGCTGGGCTTGCGGCATTTTCAATTAAGCTAGCTAACCGATTGGTGTTTGAGCCGAATAGTCACTTTTTTCGGCTCATTCCGTGAGCCAAATAGCGTCATATCGCACTGGATATGACGATTTTTTAAGAAAATGTAAACATATCGTTTTGACATGTCGATGCCATCGACATGTAGGAAATGCGAGTCACTAAGGGAGCAGTAATAATCGCCTCAGGGCCCGTTTTGTCATAGCGCTGCCTTTAATGGCAAGGATAATACAAAGATTGACAATCTTTGTATTTCTACCTAGCCTCTCTTGAAGCAATATCGACCCTTGGAGGCATCATGCATATCTCACTTACAGCCGAGCTAGAGTCTCGTGTTAAAGCCAAAGTTGAAACGGGCTTGTACAACAATGCCAGTGAGGTCATTCGCGAGGCCCTGCGCTTTATGGAGACCCATGAAGATTGGATTCGCGAAGTGAAATTGGCGCGTTTGCGGGAGCAACTACAGGTTGGTGCAGATCAGCTAAACCGTGGTGAAGGGATAAACATCGCGTCAAAAGCCGCGTTGGATACACTGTTCGACGACATTCAGCGCTAGCAAGCGGTGCACGTTTATGCGTTGTTAATAGCACCCGCCGTAAAAGAAGACTTAAAACGTATCTATGATTTTGGGCTTCACCAATGGGGCAAAGCGCAATCCGATAGCTATCTGAACGTGCTAAAAGATCAACTTTGGATGCTTACAGAGCAGCCGCTCATGGGAGTGGAACGCCCCGAACTCCTGCCACACACCCGAAGCCTTCCTGTTCAAAGTCATACCCTGTTTTACCGCATCACCGCTACGCACATTGAAATTATACGGGTGCTCCACGGTCGCCAAGATCCGCATCGGTAGCTCAAGTAGCGAAATAGTATTACTTGTCACTTTTGTGCGAACAAAAGTAACCCAGTCGGAGAGGAGACCACGCATGAATATGCGAGTGACCAAAGGGAGCGGTAATAATCGCCCCAACTCCGCGCTGATCCTGTCAAAGCACGCCATTAAAGCAGTGTTAGCTGGCGTAGCGTCTGATGAGTGTTACACAGGGATCGTTGACGCGAAACACAGCCATAAAAACACTTAGGCCTGAAGTAAACGACGCTGAAGTAGTGACTGCATATCGCGGCGACCATCTGCAATCACCATGACATACACCTGTTCGTCAATAACGCGATAAATAATGCGGTAAGGCTTGAAATAGATTTCGCGGTATTCGCGCATCCCCAGAGCCAGCAACTCGTTGGCATAAGCACCGCGTTCCGGATTGTCAGCTAGGCTTGCAAAGGCTTCTTCTATTTTGGTGAGAACGTAATCGGCCTTTTCTGATGTATCGTGAAACTCGATATAGTCATACAAATCTTCAAGATCAGACGCGTATTGTTCATCACAGCTACCGAGTAGCTCATCAGCTGCTTTTGCCCCGGTTTCGAAGTCTAGCAATCACATCACTCGCAGGTTGCACCTTGCCTTCTTCAATCTGGCGCTGCCCCAGAGCAAGCATCTTCAGTAGTGCAATCGTTTCCTGGGTTTGTTCATAGCTCTTTATGCCTTGTATGACTGCCTTGGCTTCGCCGTTTTGGGTGATAACCAGAGGTTCAGCCTGCGCAGACAGGTTGCGCACAATTTCGGCAGCATGCGCCTTTAGGTAGCTGATGGGCTTAATTTGACCAGATAGTTTCATAGTCACCTCGCGTAGGGCCAAATTTAGTTCTTAAACAGCTCTTTGGTCAATGCAAAATCCACCTGCGGCCACTCAGATGGCCGCCCCACGGATGGCCGCCTCACCCCATTAACCCCAAAATGTGAAACTTTGAAAGGGCGCTACGAAACGGGGAGGGGGGTGAAGCGGAGGGCGGAGAAACAACAAAAGCTTGTGGCCGACCTGCGGATGGCCGCCCCGACCTATTAACCCCAGAATGGAAAGCTTTGAGTGGGCGCCACGAAACGGGGCGGGGAACCAAGAGCAAAGCCTTGGGTTAAATCGATGCTCGCTACCTGAGCGTAAATTACATGCGGTCGCATACAGCTTCCCACTGTTGTGCGTATCCTGCATTTTCTAAATAGCCGCCAAATATATTCAGCAACCGCTGCATCCAGCGTTCAATGTGCAGCTCGCCTGCTATCGCTATGCCGTTTTTTTCATCGAGTGCAGATTGATCTAGCATGCACCAATAAAATTCGGCGATGGCGGTGGCTTCCATAGCGCTCGTTACTGGCTGTTGGCCGGCAATAATGGGTTTTAGGTGTTCGTCGGCAAGGCTATTGCTGTAGTGAATGGCAATTTCCTGCGCTTTTTTATCATATCCGCTGTAATCGAGCATTTACCTTTATACGCCTTTGATTGGGAACGCCATTTAATTTTCTATGTGCCAGCTATTGGTATATGTTAACCACGATATGGTTTTTATAAACCCCGCTGTGGTTTTAGCTAAGTAGTGGGCTGTGTGCAGTTGTTTAACCGTGGGAGTGCGTCCTCATTCGGTCAGCACTGAACTGGCGGTAATCCCGCCTGTTGGTATGCAGTGCTTAAGTTATTTTTAGGTTGTGGTGGTTCGCTGGTACCGCTTTATGCTGTTAATGTTGCTGTAGCTTCCCGCGAAGCGATATAGTTGTCCCAATTTTGCCAGCCGTCAGGGAAGGACCCCATGCCAAAGCCGATTAGCTCCCAGAAATACGTTTTTAAAGACCCTGTTAGCAGGAAAATCGATTGGTTTGCATCACTCGATAAACCTACCCTGTCAGACTTACGCGCGGTAGAAACCATTGCACAGATAGAATGTGGGTTGGATACCTACCGCTGCAGTGTCGAAAAAATGTCCCAAATCGAACTGGAAGCCGAGGCCCATCAATCAAAGCGTTTAGCTGAGTTCATGGAGATCACCAGTGATCCTCGGCCACACCCTAAGTGCCATGCGCATGCCATTGTATCTGGGCATCATAAATTAGCTGTTACTCAGCGTGCGGTATTAGCCTGGCTCAAAGTTCGTATTGATGATCCGGTCAATGGTTGCTGGTTGCCTAGAAATACGGCTGCTAAGTCTGAGATGCCTAGTAGCCTAAAAAATGCGGTGCCCCATAGTCGAATTCACCGGTACAATTACTATTTTTGGTTGGATAGAGTGATCAGCTTTGAGTTGACTACTACGCCAGATTCGCTAATGAAGGCGCTCAAAATGATTGAACTTCGCTTGCAGGCGGGTAAACCACCAAGTTATGTGATGAACAAAAAAGGCGTTGGGCTACCCTTATGATTTACTCTGTGCACCCAGACTATCAAAACTATTGCTTGTTCAACATGGAAGCAAAATCGACACGTGCTGTACTGGGTGAAGACAGCCTTTTCCACGTAAATCATGCGCCGGTATCTGTTTTGGCTCGATGGGCACCGGTAGCGCTGGATTTTTTCAGTGCTGGCGCCAAATCGGTTACTGCCATTGCCGACGTCACTGCCTATCAAGGTCGCCTTTATCTCAATGAAAAAGCGCGAGAGGCATTATTGCCGATTATTGCAGCCAATGGCGAATTATTGCCCGTGTACTATGAGGCTGGTGAAGGCTTTGTTTTCAATTTGCTGGCGGTAGAAGATCAAGCGTTAGATACAAAGCTGTGCACTAAAAATGAGTGGGGCGATATTACTTGGATTGCGTTCCATGAACAGCAAGTTCGCGCCGATGTGTTTCGCATTAAATACGATGGCTACAGCAGCGTATTTTGCCGAGAATCTTTTAAAAACGCCTATGAAGCAGCTGATCTTAAGGGGCTTTTGTTCACCGAAAACCTCGCTCCAGAACCCGCTTAGTTACAAATTCATTCCTCTCTTTTTTAGCCGATTAGCCACTTTCAATAGGATCATGTTGTGAGCCAAAAAAGACTTTATTCGGCTCAGTACCATAACAACGGCGGTACTTAACGGCACTGGCTATAAACGATCATTTTATAAATCTGATTCCCTTTGTCACTTTTCGTGCGAACAAAAGTAACCAGCCGAAGCGTAGCGGAGACCACGCATGGAAATGCGAGTGACCAAAGGGAGCGGTAATAGTCGCCCCAAACTCCGCGCTTATCCATTCAAAGCATCCCATTTAGGGGCCGCGAAACAACCGCACCCGAAGCGTCGGAACCGGTCGAGCGGCATCGAGATCCAGCGGATGGTAGTCCCATGGAGGGAGGCAATTATTTTTGAGTTCTCTTTGTCACTTTTGTGCGAACAAAAGTAACCCAAAGTCGCCCCAACTCCGCGCTTATCCAGTCAAAGCCTCCCATTTAGGGGCCGCGAAAACAGGTGTCCTACCTGATCGTCGCTTAATGGGCCGTCCTGACCCATTAACCCCAAAATGGGACGCCTTGAATGGGCGCTACGAAACGGGGTGAGTTAGAGCAAAAGCAAAAGGCGCTCAGAAAGCCCTACGGCAAAAATGGAATTTATGGTGATGCGCGTTCTGGAGCTTAGGAGTAGAGGTAGTGGCAGGAGCCAAAGAACTGCTAATTGGCCGCGCCTCCCATTAACCCCAAAATGTGAAACTTTGAATGGGGGGCGAAACCATTGGCCGCAAGCCGGATGGCCGGACCCCGCAAGTAAAAAGCTACTGATCTCATCCCATCAACCATCTGCAAAGCATTTCTCAAAACTTATCTCGAAGGTTCAAGACAACAGCCTGTCCGGGACGACAGTTCAGCGGGTGCGGCGCTGGCTTCAAAGGAGTGGCGGTTTAGTTGCCAATGGCTTTTCAAAAGAAGCTTTAGGCGCCACTAAAACCGAATAATTGTCTTAAAATTCTGGCACTTAAGTTTAGTTTTGGGTAGTGTCGACGGACCACGGAAGTTGGTCAGCTCAAAGGGTTGCACGTAAAGAATGGTAGTTAACTCGAGGGTAAGTTGGGTGTCGTTGAACCTAATTAACTTAGCCATATTCAATTTTGTAATTCGAAGCTTTGAAGTTTAAGCGGGATGTAAATTGTCAAATAAACCAAAAATATACGACAGCGCTAACAGTTTAGATTTGTCACTCGAAAATTTGGTTGATATCTATCGAAGGCTGGGCGTTGATCGTATTATATATAAAATATTGGCCCCGAATGACAACAGTAAAAACCAACCCTATCTTGCGGGCCACTTCACTGACATTGGCTTCATTCCAACGGGGGAATTGCAGGCGAGCGCTTCTACATCAACAAAGACGAATGATCCTAAGCGCCAGATTAAATTTACAGCAGGACTTAATTTTCACTGGTTATCACCAGAAGGTCAGGTTTATCCGGCGCCAACCGCGAAACTAATCTATTATCCCCAGTTCCCAGAAGTTCGACTTTCAGGTTTTTTACAAGGCTCGCCTATAGATATGGGTGGCTGGATGGACCCGTCCAAATTAGGCCGCTCGGAAGGGCGTGTTTTATTATTTGGTGTTAGAAGTGATGGCGCAATTTTTGCGTTTCTAGCTACCCCTAATTCTCGGGTTTCTCGGGAGATCCATGGGGAAAAATATTATGTCCTGAGTAGTGTGCTTCGGGAACTACCTTACGCTAAGCATAAGCCTATTACGGAACAAACTGAATTCGCAATCCGAGAAAATCTGGCTCCATATCACGTAGAAAGTGATGCCCGTCGGAAATTAATATCTGAGTTAAGGCGTATTTATCTTGCGGGGCAAATTACTAGTAAGAAGCTGAATCGAGATGGAGTCGCTAACGCCTATACTGCAAGAAACGGAGGTGGTTATACCCTCGAGGCTGAGTTGGGAATTATGCCCAACGGCATAGCTGAGCCGGACTATCATGGCTGGGAAATTAAGCAGTTCGGTGTAAAGAAGTTTGAATTGGTTGGTAGTAAGGCGCTAACTTTAATGACCCCAGAGCCAGATGGTGGGCTTTATAAAAATGAAGGTGTTAAATCCTTTATCCGTTCTTACGGTTATCGTAGTGCCAATATAGCTGACCGGTATGACTTTACTGGACGGCATTTTGCAAGCAGAATCTGCGAGAAATCTGGACTTACATTGGTGACAACTGGTTTTGATTGTGGCAGTAAGTCAATGGTCGATGCTACGGGATTTATTGGCTTGCTGGATAAAAATGATAATATTGCCGCAAGCTGGAGCTATACAAAACTACTTACACATTGGAAACAGAAGCATGCGCGCGCGGCTTATATACCATCCATCGCGATTGATTTACCAGATGGCCATCGCGCATATTGTTATGGGGGAAATGTACGTCTCTATGAAGGAACGGATATTAATAAATTGCTTGGTGCCATAGTGGATCAACATGTTTATTATGATCCCGGCATTAAAATGGAGCAGGCCTCCACCAAGGAAGTAGTTAAGAAACGTAGTCAGTTTAGAATAAAGTCCAATGCGCTCGATTGCCTCTACAATAAATTAGACGAGGTTGATGTAACATTATAAATTATTCATTACTTTTAATAATTGTGGTCAAATACGGACTAATTAGATCAGCTACAGCTTGAAATACAGGAACAACTACTGAATTCCCAAACTGTTTGTAAGCGCGAGTATCTGATACTGGTATTTTGAATTCTTCATCCTTTGAAACGAAGCCCATCAAACGAGAGCATTCCTGTGGTGTCATACGTCGCGGTCGACCACATTTTAGCTTGTCAGTTTTCATGTCATCTTGGTTTATCAATATCTCGGACCCATCTTTGTAATAACGCGCTGAAAGTGTACGAGTTACATCCGTTGTATTGCGTGTGACCATCCCATAGCCAAATCCATTGCCTTTGGCTTTGTGCTTGGCGGCATAGTTGTAAAGGTATTGCCACAGCTTTGGAGTTAGTGTGTATTTATCGTCAACTTTGGTATTTGGTTCTAGAATGTCCTTTAGGGTAGGTCGTGACTGTGGTTTTGGAATATCCCTGAGATCTATTTTTTTATCCAGATCAAGTTTTTTAACGATATCAGCACGGATACACAATAATACGATTCGCTCGCGGTGTTGTGGTACATAGTGTATGCCATCAATGATTTTTGGATCAGGTTTGTCGTCGTTAAGGTTGGCAATCCAGTAAGCTTGCTTATCCTTAAATATCTTCTTACTGAACAGGGTTTCCTGGTGATCAGGCAGGTTACTGATGACTTCTTTGATTACTTGAAAGGTAGTGCCGTTATTATGACTCTTTAGATTTTTAACGTTCTCTAAAACTGCTACCGGTGGCTGCTTCACCATCAATATTCGGCAGATATCAAAAAATAGCTGCCCTTGATCTGGACAATCAAAACCATGTACACGGTTGAGTGCGTTTTTTTTGGATACGCCAGCTATAGAAAATGGCTGGCAAGGGAACCCTGCTAGCAATACATCATGGTCTGGCATGGCTTTCGCAATATAATTTGCCTGCTTCTTACCGGTAAGAGGAGTGTCGTCTTGATCTTTGGGTTGAGTGATCGTCTTTATATCGGAAACAAACTGGTGTTCTTCGCAGCTTTGCCAATTTGCTTTGTAGGTTTTTTGCGCATATTCATCCCATTCACAGGTTAAGACGCACTTCCCGCCAACTTTACTAAAAGGTTTTCTTATTCCGCCAATACCGGCAAATAGATCAACAAACAAAAATTTATTACCGTCCACTGAAGTAGGTAGTAATTCTTGTAGCTTTTTATACTCGTGGAAACTTAGACCTTGTGAGAAGTTTTCAAGGATATAAGTCTGCTCTATTGTTAATTTCGATTGATTTTCTTTGGCAGCCGTCTTGAATTCTTTACGCAGCTTAATTAGATACTTTACCCGATCAGCTTTTAAGCCTGTTTCCTCTACCAGCTTTTGCGGGTACCACCAGTCAAACAATTCAAATAGGTGTAAGGCCTCATTAAGATGAAGATTTTTCGCTTGTTGATTCATGGGAGACATCTTCTAGAAACTGGGTCAAATAGGGGGCTAAATTACCCGAATTGACCCAGCGATTCAAGTTTTATATGTATGAATATACAGTTTGTTCTGGGGCGCAGTAAAAGGAGGGGGTAATCAAGCTGAGCCAGTTCAAGGTATGGGGGTGTGGTAAGGTAATAATTAACGCACTGACATTCTCTAATTGCAATTGCCCGTTTTTACTCAGCTAACGGTATTAATAGCGAGGATTGTTTGAGCCACTTTTGATTAAGTATCAAAGGTGGCGAGTTGCGCTGCGGCCGCTAGGTGAGTGAAAAACCAGGTTCCCGCAGGGCGACGCAGTCGGGTGGGCTTTCTTTGGGTCATATTTCTTTGCCCACCAAATAAAGGTGGCTCGCCCCGGTCGATACCGGCGTTTTATCTAGGCTTTGCCATTCTTGCCAACCCTGTTCAAGCAATTGCCTTCTCTCTGCAAGGGCGTCTGCCTTTACCTGCTCGTAAAGGACTGATAGCCTCGCGAGCCGCTGTACTATCAGTCCAATGATTGCTTACCGTGCTGCCTCGTACATTTCTGCGATCCTTGAATGATCTATCAGTTGAGTACTGGCTTCGAACGCGGGTGTGTACAGTGATTGAGTGCGTTGTTGAAGGGGTTGTGCTTGGCTCAACAGCTTCCAAGGCAAGTCACTTCACCGTTGCGGTTTACATAACATGTACAGGCCAATGATGCTGGTTCGACAGTCCCAGTTAGAACTATGGAGGTAGGCTAGTATTTGCCATTAGCTTACAATGCGGCGAATATGACTCATCGTATATGGAGCAACTGCTAAGAATGGATTCTTTATCTATCGTGATGCACCGATTCACACTCATCTTTCTGCTATTAACTGCGATGTTCGCACTAGGCTGTGCTGAGCGAGGCAGTTTTGATGTGTACTCTCATAAGGGTTTTTCAGTTGAGTTTCCAAAGTCCTGGAAATTTGATCGCGATCAAGATTTTTCCTTCAACGGTGATCGTGAAATTACATTCAAACTTGGGGAAGCTTCCTTCGTAGCCTTTTACTTTAATGATCGGCATGATCTGAAAGGTTTCACAGATAAGTACCTCGAAGCAGCCTTCCTTAAAGATGAAGTATCCTCTACCAAACTAAAGAGTCAAAAAGACGTCAATATTGCTGGCCGCCAAGGCATTGATTCGCAGGTGACTGCAAATTTCCTTGGCCCTATGAACACTCGTGTTATAACCGTCGATGTGTCTTCTAAAACCGAGGCGGTGATATTGGCGGCCATTATTTCGGAAGATGATCGCATCGATATACTGGAGTCGTTAGAGCGTGTAGTTAGCTCTATACGTTTAGCTAATTAGATCAAGGAGGATTTATGAGTGAATATAGCGGTGAGCTAATCAGTGAGTTAGGTGTAGTTAGGTACCTCAATGGACGCAGCGCCATGAGTACATCAAATATCAGCTTTTTTGATCGAAGTGACACGCTTGCAAAAAAATGGCAGGAATGCAATTTTGGCTGCCACACACCTGCTTACCGCATGCTAAAAAAGCCCGCATCCTGGGGTGATGTATTGCTGGAGTTGGATAAAATAAGCCCTGTAGTTTCAGGTATCGCGGACGGTATTAAATATGAAACAGTTGATCAGCCTGCACGATTAGCAGCTGGTATCGAACGTACAGCCGAGGGATTACATCTCAAAGGGGCCGAGAAATTTTCGTTGGTAGGCGAGGAAAACTGGGCCACCTATGGATTGCTAAAATCTACATTCGTAGCAATGGTTGAATTCGATTTAAGCGTACTTGAAAATCCAATAATGAGATCGGTGCTGGTTATAGTAAATGACTATATTTCGGTACTGCCGGAGTGGGTGTTATTCGAGGTTCAGGAAGCAGGCATGTTAAGTGATTCTGGCAATGTCGATGGGGTCACATTACTTAAAGTGGCTCGTTTACTTCTGGAAGACGGTGTTTCGGAAGAGCACCTTAAGCAGGCTAACGATTTTGTCTCAGGTAAAGCGCAACGTTTCATTGGGAAGCAAGCAGGTAAAAAGATAGCCCGCAAGCTAGTGGCAGCGATAGCGTTGGCATTGGCGACAAAAATAACCAAGCAAATGCTAATCAATGCGGATAAGGATTATCAATTAAGACGTCAGCTGACTAAAATTCGAGCAATGGGAAGACAAGCCGGCGGTAGCTTGGGTGGCGCTTTGGTCACTCTGCTTAAATCACAAGGCTTTCTGGGGACCGCAGCTAAACACAGTAGAGAGTTGAAGCAGAAATGCCCTACGACATGGCACACGCTACGTTACAAACTACAGGGCTGCGATATGGTGTACTTCTTAGTTCAGCCATTACTAGGCGAATACGTTGACCGTCTTAGCTTATTAGAGCGGCAGCCCGTGGAGTTTTTAAAAGTAATGCGAGCATTAATTGAGTCGCGTAACACCCGCGAAATATTTTATCCTGGCTCCGTTTAGATTGCATTTAATAACGTTGGCATAGAGTGTGAAAGTAAGCGCGCGGGAGCGTAATTTTGTTGTTTATTAACACAATAGTGACGTCGGATTCTGTTGAGTCTCGCTTAGTCTTTATTAGACAAAAAGTCAGGATATCCATTCGTATTCCCCGCCCCTAATTCCACAAAAACCTTCCCGAAAGGTTGCGTTGCTGCCCTGAAGGTACTTGTGAAATAAAGCGTGGGCTCAATCATGCGAATAAAGATCTAATTGGTTTCATGCATAGATTATTCGGCGTGCCCTACATAGGAAAGACCCATGGCTACTGATATGGCTATTGCTTTGGAAGAAAAAACACCTTTCTATCGAATTAAGTGTGTTTTTTTCATATTAGTCAGCATAGGTATTGTCTATGTGATTTTGTTTATGACCTTGCCTCAATTTATCCAGAATTGGAAATTGCTGCAAGAGGCCTCACTGGTAGTTGCATTGTCTCCTTGGGCAATTCCAGCTGCAATGGCTACAACTGTATTTCTTATTCTTGCGTGGGCATTGGTTCTAAGGTTGATTGATAAAGACACAGGTAAGCATTATGAGCGAACGGTGCATGTCGCAATTATCCTGAGTATTGTAACAATTGTTGTGCGTTTGCCAATGGGATTTATCCTTGACGGTTACCTGACTTCAAAGAACTACTCCTATTGCTATTGGTACACCCCTCCAGCGAATTTTAGCTCACCTGTTTGGGTGAGCAAACCGCAGTTTTGTATTGAACAAACCGGCCATATTCGCAAAATGTTAGTTGAGTGGTTGCAGGCGCAGCCCAACGGTGGGCGTGACCTGTCTTTATTGGATGTGCAGCAGAAAGTGGCGGAGTTGAACGCGGCTCATAAGGCGGGGGAGTTTGTGTACTAGTCAGTAATTGGCTGGGTGCACAGTTACAGCACTCCGTCACTTTTTTCGCTCCAACTCCTTCCTTTTCCCTATCTAGTTTGTTTAGCGTTGCCGTTGGTTATGAAATCCCTATGACAACATTTAGACTCATCAATAACGTTCACGGCTACCATGAGGCTTTCGTCGATTTTCGTGCTATGCGGAAGCAGTTCGACGGCGTAAAGGTTTGGTTCCCGCAAAAAAATGAGACATTGCTGGATAAGCTAAAAGCGGACTGGCGCCCAGTTTCTGTGACCTTCGAATCTGACTCGAAGACCAATGCAGTGCCGGATATCTCTGTGTGGAACTCCTCCTGTCTGGTGCTAAGTACGAAGGCAAAATCAGTACTAGAACCTATGTTGGCTAACATAGGGGAATTTCTACTGCTCGAAGACGAATTTTTTGTATTTAATTGCTTGGAGTCCATTGCTGGAGATGCAGTAGACGGTAGTAAATCTACCTTTGAAATTGACGCTGAAGACTCAATGCATATTCCTAAGGCGCTTACGTTACTCGCCGATAAAGTCGCAGGGAAGGTGTTGTTCAAGCCAGGCTTTGCCCACAACAGTTTTTTGCTCTGCGATAGTGCTTTTAAAGATGTTGTTGAAAAACATGAGCTGGGTGGTGTGGTATTTGAGGGAAACCTCGCTAAGATTTCTTTATGATGTTCTGATACCGTCACTTGTTGTATCAGCTTCCATCGTTGCACTGGATCTTGGCTCTCGATATTGCTCTTAGCTTTTGATCCAACCCTATTACCCAATCGCCTGATTGTTTGTCTCGGCCACATCTCTGTGCCTGCCAACGCTTACGCAGGCTAGGATCAAAATTGTTCCGAACTGATCAGTATTTGCCAATGATACACATGTCATATCGTGGGCTATGAATCTTGTACTAAGTCCCAGCGAGTGAATCGCCAAATATTGTTAGTAATCTGCAGCCATTCACGGTCTGCTATATGGTAGTGCTGAAGCTCACCCTGAAATTGACCTAGTTGCGTACCTGTGTTGCAGCACCATAATCCGATCATGTCTTTCTGTTTGGCAATCAGCACCTCGTCCTGGATGTAGAAGTTGTTTTCGGGGCCCTCTATGATTAGGTATTGTGTTTCGTCTTCAACGTTGACAATGCTGACGTGTGGCTCTGTGATTTCTTGCGCCATTTCATGTCCACACCAAATGGCCAATCGAGAATTGTCGACCCAAGTAATTTCGCTGTCCCAGAAGTAATCCCATGCTGCGTGAGACTTCTTTTCTTCGCTTACATCTATTTCATGCGGATTACCGTTCAGCCAGTTGTCTAAGCGCCAGCTGTAGACCATGCCGATGGGATGCCACACCCAGCCTAGGCATGCGGCGCGCCGTTGATCCGGTGATACAGCCAAATGTCCGTTCCACTCACTGAAACAGTTCCATTCATCTGGTTCTTCGGGAGCCTCACTCAAATTTCGCTCAGTCAGCAATTGCCCCGTCAATAAATTGGTAGCATCGATTCGATTCCAATCGGTTCCATGAATCACAATGGGCTGATTGTCGTGAGTAAAAAAGGCTAGGGGAAACCGTGTATGTCCGGTTCGATAGTCCCCAATATCCACATGCATCACCGTTTCACCGCTGTTTAGGTCAAGGATAAGCCCTCGGTTTAAATCGTGGTTATTCTGTTCCTGGTAGGTCATTGCAAGGTACCGATCATCATGTCCGACCGTTAATTCAATGCGGTACGTTGGTTTCATAACGTCTTCGGCAAGGGTTAATAGTTTGGTAGCACTGCCTGTGTCGGTATGAACGCAATAGAGGTAACCTTGCTTAGTTAAAGCAAAAGCTGTGAATGGTTGGCTGCCACTCACATAAGCAACTAAATCACCTTCCAAAGGCGATTTAATAATGCGATGCGAAGTATTAACCTTTCGGTACATTACGTGCTTCCTTATTTTGAGCCGTACATGTTCTGTCATCCATAGACATTATGCCTTTCAACTTGGCTTTTCTGCTATATTACGCGAATAAGGCTGGGTAGTCTTTTCGGAATTATTGAGTAAATACAGATTATTCAATAGAGCCTCTGCCTTTTCAATTATTGATTAGCCAGCCAAGAAATTAGCTGGTTAGTTGGCCCTCACCATAGATAGGGACGTTTATGTTCATTTGTTATCGACTTACTAATCCTAAATATTCAATCGCTACCCTTCGTCCGAACCTAGTTCGTAGAGAAACAATAGATATTGGTATCCTAAAGCGGATCATTCTCTTCAATAGAATCGAACGATCATGATTCCATTCAGTATTCAAATATTACGACGAGAGAATTTATGATTATCCGCAATAGCCTAACCAACGCTAACACGCTGCCATATGATTTTTATTAACGAATTTAGTCATGGCGAAAGTGGACCTGCCAATGTTTGATACCTTAGTTCAAAAAACGATTATTCTATTGTCTGTTCAGTTGTTAATAACCTGGGCAGGTGCTCAGGCAGTTATTACCTACTTTCGGGTATGTCATTGGTCTGGCGTTGGAAATGTGGACGCTAATAGGTGTGAGGATGGAGCTCTTGATTTATTCCCTACTGGCTCGTTGGTTCCTATGTTTTATATGGGAAACTTTATTGCCAACGTAGTTGTTGGTCTGGTATTGATCGCTTTTTTTCAGCGATCAGCCGACACGGGTATAGGCTTGTTTTGCGTATGGTCTTTAACGTTCGGCTTCACTTTTGGCTTTATATTTATTTACATCAATGAAAACGTGGCTGAAAAGGCTTTGGCGTTAACGGCGAGCATAACTCTTCTATGTGCCCTTGTCGGTCTATCAGTTCATGTGGATCTCTTCTTTATGGCGCCTTGGTTGTTCAGCTGTTTAGTATTACTTCTCCTTATTGGTATTGGCAGAGGCGTGATCTATTTACCCAATGCCGCTTTACGCCTAAAGGCTGTTGCAGGGAGCCTACTTTTTGGTCTCTATTTAATTGGTGATTTCAACGCCCTTGCGCAGGCGTCATCGCCGGAACAGAATAATTGGGACAATGCGCTAAGTCACTCAATCCATCTATATCTAGATGTTATCAATCTATTGCTGGAGATACTTGAAGCGCTTGATAGTGATACTAGTCAATAACGTTATTAGCTCAGCCTTTATAAACTGGAAGGAATAGTCGCTTTTATGGCTAAAGAAATTGACCGAAATAAAGTAGTAGTTTTCACAGGTGCTGGTATTAGTGCCGAGAGTGGATTGAATACCTTTAGAGGCACTGACGGCTTATGGAACAATCACTTGGTCGATGATGTGGCGACTCTTGCCGGTTGGGCTAGAGATCCAGAGCTCGTCTTGGATTTTTACAATCAGCTGAGAGAGGAAATTACTGCCGCAGAGCCGAATATTGCCCATCGCGCGATTGCGTCACTTGAAGAGCGGTATGAAGTGGTGGTTGTCACACAGAATATCGATAACTTACACGAAAGAGCCGGTTCTACCAACGTGATTCACCTCCATGGCGAAATTACCAAAATGCGAAGTTCAGTTGACTCGAGTTTGGTCTACGAGCAGGGTAGTGAAGGCATTCGTTACGGTCAAAAATGTGAGCTCCAAAGCCAGCTTAGGCCACACGTGGTTTGGTTTGGTGAGAAAATCAATAACTACGATAGCGCACGCAGTCACATTGCCGTCGCGTCGCGGGTATTGGTTGTCGGATCATCGCTGAGTGTTTTTCCTGCGTCTGGACTGATTAAAAAGGCTAGGTATCACGCGGAAAAAATTATTATCGGGTTGGAGATTGAGAAGCCTGTATATGGTTATCAATTCCTCAAGGCCAAAGCGGGTAGTATGGTGCCTTATGTCGTTAAATGTTGGATGGAAGGCAGACGGGTATCGTAGAAACATCGGTAGCACCTTGCAGGAAAGTAACGTGAATACAATATTCGGTTTACGTTGTGTACCGAATCACTATTGTTCAGCGGCGTAGGTACTACTAAGTTGATAGTAATGAATGAAGTACTGGATGCCCCATTCATTGCTAGAGAATTCGCGTGAATAACGCTGTAAGCACCGTGTTCAATGCACCGAAGGCAGCGGCTTGCGAGATTCTGCGCAAGAGCTGAAACGAATTTTTACCCGCTGTCCTATCGACATAGAAATACTGAAAGTCAATCGCTCGGAAAGCCATTCATATAAGCCTTCTATATGGCTTTGTTCCTTTATATCCTGATACTTGCTGCGTTCAATAATTCTTACATTTAATCGATTGATTTTTTCGCCCATTTTCAGCTCGCGTTCGCCGGCTAACGCTCTGTAATCACTTCCTTCTATGTACACGTTGAAAGGAAAGCGATATTGGGCAGCAGGCGAAAATATTAGCAAAATATTATCCTCCAGTTCAGACAGAGCCACCAGTTTCACGGACGCTTCTGTATATAGACTAAGTAATTCATCCAGCAGAGGAGCTAACTCTCGATATTCTGCCGTATACTTTGGCGAGCCATCCAGTTTATCCTGAATGCTGCTGGCTTCCAGTAGTGCGCCAGCGTCATTATAGGTTAGTAGGTAGTCCAGCTGACTTGGGTCGGTCGGAAACTCGATGTAGTCCTGCAGCATGGTTATTCTCGAAATGGTATCGCCTTCGTATTCATAGGTTTCAGAATTAAAAATAACTTCATCCACAGCAACATATTTGATGGCTTTTCCGTTGCGCATTTCCAGAAATTTGTAGCGAACAACCTCACCAGTGTTTAAGTTAACCTCAATCTGTTCAATGCCTTCTTCCGATTGGCCAAAGTACGTACGCTGGTGTGCCTCAGATCCGCTCATATAGGTGATCGCCTGCAATTGGCCATCGTTCAAGTGGTAAATTCGGTAGTCATTATATAGAGAGGCTGGAGAGATGGTCGCCGTATCCTTATTTATCTCAAATGACCCTTGCTCTAAACTGATTGGCCGGATAGATAGTTGCCCATATACCCCATACCTAAGTTCATATTTTCCGCAATTGAATGCATTAACTAATGCCGGCAATTTTACCGACCCAATCTCTAACAAACGGTATGCTTCAGCTCTATTGGGGTTGCTGGCAACAGCCTTTGCGTCGGCGTCTTCGGAGCGTTTAATTTCCATCGCACATGCGTTAAGTAGCTCTTTGCTTACATACTTTTCTAAGATGTCGAGATCTGTACCATACCGGTAGTCATGAGCAGTGCAGAAAAAATCCGCTCGAGTATCAAGTATTTTCCTTATATCCTTCGATGTCGTTATTGATTTTGATAATCGAATATAAAATCTTTCGGCAATCGTTTGTACTTCCTCGTATTCAAGTTCGCGAAGTCTTGCATTAATCGTCTCGCAATCTCGGTTGCTGCTAAAGAATTCGCATTCGTAAAAGTTATGTAGTTCCGCTGCATTTAACCAGCCTAGCGCATAGTCTTCGTATTGCTTACCTTCTCTCTCGCCATAGGTTGGAAGGCCGATACTAGGCGGGAAGGGGCTTTCTGTCATATATTCAAGAACGACACCACAGACATCCTTAAATTCTGGTGGGCTGTCCGATAATCCACTGATTATTAGGTCAAGTGCAGTGTTGTGGTATTTGTCAATTAAGGAGTCTAGATCGGAATCTTGATCGTTAAGGCTGTAGAGGTGGGCGCCGCTTTTTTCGTCGACAATGTACAGGATTTTTTCATCCAAATAAGATACTGTGAGATTTTGGTGCTTTTTCCACGCTCCTTCAAAAGGATAGCACGAAGCTACATACATTTTTTCCTCGGAAACTCTATAGGTGGTTATGAGTGGACTACCCTGATTGATTTCTAGCATAACCGTTGGTTTGCCAGTGTCATCAAGGATCAATCTTTGAATGCTGATTGATTTTGAGGTTCCATCTTTATGATAGATTTCGCATCTCGAAATGGTATTTTTCGTGTAAAAGTAGAGATTGTCATAATATACATGTTGGTCTAAGTATTCCCTCACCATTTCAGGCCCGTGCTCACCGAGAAATACAAGCAGACCAAGCTCCCCATTTAACTTTTCCCATGAGTCAACAGTTTCCAGTGTGGCGGGTTTTTTGTGCTCTAATTCGCTCCCGATAGGATTGATTGATGCGTAAAATTTTAATGCATAGTGGGGGCTTTCTGGGTGACTTACTGCGCTATGCGCCAAATGTGAATGATTTTCTGCAAGGCTATTGAATTCTTTGGTAAGTTTACTCAATAGTTCTAAGTGCGCTTTGTCAGTCATTTGATATTCCCTTATCGAGTATTCAGGTTACAGTTCTCTTTAGGGGACGGTAGTCAGTGGCATTTCAGCCTGAATAGCGGCCCTAATATCGTATATGCTGGATTGTGATATCATAAAATGGAATTTTTTGAGGACAAAGTTAGATGCTTTCCAACCCTTAGCTCACCAATTAAACGTCCATTGTAGTGTTCCATTTACCCTCCTTGGTTTTTAACGAGTTACCTCTATTGATTCAATAGCTGTGCTTAGTTCATCTCTGAAGTCATACTGATCGCTGTCTGCCAAAAAAAGTACACCAAAGACTTGTTGCTTGCCTTTGGGGACATCCACGAAAATGGCTTCTGTTTGGTAGGAATCTATAAGGTGAGAGCTGATAATTAGTTCGCGAGAGGCAAAACCGGAAATTTTCGAGTTTATGTCTTTAGTGATGTCACTCGGGTTACTTTTATCGGCGAGTAAGGTCTTTTCGAGCATGTGAGCAGAAAACTCAGGCAGTGATAATGACTTATCGCGAATATAAAAACTTATTGAGGAAAACTCGCCTATTTTAAACGCGACTTCTCGGCCGCCCAGTAATGAGGGGTTATCATCCCGTGAGAATACCCAGTCAGGCGCCGGTGAAATAGAAAAGCCTTGGTTGCTATAGACGTTTTCGTTTTGCTCGTTAGTACAAGCGCCTAATGCAAGGAATGTAGCTAGTGAAAGAAGTAAAAGAAACTTACGAAACGCCATCGATCTTGACTCCCTTCGAGACCTTAAATTGGCCGTGGATTGTATAACATGGCTGCTGCGGCGGATAGCCGATCACTTGAATATTGAGGGAATGATCAAGATTTGGCAGATAAGTAAACGTGCCTTCCGTTCCAATCTGGTACTTTGGTCGCAATTATGGTTTCCGAAAAATTCAGCCGTCAAAATCTTTGAGATATTGGCCCTGTCATAGTTAAAATTACACGAAGGTCATCACCCTGAGTACGTTATGATGCGTAAAGGCCAAGGACTACCCTTTGAGGATGATCTGTAATGTCAGTTTATAAATTAACCTACAGGCTGAAATCATACCTGTCTTTAATCGTGTCTGCCGATGCACTAGAAGAAAAGCTAGGTGCTGTCACTTACCCAAAAGGAGAGCCGCTAAAAGATATTTGGCACCCATTAGAGGCGAGTTTTTACAATCGATATAACGACAATAGCGAAGGTAAGTTACCAGAAATTTCTGACTGGGTTGGCAATATGGTTTTGAGTGCTGCCGCATTCCAGTCACTAGAGCCATTACTTGCACCCTTCGGTGAGTTTTTACCGATTCATGTTAATGGCGTGGATTGGTATATATACAACGCAACCACCATTTATAACTGCATTGATGAGTCTTTAAGTTCGCGTAATGTTATGGATGGCGTTGTGATGGATATTGCCGCATTAAAATTTAATGAGGCTAAGCTGGGCACAGCACCTGTATTTCGCACAGACTATGATCGCCGTATGGGCGTTTATTGCAGCCAAGCATTCAAAGATGCCGTGCAGGCGCAAGGATTTGAAGCTGTGTTATTCCGAGAAGACTTAACCTCACCAATGTAAAAGTAGCACACGAAAATTCTCTTCAAGTTAAAGGTAAGGCCTTTGACTCGTAGCAATGGCTTCTGCTCTTGATCTTGGCTATAGATTGTAGCTGTTGATTTTATCCCCTTTACGCAGTCGCCTGATTACCCCAGTCACCTCCATGTGCCTGTCATTTCGTGCGCAAACGCGGATCAAATCGCTCCCGACGATTTGTTTTTAAACTAACGGTAATGATGGCGAGTTGCGCAGCGGCCGTTAGGTGTATGTAGCAACCTGCTAAAAACTGGGTGACCATATCGCCCCAGTTTTTAGAATTCTATTTTTGTTGTTTCGTCCGCTTCGATAACAACGGTTTTTTCTGTTTCCGGTAGGCCTTTTAGTCGCACCTTGTACTCGCCAGGTAGTAAGCTGAATGTTTTGTTGTCTAATGGCGCTTCGCCAATGAGCTCGTCTTTTACGCCTCTTATTTCGTAAACGTATTGCAATGCGTCGTTTAGAGCCTTGCCTAATTCAGATGAATTTTTAGCCGAGAGATAAACACCATTTCCCGCCTTGGACCAATGTGCAAATCGCGCAGCTAATTGTGTGTCGTCGATCGCAAAGCCGATAATGTTTAGCCTGATATGAATGCCTTTACTACTCAGTTTTTCTATCTCAGCAGCTGGGTCGCCTTCGCAGGTTTCTTCACCATCGGTGATGAGTATGACAAGTTTTTCCTTGCCGGCATTAGCCAAATCTTCTCTTATCGCTTTTATCGATGCGGCTATCGGTGTTTTGGCATTGTTCTGGGCATTAATGGCTTTAATTTTGCTCGCTACGTTTACGCGGTTAAGGGGTTGAAGGGGTATTTCTAAATCACTTTGGCAAGAGCCTACTTCTTTTCCAAAAATTCGCAGTGCAAAGGGTGTTTGCTCGGGAATGTGATTTTGGGTTAAATTTAATAAGGTGTCTTTGGCAATATCGATTCGCCTTTGCCCGTCCATTTTCTGCAGCATGCTGCCGGATGCATCTAATATGATGGCAATGGAGGTCTTTTCCATTGCCGTCTGTTTTACGCTTGCTAGTAACTTGCCTGGTTTTTCTTTTGACGGCTCGATGCGAATATTTTTACGGGCTAATGTTGCGTAGCTTGCGCCGGTGGAATAACGCAATTCATAGTTACCCGGTGTTTGCGGCGCCTTTAATGTAAGCGGTTGCCCGGTTCGGGTATAGGTGTAGTTGAGCCAAGCGCCTTCCTCGCTATTGGCGGGCACGATAGTAATGTAATCCCCGTTATTATCTGGCCCGCTCCAGTTAACGGAAATGTCTGTGCCTGCTTGTGCATGGTCAGGAGCATTGATGGTGGCCGAAGCTGCTGTTACCACGAGAGCTTGAGTGCCGAGTGTTGCGTATGCTTGACCGCTCATATAGCGAATTTCATACTCACCAGGAAAGTCTGACGCATTTAACGTTAAGGGGTTACCTTTTTGGGTGTAAGCGTAGCTGTTATAGGTCCCTTCAGGCGCGCCTTTTTGCACGATTGAAATAAAATCGCCCTTATTGTTCGGTCCTTGCCAGGTAATGGCGATGGCCTTGCCCGCCTCTATAGTTTGGGGAGCATTAATAGTTGCCGTTACCGGAGTGACATCGATTGGCTTGCGTGCGATAACGGTATCGCCACTGGCCAAAAAATAACGTAATTCGTATTGGCCTGGTTTATCCGGTGCAATAAATGACAGTGGTGAGCCTTTATTCGTATATTGATAGGTGATGTAATCCTGCTCGGTATTTCCTATGGCGAGATAATCTCTTGTGTTGTTTGGCCCGCTCCAGCGCAGCTCAAAGTTAGCACCAGCGGCTACTGAGCTAGGTGCTTCAATGCTGGCCTTTGCCTGTACTAATACAAGCGCCGTTTTGGCCAAGGTTGCATAAGGCGAACTTGGCGCTAATAACCTAATTTCGTAATTACCTTCTACCGAAGGCGCCAATAGTGTGAGCTGTGTTTTTCCTTGCACATAAACATAGTTGTTGTAGCTGCCTTGTTCTGCGCCTGATTTCACAATGGTGATAAAGCTTTTATCAGCGATAGCCCCGGACAAGGTTACAATCAGTTCAGCCCCAATCTCCGCCTTATTTACCGCCTTTATTTCGACTTGGGCATAGGCTGAAAGCGTCAGCAAGCTCACGAACAGTAAAATGCATATCCTTAACATGTTATCTCCTTTTGGCTGTTAAAAGCTCTTTAACCTTGGTTAGTATCTATCGGTTCGCGTCAAAAAAATAGCGGTTGTCGATTGTTTTTTGCTATCTTTTTTGCGGCTTTTAGGCAAGCTAATCAATTCTGGATCAGACAAGAAGTAAACATTAGGTTCCCGCAGGGCGATGTAGTTGGACAAGCGTTGGGTGGGCTTTCGTTGGGGCGTATTTCTATGTCCATCATGAAAAATGGCTTGCCCAATCGAACCCTTATTTGTCCTGGCTACTCTCTGTACATCTTTTGTCACCATAGCCAATTACTGGTCTAATGAGCACTGACCTCTCACCACCAAGAGCCAAACATTGTCAGCCTTCGAACTCAGCCTAATCACACTGCTTTTACTCATTGGGATTTCAATTCTGTGGAGCACATTGGTGGTTGGTATATCGCCCATGCCGAGTTCTAAAAAGGCGCGGCGAGCGATGCTGCAGTTGGTGGAGAGTGCCGGTGACGGGCCGATTGTGGATTTGGGCAGTGGTTGGGGTAGTTTGGTTGTTCGCTTGGCGCTGCAATACCCAAACCGGCAAGTGGTGGGTTATGAGTTGTCACTGTTGCCCTGGTTGGTGACGGTGTTGATAAGTAAATGCATGCGGCTAAAAAATGTAACCGTGTATCGAGAAGATTTTTTAAAGGCAGATTTATCCTCCGCCTCGGTGATTGTTTGCTATTTGTTTCCCGCCGGTATGGCGGCGCTCGCGACCAAGTTGGCTGAACAGAAAATCGCGCCTCGCTACCTCATCAGCAATACCTTTGCCTTGCCGTCTTATCAGCCCGAAACCACCCTTCGCTTGGATGATCTTTATCGATCACCCATCTATTGCTATCGGATAAGCCCGGCCGATGGGCAATAGGGGCTGGCGTGTGGTTCTAGGTGGTGAGCTGAAGCCAAGCCTGTTCTGTGCCAGCTGCAAACTTTCGCCTAAAAGACTCAATTTGGGTCCTTTTACTGGTGCTTAATGTAAAAAAGGTACCCAATTTGGGGTTTACAGTTCCCAAATTGGGGTTTAAAGTTCCCAAATTGGGTCTTTTTGGTGGATGGCATGAGTAGGGGTATTGGAAGCGCACTTTTTACCAAGGCACAGCAAAAGGTATTGGCGTTGCTTTTTGGTCAACCGGAGAAAAGCTTTTATTTAAATGAGGTGATCCGCCTAGCCGATATGGGCAAGGGGGTTATTAATCGTGAGCTTACTAAGTTGGTGGCGGCGGGTTTGTTGGTGGTGACGAAACAGGGCAACCAAAACCACTACCAAGCCAATAAAGCCGCGCCCATTTTTAATGAGCTGGTGGCCATAGTACAAAAGACCTTGGGCGCGCGCAGTGTGCTGCAACAAGCTTTGTCCCCTATTTTACCTAGGCTAGAGCAGGCGTTTATTTACGGCTCAGTGGCAAAGGGGGAAGATCATGCCGGCAGTGATATTGATGTCATGCTGGTGGGTGAGGATTTAAGTTACAGTGACATCATGGCGTTGCTAGACCCGGCTGAGTCTCAATTGCAGCGGACGGTGAACCCGACAATTTACTCGCCCCAGGAATTTGAGCAGCGTTTGCAGGAGGGGCAGAATTTTTTAACCAAAGTGACGGCGCAAACCACAATAAATTTATTGGATGAATAAGCGCTAGGGTGGTAATTCATCATCGGCTAGGAAGCCACATGAAAGAACTCGATAACCTCGTCAAAATACAGAAGTTAAAAGTAGAGCCGGCCGACGCTAGAGAATTTTCTGGTATGTTGCGCGCAGCCGAAACGAAATTGGCCGATGCTTTAATTAAAGGGCTTAGTGAAGACAGCCAATTTTCTCTCGCCTATGGTGCTGCCCATGCGTTGGCTCTAGCGGCATTGCGTTGGCATGGCTATCGCTCGGATAACCGCTATTTAGTGTTTCAATGTTTAGAACACACCTTGGCATTGGATCGAGCTAAGTGGCGCGTGTTAGATAAATGCCATCATGCGCGGAATTTGGCCGAGTATGAGGGGCACTTGGAAATAAACCCGCAGTTGCTCAAAGAGCTGATTAGCATCAGCCACGAGATTTTGCTATTGGTGAAGGCGCTCGCACCTATCAAAGCGTAAAATTAGAAAGCCTGACTAAATAGAATAACTAAGCCCTATAACCAACAGCATGGCTAAGCCCTATGACTCAACAATACGACTACCCAATATGACGAAACGACATGACTAAGCAACAGTTTCCCCTCACCCCGCAGTTAAGCGCACTATCGGATGCGCTAACTGAAGCGCATGCACGCATTCAAAAAGACTTTGCCAGCATTAATCCAGTGGTGGGCATTAATCGGCAGATGCGCGCCAGTGGTATTGGTGCGGATGTGATTACCATTGAATGTTTGGTTGCCAACAAGCGAATTTTTATCATCCTGCAAGACGCTGTACCGGATATGGCGACTTATCAGTTTGGCATGCGCGATACAGACCCGGAACCAGGGTATGAAAAAATTGCAATCGGTGAGCTTACGTCTGAACAGCTTTATCAGTGGATTCGCGATTACTTTCAGGCTTAAACTTGATAAAAAATTCAAATTAAAATAAAAGCAGTGGATATCTTGGTATGAATGGTTTTGGCCCAGTAAAAAAAGTTGGCGTGGTTGTTGTGTTGTTGGTGGCACTCTTAGCAGGCCTATTTTCAACTGAAATTCGCCAGCTTTACCACACAGTACATCTATTTGATGCCGATGTGATTGTGCATAATTTCTCCCATATGCGCGATATCGCGCCTAGCAAGGTGATACCTCGCAAAGGGCCAGTGAATCGCTTCGCTGTGGATGAAAAGCCTTTGCCGGATCTATTCCAATATCAAGGCGAGGCGCGAAACTTAAGCGAGTTTCTAGCCGACTCCAGCACCACTGCTTTAGTGGTGATTCAGGGCAATACACTTACGCATGAGAGTTATTATCAGGGCACGCAAGCCACGGACTATCGAATTTCTTGGTCTATGGCGAAAAGCTTTCTCAGTGCCATCTTCGGCGTGGCGGTAGAAGCGGGTGCGATCAAAGATTTAAATGCGCCGGTAACCGACTATGTGCCCAGCCTTAAGGGTAGCGGTTATGACGGCGTAACGATTAAGAATGTTTTACAGATGTCTAGCGGCGTGTACTTCAATGAAGATTATGGCGATTTTAACAGCGACATAAATCGCTTTGGTCGCGTGATGGCGTTGGGTGGCAGCTTTGATGAGTTTGCGGCATCGCTAACCTCTGGGCGCGAACAGGGTACCTTTATGCACTATGTGAGCATTGATACTCACGTGATTGGCATGGTGCTGCGGGCGGCGACTGGAAAATCGATTGTTGATTATTTCCACGAAAATCTTTGGTCAAAAATCGGTTCCGAACAGGATGCTATTTACATCACAGATAGCACCGGTGAGCCCATGGTGTTGGGCGGTTTAAACCTCATAAGCCGCGACTACGCCCGCTTGGGCATGCTGTATCGCGACAAGGGTGTTGTTAATGGCCAGCAGGTTATACCTGCAGATTGGATCGAGAAGAGTATTACCCCAGATGCGCCGCATCTGATGCCCGGCAAGCGCGATAGCGCCAATACCAAACTTGGTTACGGCTATCAATGGTGGCTGCCAGAGAACCCCGATCAAGAATTTTTAGCCATCGGAATTTACGGCCAGTATATCTATGTGGATCGCAAGCATGATGTGGTGATTGTAAAAAACAGTGCCGATCGAAATTTTATGGCCAATAATTACGAAAACACAGATATTGCCATTGCTGCCTTCCGGGCAATTGCGCAATCACTGAACGCAAAGAACACCAATGCGAATTAACGTTTCACGATTTTAGTGCTGGCTAATTGATAGCTCCGAAAGAAAGCGGATAAATAATGTAACAATAAAGGCCGCACATAAGCGGCCGCTAGCCTTTTCGTGAGTATTAAGATTTGTAGGGCATGGCGCCCAGATAATCCTTCTTGCCTACATCAACACCGTTGTGACGTAAAATGGCGTAAGCCGTGCTGATGTGAAAATAGATATTGGGTGTGGCGTGTTGAATGGCAAATTCGACGCCGCTCAAGGTTTTTCCTTCCCAGCGCGGTTGCGATACCGTTTGGCTGGCGGCATTGGTGAAGTCAGCCGGCGTGAAGGTGGCTAGATAAGCGATCACGTCTTGAATACGCGTTTGCAATTGGGCCAAGGTCGTTTCTGTGTCTTCATGCTTGGGTGCTGAATCGGCCTTGCCCGCCACGCGCGCTGCACCTAGTTTGGCGGTATCACAAGCAATTTGTACTTGCCGTGTTAGGTTGAATTGGTCTGGCGCTAGGCGTGAGTTTAACAATACCTCAGGGGCGATTTTTTTTGTTTCGGCAAATGCCGCGGCCTTGTCCAAAATGGCGCTTAAATTGGTGAGCATTTTACTGAACTGTACAACGGTCAAGTCGTATATCATGGGGTTATCCTCTGAGGTGTTGCAGGTGCCGCAACCGGCTGGCTGCTGGGCGTCTTGCCTAGATGGGGGCGCCAATGTGGAAAACAACGGCTGGGCAAGAGTTATTTTTGCAAGGGGTTATTGTTACGACTGTGGTTAATTGGAGAGCCGCAATTAACAGCCTGCATTTTCTAGGTAACGAAGAGCGGAAAAGGTGTCGCGCGCTATTGCCTTAATCAACTTAGGTGGCCTTCAATTTAGGAAATCCTCAGCTCAATAAATCTTCAACTCAGGCGATCTTCAACTTAGGTGCAAAGTCACTTCTCACCATCCATTGGTCTATGGTTGCGGCCAGGTGTTTGTCGCCGAGTAGTACAATTTTTTTATGTCGTAATTCATCGGCTAATTCAGAGAGGCCAATCCATACGGAGGTTAGTGCTTTTAGTTCTGCCATTACGCACAGGTCAACTTCAAAGCCTGGGTCTTTGGTGCATAAATCTACGCTGCAGCCAGGTTTGTATATTAGCCAAAAATTACGTTTGTCCTTTCCAAGCTCTGTAAATACAAATTGAATCACTTTTTTTGTGGTGGTGAATGGCGAGATATCAACCTTGCGACGCACGTTCCACATCAGTAATTTGGCGTCTAGCTTCTCTAGCGTGACTTCTGCATCGATATTGCGATGCGCCCACTTGCCCAGAGCAAACACGATGGGCCCTAACTCGTGACCTATTTCAGTGATTTTGTAGTCTATATTGCCGTCCAGCTCTTCGCGCGTTATTAATCCTAGATCTTCCATGCCTTTGAGTCGCTTTGATAGTAGCGACGGCGACATGCTGGGCACGCCGCGTTTAATTTCGTTAAAGCGACTAGAGCCAGACCACATTTCGCAAAGAATGAGCAGGGTCCAGCGCGGTTCAAGTACTTCACAGGCTTTGGCAATTGGGCAGAATTGATTATAACTTTGCATTGACATTCCCTTTTCGTATAAGTGGCGTCAAGTGTTGATCCAGTATAGGGCCGAGGTTGAGTTGCGGCTAGTACAAAAAAAGTACCGCATGTGGTTCAGTTTCTACACTGGCCAGTTAGTTTTTCAGCGGTCACTATTGAGATTCGATAAATCACTAGGTAATAGCAAGGAGAAAATGATGCCACTGGTAAATATTGATGTCATCGAAGGCGTTTTTACCGCTCAGCAAAAGCAGGATATGATTCGCAATGTCACCGATACTATGGTTGCCATAGAAGGTGAGAATTTACGCGGTGTAACTTGGGTAAAAATTAATGAAGTTAAAACTGGCGATTGGGGCATAGGCGGGAAGATGCTGTCCTCTGGGGATGTGAAGGCCATGGCTGGCAGATAAAAATTGCCATACTTAGGCCTCATGTTTGTATAGGTTTGGGTCCGTGTTACCCCACATCAATGAAAAGTTTTTGTTCACTTGAATTTGATTTTCGCTTAATTGATGTGGGGGAAATGCGACATTTTTTGAAAAACTAGCCAAGCTTCAAGCTTCAAGCTCCAAGCTTCAAGCGCCAAAATTCAAAGTGGCCCCCTGTGGCGCATAAGCTGTTTAAACTCGTACATAGCTAAACCAAACCAAACCAAACCAAACCAAACCAAACGCTAACGCGCTCCGCGTTAACCACATATTTGCTGGGCCAGAATCACTCCCGCTACGACGCGTACTTTTTCAAGCTTGATGCATTGGGATAACGTGCGCTCAGTCGCTTTTGATTTTATTCAGGCGTAGGTCTGACTTTGTGGCTTACCTACTAGCCAGCCATTAGCCGCTAGACTAGATTAATGATCTTGTGCGCTGTGCGTTTAGCGGCGTAATGTTGTGGCTGGTTTAAATAGAGGTTGGTTAAGTAGCGGTTGGTTAAATAGAGATAGGTTAAATAAGAGGGAAGCGCTATGGCAAACAAACTATTGCTTGGCACCCGCAAGGGTTGCGTCATTATTGATAAAACCGAGGCGGGTTGGCGGGCTCGGCCGATTGAGCATGCCGGTATACCCGTTTGCTTTGCCACCCAAGACCCGCGCGACGGTACCCTGTGGGCATCGCTGGATCACGGCCATTGGGGGCCGAAGCTGTCGCGTTCGAAAGACGATGGCGCCAGCTGGGAGGATATTTCCAGCCTCAAGTACCCAAAAGATGCGCGCTACATCACCAAGGTTTTACCCACCCCAGATGCCGAAGAACCCTCGGGCGCGCCCGAGTATTCGCCCGCAGCGGTCTATAAAATTTGGCACCTGGCCTTCGGCCATAGCAGTCAGCCCGGCCGACTTTACGCGGGCACCATTCCCGGCGGCCTGTTTGTCTCCGACGATGGCGGCACTAGCTGGGCGCTGAATCGCCCCTTGTGGGATCACCCTAGCCGTGGCGGCGATTTATTTGCTGGTGAGGCAAGCAGCGAAAACACCTGGGGCGGCACGCCAGCGAGTATTGATTACGGCGTATTTGAGCCGGGAATTCACTCCATTATCGTCAACCCGCAGAATGCCAATCACCTGTATGTGGCTGTGTCTTCGGCCGGCGTGCTTGAGTCTTTAGATGGCGGCCAGAGTTGGGCGCCGCGCAACCGCGGCATGTTGATGGATTATTTGCCCGACCCAGAGGCGGAATGGGGCCACGACCCGCACTATGTAAGCGCCTGTGCCGGCGCGCCTAATCACCTTTGGCAGCAAAATCACTGCGGCGTGTTTTACAGCGATAACGGTGGTCAGCAATGGCGCAAGGTGAGCAAGCCAGAACAGGGCGTGCATTTTGGTTTCCCCGTTGCGGTAGATGCGAAAGATGGTAAAAGCGCTTGGGTGGTGCCGGCACGCGCAGATTCAGAACGCATGGCCCTTGATGGCGGTTTGTGCGTGGCAAGAACCAGCGATGGCGGCGAGCACTGGACGGTGCTAAGAGCTGGCCTGCCGCAACAAGATGCTTACGATATTGTGTTGCGTCACGCCTTGGATGTCTCCGGCGATACCCTGTGTTTCGGCAGCAGCACCGGCAATGTGTATTTATCGGAAGATAGAGGGGACAGCTGGCAGTGTTTAGGCAATAACTTTCCGCCGGTTTACTCCGTGCGTTTTGGGTAGAGGCATGGCCAGCTTAGAAGTGACTCGCCATCTGTACCGCTTTTTTCCACAACTGGAAAATGCCCAACTTTCCTTGCCGGCTGGTTCAGTGGCCGAGGTGCTTGCGGCGGTGGAGCGCCAGGTGCCGGGCTTTTGCGATTACGTGTTAGATGAACAAGGGCGCCTGCGTCGGCACGTGAACCTGTGCGTCAATAATAATCTTTTGATAGACCGCAATGGTCTTTCTGATCGTGTCGGGGAAAAGGATACGCTGTTTGTGTTTCAAGCGTTAAGTGGCGGCTAGTGTTGTCCATCGGCTGTGTGGTCACGGGTTCTTGCTTGACGGCAGAAAAACCACCACCGATTACAGTTTGAAAATGTTATCGACGCGCCTTGAGGTTGAAAGCTTGGCCTTGGCTGGCCGTAAACCTGTGATAAGGGTCACATTAATCGTCATGCGCTCGTTTGCCTGATCGAAGATGCGCGTTTGCGGGTGACAAATTGATCGCTAAACCCTTGATTTTAGGCGCTGTAGCTTAGGTGTTAATTGCTTGGTACTTACGTGCCTCATAATATGCTTTTTAATGATTTTTCATCGACAAATGGACTAAGCCCTATAGAATCGTCTGATTCAACGTAGACGCGTTTCTCAGCCGTCTTATTGCGCACTAGACTAAGGAGCGGTCTTGCCAAATTCATCTCATCGCACTGCTTGCAGTCAGCTCTTTCTCTGGGCCGTGAACTGCTACAATCCTGCTCGTTACATAAATTACCTTACGCTCAGTATGCCTATGGCGCTGCCGCCTGAACTAACAAAAACAGCAAGGTAGCCCCGTGAAATCCATTCGAAATATCTATCTCATTACGCTAATTGCATTTTCCTCATTAGCTTGTTCTCAAAGTGGAGCCCCTATGTCTATATTGGATGCCGGTAAGGCTTATTTTTTTTCTCCTGTCTCTATGCAAATTTATCGAGATGGGCAGCCAGTAGTTGGCGCTAACGTTGTAAGACGCTGGGAGCATTCAACCATTGAGCAGGATGAGTCAACGACTGATGCTGAGGGGAAAGTCAACTTTCCAGAGGTTCGTCGACGCACAATAGTTCAAGTTATACCGGCGGAGTTTGTTGTGGCGCAACAAATTATCGTTGTTGTAGAGGGTGAAGAAATAGAGGTGTGGTCAAATTCAAAGCGAGACTCTGCGATAAACTCGGAGTTGGGCGGTAAGCCGCTGAACTTTCGCTGCGAGCTTAATGATGAAGAACAGTTGCACAGAGATTTTGGTTCGGCTTTTTTTACAAAATGCACTTGGGAATAGAAAATGGAAAATCTTGCTCCCGCTTACGCGGCTAATTTAGCATCGGATGTTTACGATGTAAAAACCACATTGTTACGTGAAAATTTTAAGAAAATCTATAAAAAAGATTTTCTCATGTCTGAAAGTGAAACTTTGAGTGGCAAAACCGGTGCCTTTCTTTTTTTAAAAAGTGAGCACACCATGGGGGTGGCGGCCTGCGGCATTAATGAGTACGAAGGCCATGCTATTATCGCCCTTAAAGGTACTGCGAGTGGATTTGATGCGTTAACTGATCTTAATGCAGGAATAAAGCGTTTTGTTACGGGCGGCGAAGTCCATCAAGGCTTCTATTATACGTTTAAATCTTTTCTCCCAGATTTAGATCAATTTATTAAGTCATTGCCGCCGTCGGTTCACACGCTCCATTGTGTTGGCCATAGCTTAGGGGGTGCATTGGCGACGCTGGTTGCAGATTATCTGCGGAAAATTTCCAGTCGCCGGACCAAGTTATATACCTTTGGTAGCCCGCGGGTTGGCCTGCAGTTCTTTGCTGAGGGTTCGGCGCGTCGTATTGGCCGCGACAATGTCTTTCGGGTATACCACAAAACTGACCCGGTACCGATGGTTCCTACCTGGCCCTTTATGCATGTGCCCGACGGTGGCCCAGGCGATATTTTATTGAACTCTGGTTTAGCGCTTAATCCAGCCGCCTATCACAAGATGGGCAATTATATAAAATCTATTTCCGCAGGTGAAACTAAAGGCGACTGGGATGCACTTCGTAGATTGCGCCCACGGCCTAACCTTACGCGTAGCGTAGAGCAGTGGTTGGAAAGCGACAGTGTTGTCAGCCTCACCCTGAGTACAGCGCAGCTCGCGGGCGATGCGGTGATGTGGGTGGTTAAAAAGGTTGCGCAACTCGCCGGTATTTCGCTGGTGATGACAGGTAGTACGGCCTTTACCATTCTCGATAGGTTGGCGATTTTAATGCAGCGCGCCTATGAATTTGGTAAAGCGGTTTCCCATTGGGTGGTGCGTTTGATGAAGCGCTTGGCGCAATTAATTGGTATTGTTATTACCGAAACAACGAACATCACCCTCAATTTAATTCGCACCGTTTTTATTCGTATGCACAAGGCGGTATCTGAACTGGTGTTGCGTGCTGGGCGTTCCAACGAGCAATAATGTCGATATTTTATACCTACCTATGTGTCGCCGCCGCCTTGGTGGCGGCACTTATCGCCGACTCTCAAGCCTATCGACGTAAATTAGCAGTTGATGAAACTGTTGATGTGGATGGCGCTGGAAGCCGTGGTGAAAACGATGTGAATCGCGATCTTAGCCTGGACGGCAACGGTGTCGAGCGCCTTGAAACTTTTAACGGGTTGGAGTGTGCCGAGCAAAAAGAGCCAGTAACCGATGCCGTGCTGATGTTGTCGCCGTTTTTGGTGTTCTTTTATCCGCAAGATTTTTGGCTGAACTTTGCCGGTTTTATGGCGTTGTGGGCGCTTGGTTGTTGCGCGGTGTATGGCCTTAATAGACTGAATTTGCTTAATCACAGTCTGGAACTACAAAGGCTGATGGGCCCTGGTATTACCTTGCTGGTGGGTATCGGGTATTTGATTTTTCTGCACGAGGGGCCTTTGGCCAGCGCTGTTGATGATTCTGTCAGCGAATTATCCACAGCTAATGCCCCGTTGGTTGAACGTGTGCTGAATAGTTTCCCAGCTTGGTTGTGGTGGGCTTATGGCTTGCTTATACCGGTAAGCTTATTAATGGCCCGGCGCAAAGACGGTACCATGCTTGCTGCCGTCCTATTGCTGTTAGGTTTGGCCATATTGCCATTTTATTCGACCCACTATTGGTGGAGTTTAGCGGCCGGCGTTATCGTATTTTTACTCGCCCTTAAACCGCTGCTGTATGCCATGGATGAAACCAGTAAAGGTGGCATTGGTTTTGTCTTAGTTTTTCTGGCACAGATGATATTCGTTGGTAGTATTGTGGTTTACGCTATCTTTTTCTAACACCTTTGCCACTGAAATAGTGGTTAAGGGCTATTCAATATCATAGAAAAATTCCTGCTTATCTAGGTGTTTGCTGCTCAGCCTCAGCAGGCTGATTGTCTGCGCGAGCAAATAAAGGTGTTCGATAGTTATTGGCGCGAATAGTCGTGTTGCAGTATTAGACGCTTGTTAGAAGCGCTTCCATGGCCTGAATCAGCTCCGCTATCTTATCCGGTTTGTCACTGTCGTATTGTGGTGCTGCGAAACGCTGGGCATCGTTGTCGTAGTATTTACCAGAGGCTGTTGCGAAAGATGTATCGAACGCCGCTTTAATTAAAATGTTGGCGCCGATATTTATCTCGTTACCGGTAATGCCAAAACCTTCCTTTACCATTTTACTGGCCAGTAGTGAGCCGGGGTTTACCGCAATAATGATTGGGCCCGTGGTTTTTAGCTTGGCAGCCATGTGTTGCGACCAAAGTGTCAACGCGAGTTTGCTTTGCGCATAGGCTTCCATGTCTGCAAGAGCTTGATCACCGTTTAGTGCATTAAGGTTGACTTTAGCTTGGGCCGCAGAAGATAGGTTGATAACCCGCGCTTGCTTATCCATTAAGGGCAATAGCCGCTGTGTGAACAGATAGGGCGCTAGGGTATTGACCACGAAGCGTACATCGAGGCCGTTGCTTGTGCGTGTAATGGGTGTTTTTAGTACGCCGGCATTGTTGATTAGCACGTCCAGTTTTTTGTGTTGCGCGGTTACCGCATTGGCTAGCGCTACAACGTCACCCAGCTCTGAAAAGTCTGCTGTAAATTTTTTAATAACGGCGTTGCGATGTAACTGCGTGAGCGATTGCACCACGGCATTTAGTTTTTCTTGATTGCGCCCGTGCAGTAATACCTCGTGCCCCATCGCTACCAGCTTGTTGGCTGTGGCTAAGCCTATGCCGTCGGTAGCGCCGGTAATTAAAATGGTTTTCTTATTATCCGTTTTCATGGTATGAGCTCCGTGGTAAGGACATAAATTAGGCGAGTTAAAAAATCCTAGTCGCTAAAGGGTCGTGCGTTAACAATCAATGATAGGTTGACTAAGGCTGGCGCGCTCGGATCAAGATCACGCTATGGTTGTTTAGCCTTAAACACAAACACAAACACAAACACAAACACCAAAACCCCGCTGTGCGGGGTTTTGGTGCGAATTAGCGGTTAAACATCAATGACAACTTTGCCCATGCCCGCACCGCTGCTCAGGCGTGTGTGTGCGGCGCCCACTTGCTCTAGAGTGAAACGGTTTTCATCTAGAATGGGGCGCAATTTTCCGGCTTCAACAATCTTCGCGAGCTCGCGTAAAATATGGCTGTGTTGTTCGCGCTTATGGTTGTGCAACATGGGAATAAGCATGAATACCACGTGCAGCGACAAGCCCTTAAAATGTGCCGTGGAAAGATCCAATTCCACCATAGAAACGGTTGATGCCACTTGCCCATTTAGCGCTGCGGCCTCAAAGGAATTAGCCATATTGGCGCCGCCGACTGAGTCAAACACTAGATCAAAACCGGAACCGTTGGTGTGCTTGGCTACGTAATCGGCCACGGCTTCGGATTTGTAATTGATGCTCTTGGCGCCTAGTTCTTCGATCAGTGCCAGTTGTTTTTCGCCGCCACCGGTGGCAAAAACCTCGGCGCCAAAAAAGCTCGCCAACTGCAGCGCTACATGACCCACGCCGCCAGAGCCACCGTGAACTAAAACTTTTTGGCCTTTATTGATACCCGCCCGCTGCAGGCCTTCATAAGCGGTAATACCCACTAACGGCAAAGCCGCGGCCTCGCGCATGGACAGGTTCTTTGGTTTAGGTGCAATTAATTGCGCGTCAGCCAATATGTACTCGGCCAGTGCGCCGGGTAGGTCGGCTAGGCCACCGGCACAACCGTAAACCTCGTCGCCAATGGCGTAATCACGCACCCCTTCACCAACGGCTTCAACGGTGCCGGCAAAGTCCATACCTAATAGTGCGGGCAGCGCAGGTGATAAGGGTAGGTCATTGCCCATTTGTCGAATCATGGTGTCGACGGTATTAACGCTGGTGGCCTTTACCCGCACTAACACGTGGCCGGCTTTCAGGCTGGGCTTGGCAATATCGGCGGCTTCAAAAGCATCTGGGCCGCCATAGCTACGAACGATCATGGCTTTCATCTACTAGCTCCTCGATAACAGGCATTGGATAAACAGAAAACGAATTCAATGAAACCAGTGTATTTATTTATATATGTGTTGATAATAGGGTCTCAAAGCTAATCACTTTATAGGTTTTGTTGATAA